>PNAZ01000088.1:0-9227 GCA_003169655.1 Chloroflexota bacterium
AGGGTCAGGACGCCGATCAGGAGGGTGGCCATGATCAGCAGGTCGAGCTTGTCGAAGCGTCCGCCGCTCTCGCCATGCAGGCCGCGCGAACGATCGGGCAGCCTCGGCCGGCGGTTTAGGAGGCCGGCCAGGAAGCCCGTTGGCTCGACCTCGTCCGTTTCCTCGGCCGGTTCGGCCGGCGACCCGGGTTCGAGCCAGGCCGGATGCTCAAAGGCCGCCGTCCCCGGGCCTGGCGCGCCGACGGCCGCGGCGGGCGTGCCGACGGCCCTGCCGCCCGGGTTGGGCGGGGTCCAGGCGCCGGCAATCAGGGCGGCCGACCCGGCCAGCGCTGGCGCCGGCAGCGATCCAGCCCCGCCCTCAAGCAAATCGTCGTCGTCAGGGTCTGCCTCGAGATCGGGCGGCCCGGCTTCGAGCGCGTCGGCCTCGGTTTCAGCGTCGAGCCGGACCTGGGCTCCACGCCGGAGCTCGGTCAGGGCCCACAGGCCCACGGCCAGGTGGGCCAGGACGGCGATCGTGACCCCGGTCTGCGACCGGACCGCGTCGCTGATCCCCAGCCAGTCGCTGATCCCGGGGTTGTTGTAGAAGGCGTTGGTCAGGACCGCGTAGAGGTTGACGAAGTTGGCCACGGCCAGCACGAAGTAGGCAAACCGCCAGCGGAACGACGTGGCCGCCAGGATCGCGCCGAGGGCGAAGAACGGGAACAGGTAGCGCTCGTGGACCCGGGTCGGGACGACGAAGAAGGCGATCGCCAGGATCGTCAGGCCGACCAGTACCGTTCGGCGGTCGTCCCGCCGGGCGACGACGAGCGTGACCAGGACGATGACCGCCAGGAGCAGGGCGGTCCCCACGAACAGGGCCGGGATGCCCAGGATCGTCACCGGCGCGCTCGTCGTCGTCGAGTTGGCCACGTCCGGCAGCCACGTCCCGGAGGCGGCCAGGCCACTACCGCCCTGTGCGATCAGCGCCCAGGGGTTGTAGGCATTGACGGTGATGTAGGGGTAGCCGCCGGCAGTCTTGCCGACCTGGACCAGCAGGTCGACGACCGACAGCCCGAATGGCGCCGACAGGACCGCCGCGGTGCCCAGGGCCAGCAGCCCGCTGGTGACCAGCCGGATCGGGCCGCGGCCCAGGCTGAAGCGCCTCGCCGAGGTCTCTTCGCCAACCTGGCGGTCGCCGGCCGCCCGACGCCGCCACGGGTCGAAGAGGTGGCGCTTGAGCAGGACGCCGACCAGGATCGGGATGAGGATNNCCGAACGAGTCGACCTGGCCCCACACCGCGCTGTCGAACCAGGTCACCGGGTTGACCACGAAGAGCAGCGCGCCGAGCAGCGCGGCCCGGCGCGAGCCACCGAGCTCCACGACGAGCTGGTGGACGAGGTAGGCGACCGCGACGTCGGCCAGGATGGCCGGCAGCTTGATCAGGTCGCCGATGCCGCCCAGCCAGCTGCCGACGGTGCCCACCAGCCACAGGACATAGAGGTAGCCGGGGGTGTAGTCGATGAACGAGACCCGACCGTAGAAGCCGCTCGGGCCGTGGGCCGCGAGGTCGCTGGCCCAGGCGATGAATGAGGCGCGGTCCACCCCGAAGCCGGAGCCCGGGAGGAGGACGTATGCGATGATGAGGCGGAAGGCGAGCCCGATCACCAGGATCGCGAGCAGTCCGCGGGCCGCACCGAACGACCGCCACGTCACACTCGGGCCCCGGTCGGACGCACCCATCACGGGGCCTGCCAACGTCGTTGGCCTCCTGCACGAGCGCTGAGGTGGAGCGGAGGATAGCACAAGGTCCCGTGATGACCGCTGCTCGAGACTCCGCCGAGACCGATGGGCCGTCGGGCAACGCGACGGTCTGGACCGGGCTCCTGATCTTCGCCGGGATCCTGGCGATCTACCTCGTCAGCAACTTCGACCGGGTGAACTTCTACAACCACTTCGTGTGGCAGGCGTCGGCCTGGCTCGAGGGCCAGGCCGGGATCCGCTTCCCGGTCACGGCCACCGCCACCGCGCCCGGCAACGACTACTTCCAGGACGTCCTGCCGATCCTGGACGCGGCCGGCAACGCGACCGGCCGGGCGCTGATCCCGTTCCCGCCGCTGCCGGCGCTGGTCCTGCTGCCGTTCGTGGCGGTCTTCGGGCTGGCGACCAATGCCCAGCTGATCGCCACGTTCATCGGGGCGATCGATGTCGCCCTGGCCTTCTGGATGCTCGGCCGGCTGCCGGTCGACCGGACGGTCCGGGCGGCGAGCACGATCTTCCTGGGCCTGGGCACCGTCCTGTGGTACGCCGCGGAGCTTGGCTCGACCTGGTTCCTGGCCCATGTCGTGGCGGTCGGCCTGACCCTGGCGGCGATCGCGCTGGCCCTCGGTGCGGATCCACGGGCGGCGAGCGGCGATGATGAGGACAGCGGCCCTCAGACATTCGCCTCGCGGCTGGGGTCCCTCGCCCTCGACCGCCGCCAGTTCGTGGCCGGGCTGCTGTTCGGGCTGGCCTGCACCGCCCGGCTGACGGTGATCTTCGGTGCGCCGTTCTTCGTGCTGGTCGGGGGCGGTGGATCGTGGCCCCGGCGGGCGATCGCGGCCGGCCTTGGGACAGCGATCCCGGTGGCTGCCTTCCTGATCTACACCCAGGTCACCACCGGCCACCTGATGACCCCGGTCTACGACTACCTCTACATCCAGGAGACCGGCTTCTACCCACAGCTCAACTACCACGCCGGCTGGGCGATCGAGGATCCCCGCTACCTGATCCAGAACCTGCCCCTGATGATCGGCGGCCTGCCGGATATCCTTCCGCGGTGCACCGACCCGAACGCGGTCCGCGGCCTGTTCGACGCGACCTGCCCGATCATCGCGCCACGCGAGGTCGGGATGAGCCTGTTCCTGACCAGCCCGGCCTGGCTCCTCGGATTCCTGTCGCTGCGCTGGTGGGGCATCGATCGACTGGTGACCGGCGCCGTGCTCGCCGTGGCGGCGATTGCCACGGTCAACCTGATGCACTTCAGCCAGGGCTGGGTCCAGTTCGGCTACCGCTTCAGCAACGACTTCGCGCCGTTCGCCCTGATCCTTGTCGCCCTTGCCATCCAGGCCATCCGGCGGCGCTGGATTGCCTACGCCCTGATCGGCGTCTCGATGGCGGTCAACCTGTGGGGGGTGATCTGGGGTCACCTGTTCGGCTGGTGAGGGGGGGGCGACCCGCGATGCTGAGCCCCGGCGCCTGGCGATGCTGAGCGGCTCGGGGCGCCTCGCCGGTTCGGGGCGCTGGCTGGTGGTCCTCGGGCCGGCCCTGCTCGCCGCATTGTTCGCGTTCGTGCTCGCCTGGCGGACGCTCCTGCCCGGCCTCGACCTGTGGGACACGGGCGAGCTCCAGACGATCGGGCCGCTGCTGGGCACCGGCCATCCCAGCGGCTTCCCGGCCTGGGTGATCCTGGGCTGGCTCGCCTCGATCGTGCTCCAGCCCTTCGGCGACCCGGCCTACCGGATGAATCTCCTGTCGGCGATCCTGGGTGGGGTGGCCGTCGGCGCCACGGTCCTGCTGGTCACCCGCCTCACCGACCGGCGCTGGGTGGGCCTGGCGGCCGGGCTGATCCTGGCCACCACGCCGATCGCCTGGCAGATCGCCACGACCGCCGATGTCCACGCCCTCCACCTGGCCCTGCTGGCAATCCTGCTCGGGCTGCTCCTGGACTGGGAGCGGCGGCGGGCGGCGACCGACCGTGACGGGCTCGACCACCGCGCGGATCGCAGCCTGGTCGCAGCGGCAGCGGTCTTCGGGGTCGCCCTGGCCAACCACAACCTGACCTTGCTGCTGATCCCGGGGATCGCCCTCTTCGTGCTGGCCGTGGAGCCGGGCATTGTCCACCGCCGGCGGCTTTTCCTGGGCTGCCTCGGGACGGCCCTGCTGACCGCCGCCGTGCTCTACCTCGAGCTGCCCCTGCGGGCCGGGCTCTTCCGGGCGCCGCTCGTCTACGGCCATCCCGAGACCCTGTCGGGCTTCCTGTACGTGGTCCTCGGCGCGCAATTCGCGGGCACGATCACCGCCCCGTTTGCCCACCTCGACGTCAAGGTGGCCGACCTGGTCGCGCTGGCCGGCGCGCAATTCGGGCCGCTTGCCTGGCTGATCCCAGTCGGCCTGCTGGCCACGATCATCCGCCGGCCCAGATATGCCCTGCTGACCGTGCCCACATTGGTCCTCACCTGCTGGTTCGCCGAGTCGTACGCCAACGCCGAGATCTGGCGCTATTTCCTGGGTCCGGCCCTGATCGTGATCACCTGGCTGGCGGTCCTGGCCGGCGAGCTCGTGGGGCTGTTCGAGCGAGCCGCCAGCCGAGCCCCGGATGGATCGATCCTGCGGGCGCTGGCCGCACCGGTCGGCGCTGGCGCCCGTGGCCGGCCGAGCGCCGTCCTGGAGGTGGTCCTGGTCGCGATCCTGCTCGTGCCCAGCATCGGGGCGATCCCGGCCCGGGCGGCCGCCGTCGATCGGAGCGGCGATCTGACCGCGCCGCGCTGGCTGGCCGGCCTGCTGCCCAAGCTCGACCCGCACGGCGTCGTGATCAGCTGGTGGAGCTACTCGACCCCGTTATGGTACGCACAGGACATCGAGGGCAAGATTCCGGGTGTCTGGATCGTCGACGATCGGACCCGGCTCGACGAAGGCCTGGGCAGCGTCACGGACGTGATCGACAACAACCTGCGCAAGCGACCCGTCTACGTGATCAAGCTGCCCGCTGACCTGGCCGCGCTGGAGGCGCATTACACGTTGACCCTGATCGACACGACCGAGCCGACCCAACCGGTCTACGAGGTCACGGGCCGGATCGGCGGCCAGCCGTGACCACGACCGCGCCCGGCTCGGCCATTGCCCCGCCGCCGGCTCCGGCGCCGCTGGCCGAGCCGGCTTCCGCAGTCGCTCCAGCGCGAGCTCCGACGCCGCTGGCCGAGCTGTCGTACTTCTTCCCGGCCCATAACGAGGAGGGCAACCTCGAGGCGCTTGTCGCCGACGCCCTGGTCGCCCTGCCGGCCCTGGCCAGCCGGTTCGAGATCATCATCGTCAACGACGGCTCTCGAGATCGGACCGGGGCCCTCGCCGACGCCCTGGCGGGCGCGCACCCCGAGGCGGTCCGGGTCATCCACCACCCGACGAACCTGGGCTACGGCGCGGCCCTCCGCTCGGGCTTCCGGGTGGCTCGCTTCGAGTACGTCGGCTTCACCGACGGCGATCGCCAGTTCGCCGTCTCGGACCTCGGCCGGCTGACGGCCCGGATCGCCGAGGCCGACCGGCCCGATGTCGTGGCCGGCTTCCGGATCCAGCGCGCCGATCCGCTCATCCGGACGCTGTACGCAAGGTCGTACCGGCTCGCCAACCGGATCCTGTTCGGCCTGCGGGTGACCGACGTCGACTGCGCCTGCAAGCTCTTCCGGCGCGATTCGCTGCGCGGCCTGCGGGTCGAGTCGGGCGGAGCCTTCTTCTCGGCCGAGCTGCTGATCAAGCTGGCCGCGGCCGGCCGATCGGTCGTGCAGGTCGGCGTGCCCCACTACCCGCGCACGATCGGCACGCCGACCGGCGCCCGGCCCGCCGTGATCCTGCGCGCGGTGCGGGACTTCTGGAACCTGCGCCTGCGGATGTGGGCCAATCCGGGCGTGGCGCTCGGCCGCGGGGAACCGATCCTCGGCGATGACTGACGGCCGCCGGCGGGCGCACTGATCCGCCGTGGGATAATCGGCCCATGGCCGGCGAGCTGATCGAAGTCGTGGTCGAGAGCGTTCGGGTACACATGCCCTCGAGCAACCACGTGGTGATCCTCAAGGAGGTCGACCGCGAGCGCTACCTCCCGATCTGGGTCGGGCCCTGGGAGGCGAACGCGATCGCGATGCGCCTGCAGGGTGTCTCCCCCGAGCGGCCCCTCAGCCACGATCTGTTCAGCACGATCCTCGAGGACCTGGGGGCCACGATCGAGCGGGTCGTGATCGCGACCCTGGCCGAGGAGACGTTCCACGCCCGGCTCTTCGTGCGGGCCAACGGCACGACCCATGAGGTCGACTCGCGGCCGTCCGACGCGCTGGCCCTCGCGGTCCGGGCCAACGTCCCGATCTTTGCCTCGGAGGCCGTCCTCGAACGGGCCGGCGTGAGCCCCGACGCCGCCGTCGTCGCGTCGCTCGGCGAGGTCGAGGATGGCGAGGAGTCCGCGGATCCCCGCCTGGCGGTCTTCCGCGACTTCATCAACTCGCTTGATACCGATCCGGAGAGCCGCGAGGGCCCCAAGCCCGAATAGGGCAGCCTCGTCCGGCCGACGGCGAGCTAGGGCTTCTTGGTCGGCCTCGGGGTGGGCCGCTTCGTCGGCGTCGGCTTGGGCTTGGGCTTCGGGCTGGCGCTCGGTGACGGCGAGGCGGAGGGTGACGGCGAGGCGCCGGCGGTCGGCACAGCGACCAGGACCGAGGTCATCAGGCGGTCCTTGTCGATCCAGTACATGCTCGCCGGGCCGCCGTCGGTGCCGGGCACGACCGCGATCCCACGCAGGTCCGACCACGAGCTGTCGTTGCCCCCCAGCTGGTACTGCTCAATGATGTTGCCGGTGTCCTTGTCGATCGCCACGATCCGCTGGTTGGTCCGGTCGTAGGCGTAGACCGTGCCCGTGGCGCGCGCGCTGAAGGTCGTCAGCAAGGTGTACTGGGGCGCTGTCCGGAGGACCTCGTCGCCCGGATCGCCGGGTTTCCAGCCCTGCGACGCGCCGTTGATGAAGCGGCTGAGCAGGCCGCCCTGGGTCACGTAGATGTCGCCGTCGATCAGCATCGAGTCGACGCTCGAAAGGTCCTGGGGGTTGGCCAGGCGGCCGGTGCTCGAGGCCGGGAAGCTGCCGTCGAGGGCCGGTGTGTAGACCAGGATGTTGCGCGACGACGGGTCGATGACGTACAGGTTGTAGAGGCCCTGGTTGGCGTTGCGCAGGAAGGTACCGATCCCCCGGACGTCGGTGCCCCAGCTGGCCGAGTTGCGGACGATCACCCGGACCAGGGTGCCCCGACCCGTCGTGTCGGCCGGCCGCCAGCGCCACAGGACGTCCTTTGCATCGAGGATCAGCAGGTCCGGGCCGCCGTCGGTGATGAACAGCGGGACGTCCATCTTGACCCCCCGGATCACCTCGCCCAGGTGGGCAATCACGACGGCATGGCCGCCCTTCAGGTCGATCCGGTAGACCGACTTGGACGCGCCATCGAGGACGTACGGCGCCCCATCGGGGCCGAGGACCAGCGCCTGGAGGTCGACCGCCGGCTTCACGTTGGCGAACGAGAAGTCCTGGCTCTGGTTCACCGGGAGCATGTGGTAGAGCTCGTTGATCGCGGCCCGCGCCTGTGCCCGGAGGGGCGCGGTGACCGAGGTCGAGATCCCGGCCGCCTCGGCCGCGGCGAGCTGCTGCCAGGCGTCGTTGAGCAGCTGCTGGGCCCGGTTCCGGTCGTTCTGGACCAGGTCCACGCCGTTGCCATTGACCTGGGCCAGGTCGCCCTGGGCGGCCTCGAACGCGCGCTCGGCGGCGGTGATCGAGGTCAGTGTGCCGGGCGGGCTCTTGAAGAAGCTGACGACCGAGGTGGCGAAGACGAGGACCAGGGCGAGGGCGACGAAGGCCAGCACCGCGATCGCCGCGCGCCGCTGGGTCTCGACCCGGCTCGAGGCCGGGGTCACCGTGCGCTGAGCCTCGCGCCGGCGAGGCAGCCGGTCGAGGATGGAGCCGAAGCCGCGGCCGACCGCGCCGCCCGCCGCTGCCGTGGCCCGGCCGGCCGTCTCCTGGATCGAGCTGGCGGCATCCGAGACGCTGTCGGCGAGGGGGATCGGCGAGCGATCGGGCGTCCCGGCGAGCGGCTCGGGAGCCCGGACCGGCACCAGCCGCCGCTGCCGGCTGGTCACCGACACCTCGGTCGCCTCGATCGCGATCGCCGCGTCGCTGCCGGTCCCCCCGGCGGCCACGAACCGGGCGTGGACCTGCTCCATCGCCGACTGCGGGTGGAGGGTCAGCAGGGCATCCTTGAGATCGTCCGGTCCGAGCCGGGTGACGAGGTTCTCCGAGGCGATCATGAGCGAATCGCCGACGTTGATCTCTCCTCGCCAGACGCTCGGCTCGAGGACGTTCGAGGGCAGGCCCCGGGCGCGGTTGGGATCCGGCAGGGTCGACAGCCGCGCCTGGCGGACGAGGAAGGCCTCGGCCGGGCCGACGGTCACGACGTAGAGCTCGTTGCCCCGAACCACGGCCAGGCCCACGCCCAGTGGGCCGTTGGCCTCGTCGCCCTTGTCGCCGCCGAGGCGGTCGCGCTGGTGGAGGATCTTCTTGTTGGCCGCCCGGATCGCCTTCTCGAGGCAGACCACGATCCCGGCCGACTCGTCGTAGTAGTAGGCGTCGCGGATCGCTTCGGCCACCATCCGGGTCGCCTCGCTCACCTTCGCGCCGCTGGTGCGGGCGGTGACCACGAGGTACAGGCTGCCCTTCGATCGGACGACGCTGCCGATCGTCGGCTCCTCGGACAGGATTGCGTCGGGCGAGCCGGGCAGGTGGGCCGCATCGACGGCGTAGCCGAGCTTCATCTGGAGCCGAACGGCCATGTGGGCCTCAGTGGTCAGGACGAGTCAGTCACAGGGCGTCCGGGTGATCGGCCCGACTGGGCGTAACCCCCCGTGGCGGTTGGCAGGTGGGCCGGATTATACGCGGCGAACAACCACCCTCAGCTCGCGGGCCGCAAAGCCGCCTGGTGCCGCCCGAAAGGCGGCCAGCAGCTCGGGCGAGCGGAGGCGCAGCTCCTGGCCGACGATCGGCGCGTCGGCCTCGACCAGGAGGACCCCGCCCTCGGCCCTGACCAGCCGGCAGGCCCCCACGGCCGGCGGCACTCGCTCGGCGACCAGGGCATCCCAGGTCGCGCCGGCCCGGGCCACGCGGAGCTCGTCCTCAAGTCCAAGACGGCGGGCCGCCTCGGGGATCAGCTCGCCGATCCGCTCCATCGGCCGCCGCCGGCTGCGCCCGGAGCCGCGCTCGTCGGTCATCGCCTGACTCCTGGGTCCGATCGCGCCCCGAGCGTGGCGCCCTGCGGCCCGGTCTCGACGGCCCAGCTTGTCGCCTGGGCCCGCAGCTCGGGGTCGAGATCGTCAAGGGTGGTCGTGGTGATCAGCGCCTGGGGCAGGGCGGCGATTCGCCGGACCAGGTGCGAGCGGCGATCGGGATCGAGCTCGCTGAACACGTCGTCGAGCAGGAG
>PNAZ01000088.1:9245-20813 GCA_003169655.1 Chloroflexota bacterium
AGCTCGAAGACCAGGTCGTCGCGATGCGGACCGACCAGGGTCGAGCCGTTCCAGACCTCCTTCTCGGCGGTCTCGGCCAGCCGCCGGGCGAGGGCCGCCCGGATCGTCTCGCCCGGTCCGGGTGGGGCATTCGTCTCGTAGCGCAGGGTCAACCCGCCTTCGTCCGGGGCGATCTCCCGGTGGGCGGCCTCGAGCGGCGCGGCGATCGCCTCAAGGAGGGCCAGCCGGGCGTTGACCACGGCCGCGCCCGAGTCGAGCAGGGCAGCATCCCAGAAGTGGAGCTGGTCGCGACCGGCCTGCTCCTCGCGGATCGCCCGGAGCAGGCTGTTGCGCTGCTGGAGGGCCCGGCCGTAGGTCGCCAGGTCGGCGGGATAGGCCGGCGAGCGGCCAGCGGCCAGCGAATCGAGGGCAGCCCGGCGGAGGCCCGGCGAGCCAGCGATCAGGAGCATCTCCTCGGGGGCGAAGAGGACCACCCGCAGCGTGCCGCCCAGGCTGGTCGACCGGCGGGGCACGCCGTTCACCCGGATCCGCTTGCGCTGGCCGCCGTTGCCCTCGCGCAGGAGCGCGACCTCGAGGGTCGATCCGCCGCCCGCCGAACCCCCGTCGACGTCCCCTGCCACCCGGGCCAGCCCGGCACCCCAGCGGATCATCTCGGCGTCGGTGGTCGTCCGGTGCGAGCGGCCCGAGGACAGCAGGACGATCGCCTCGAGCAGGCTGGTCTTGCCCGCGGCATTGGGTCCGTGGAGCAGGTGCGGGCCGGGGCCCAGGTCAAGCTCGAGGGCGTGATAGCCCCGCAGGTCGGTCAGGAGCAGGCGCTCGAGCAGGGTGGTTCGACCCGCGACACCGACGATCCGCCGGCCGTCTCCGGGAGCCTCGCTCTAGGACGTGGTGCGGACGGGCATGACCACGTGGGTGTACGTGTCGTCGCCGATCGGCCGGAAGACGCCCGGCGAGAGCGGACCGTTCAGCTCGAGCGCGAACTGCTCGGCGGTCACGTTCTGGAGGACGTCCGACAGGTAGCGCGAGTTGAAGGCGATCGTCGTGCCGTCGCCCTCGACGGTTGCCTCGACCAGGCCCTCGTTGTCGCCGACCTCGGCGGCCGCGGTCACCACCACGCCGCCACCGTCGGCGCTGACCTGCAGCTTGACGATGTTGGCCGCGGCGTTGGCGATCAGGGCGGCCAGCTTGACCGCCTTGTAGAGCTCGTCGCGGTCGACCACGGTCCGGGTCGTGTGGCCCTTGGGCAGGACCTGCTGGTAGTTCGGGAACTGGCCGTCGATCAGGCGGCTGACGAGGTCAATCCCCTCGAGGTGGAAGAGGACCTGGTTGCGGGCCGGGGCGAGCATCACCTCGACCGGATCGTCGGTGTCGTTGAGGACCCGGGCCAGCTCGTTGAGCGAGCGGGCCGGGATGACCAGGCTGGTGTCCTCGACGGGATCCAGGGTGGCCAGGGTCTTGACCGCGATCCGGTAGTTGTCGGCCGCGGCGAGGGTCAGCTGGTCGCCCTCGAACCGCCACAGGACGCCGGTCAGGATCGGCCGAGCCTCGTCGCTGGCCGCCGCAAAGGTCGTCTCGAGCAGGGCGTGCTTGAGGACCTTCTGGGAGATCCGGGTGGTCGGCCGCTCGCCGGCCGAGGGGATCGCCGGGAACTCGTCCGCGTCGATGCCCTTGACGTGCGACTCGAACTTGCCGCAGCGAATGTGGAGCGTGTCGCCGGCCTGCAGCTCGAGCTCGACCCGTTCGCTGGTTGGCAGCCCCGCCACGATGTCGGTCAGGAGCCGGGCCGGGACGGTGATCGCGCCGTCCTTGTCGATCTTGCCGGGCACCCAGTAGGTGATCCCGATCTCGAGATTCGTGGCGGTCAGCTTGAGGCCGGCGTCCTCGGTCCGGATCAGGACGTTGCCCAGGACCGGCAGGGTGCTGCGGGTCGACACGGCCCGGCTGACGACGGCCAGGCCGCGCGCGAGGTTCTCCTGCATGACCGATACATTCACGTGGAATTCACTCCAGGAACTCGAGGGCCGGGCTCAACCAGGGGTGGCCGGCGCGGGATTTGCGCCCATGCCCAGTGGTTTGCTTCGCTGGGGATTCAATCAAACCTATCTTAGTCCGTCATCATCACCATCATCCTGTTGACGCTGTGGATGGGCACGCTCGTCCGGGCGCGATTCGGGGGTGGATGAGCGGGCCTCGACGGTGGACCGCGACCACTGATTCGGGGAGGGAGCCAGCCCTTCGGTGTGGACGACGAAGCGGGCCTGGCGGCCGCCCGGCCTGAGAGCCCACGCGAACCGCGCCCCGAGCATCGGTTTTCTCCACAGCGGGGGTCGGTTTTCCACGCGAATCGCGGCCTTGTCCACAGGAATCTGCGAGGGACGAGCCCTTGGACGCCAGCGTGTCGTCGACGAGAGACCACCGGCCCCGGCCCAGCGGACCGGTTGATCAGTCGGCGTAGATCAACTCGCGCACGGCGGCGATCTCGCGGCGCAGCTCGTCGTTGGCGGCCGTCTCGCGGTTGATCTTGTCGCAGGCGTGGAGGACCGTGGAGTGGTCCCGCCCGCCGAGCTCGGCGCCGATCCGGAGGAGCGACACGTCGGTCTCCTCGCGCATCAGGTACATCGCAATCTGGCGGGGCACGACGATCGCCCGGTCGCGCTTCTGGCCCTGGAGCGCCTCCATCGGCACGCCGTAGTAGTCGGACACGACCCGGGCGATCCGCTCGGGGGTGACCTGGCGCTTCTTGGGGTTGTAGATCACGTTGGCCAGGACGGCCTGGGCCAGCTCGATGCTGATCGAGGTCGAGCTCATGCTGGCGTAGGCCACGATCCGGTTGAGGGCCCCCTCCAGCTCGCGGATGTTGCTGACCACCTTGCGGGCGNNAGGTCAGGCGCGGTCAGGTCGGCGATCAGGCCCCACTCGAAGCGGCTGCGCAGGCGCTCCTCGAGGGTGATGATCTGCTTGGGCGGGCGGTCCGAGCTGAGGACGATCTGCTTGCCGTCCTCATGGATCGTGTTGAACGTATGGAAGAACTCTTCCTGCGTCCGCTCCTTGTCGGCGATGAACTGGATGTCGTCGATCAGGAGCAGGTCGATCCGCCGATAGCGCGCCCGGAACTCGTCGATCTTGCCCTGCTGGATCGAGGTGATGAAATCGTTGGTGAACTTCTCGGAGGTCGCGTAGACCACCTTCTTGCGCGGGAACTTGGCGATCACCTGGCTGCCGATCGCGTGCATCAGGTGGGTCTTGCCGAGGCCCACCCCGCCGTACAGGAAGAGCGGGTTGTAGGCGTGGCCGGGTCGCTCGGCGACGGACAGGCTGGCCGCGTGGGCGAGCCGGTTGGCCGAGCCGACGATGAAGTTGGCGAAGGTGTAGCGCGGGTTGAGGCTGGACGATCCGCCGTCGGCGCCGACCCGGCCGGGCTCGAGCCGGACCTGCTGGCCGGCCGGTGTCGCAGCCGACGAGGCCGTCGCGGGATCCGCGGGTGAGGCCTCGGCCGGCGCCCGGACGATGAACTCGACCTGGACGCTGTAGCCCACGATCCGGGCCAGCGTCTGGGAGATCAGCGACCGGTAGCGGGTCTCGAGCCAGTCCTTGGCAAAGCCATTCGGGACGGCGATCCGGAAGAGGTTGTCGTCGACCTCGATGAGGTTCGTGTCGCGCAGCCACGTCTCGTAGTTCGCCGGAGACAGTGAGACCTGGAGCTCACCGAGAGCGGCTCGCCATACGTGCTTCGCGTCCATATGTTCGATCGTGACCCTGCAACTCAGAGGAGAATGAATCACCGACGCGGCGGCCCGGGGAATGACGGTAGGCGGACCACGACGGAGCGAGGGTGCGAGGGCCACGGACGCCGCTGTGCGGGGCCGGATTTGACCGCTCCACCTGCTCCTCCGGAGAGCCTCCGAAGGTGCCCGCGAGCGTCCCGGCGTCGGGGGCTCGGGAAGGATAGCACCGGCCGAACCGCCCTAGCAAGGCGCCGACGCAGAACAACCGGCATACTCCCCCGGAGTATCCCTGCATGACCGTTCGGAGCCCATTCATGTCCTCCGTCGCGGCTGATGGTGTGGTGCGCGAGCGGCGCGCCTCGATCCGGGTGCCGAGGGAGCCGATTGGGGGCCTGGACGCCGGATCCGCGCCGCGGGCGGGCTCTGCGGTCCGGCACGCGGCCGCGCCGCGGGCGGGCTCGGACCCTCAATTCTTCCGGATTACCAATCAGGGTAGTGGTAAGGAAGATCCGACCGTGTCTTGGCGGGCTCGGATGGGCGAGCCGGCCCGTTGCGTGCGTGGCCAAGCACGTCAACTGTCCCACGACCCGGTTCCGCTCCGAGATTCCTTCCTTAGTACTCCGTCCGTTGGTAATCCGGAAGGACCGTGCCCGGAACCCGTCCGTGCCCGGAACCCGNNCCGAGCTCCGCGGTCCGGCACGCGGCCGCGGTCCGGCACGCTGCCGCCGGGCCAGGCACGATTGACACTCCATCGGAGCCGTCCATATACTCTCCGGGACGTCGACGCGCCAGGCGCTTTCGTGCGCACGGCGCGTTCTCGTGCCTCTAGGGGTCGGAAANNCAGCCAAAGAAGCGCCACCGCGCCAAGGAACACGGCTTTCGAGCCCGGATGCGAACGACCGGCGGTCGACGGATCCTGGCCGCCCGCCGCGCCCGAGGCCGGAAGCGGCTGACGGCCTGATCGAGCGAGGCACTCACCCGCCGCGTCTTGTGATGCTCTCCCGTCCACGGGACTTCGCGACGCTCCAGGAAAACGGGACGGTTCGGTCCCACCCCCTCCTCGTCGTACGAGTTCTGCGGACGGACCTCGACACTACCCGGTTCGGACTGGCGACCGGTCGAAAGATCGGCGGAGCCGTGATCCGCAATCGGCTTCGCCGCCGCCTCCGTGAGGCACTCAGGGCTCTGGCGCCCTCGTTCCAGCCCGGCTGGGACGTCCTGATCATCGCCCGCCCGGCGCTCGTGACCGCAACGCACGAGGAACTGTCCGAGGCGATCGCAAGGCTCCTCCGTCGGGGAGGCGTCCTGGAAGGACCAAGCAGCGCGTGAAACGGATCGGAATCGGACTGATCAAGGTCTACCGAGTCGTGTTCGCATGGCTGCCGTCGAGCTGCCGTTTCGAGCCCACCTGTTCGCATTACACGGAGCAGGCGATCCAGCGCTACGGGTTGCTGAAGGGCAGCCTGATGGGTGCCAAGCGGATCGCCCGCTGTCATCCTTGGCATCCCGGCGGCTACGACCCGGTGCGCTGACCCTGATGACCAAACCCATCGGGGATCATCTCGGTCGGCTCCGGCCCTGGCTGGGGATCGGCATCCTGGTCATCCTGGCCGTCTTCGTCCTGGCCGCTTGCGCCGGGATCGCCGGCCCGGCCGCCACCCTCGCCCCCGGCCAGACGGCCACCCCCACCCCGGTTGCGACCTTGCCGCCGGCGGGCATCGCGCTGCACCCGGCCAACCCCGGCGATCCGTTCTCGCTGCTCGCGTTCCTGTTCACGCCGATCTTCCAGGCCCTGTTCATCAGCCTGGTAGCGGTCGAGCAGGCGACCGGCAGCATGGTCGTGGCGATCGTCGTCGTCACCCTGCTCGTCCGGGTGGTGCTGATCCCGCTCTACCGCAAACAGATCGTCAGCCAGCGCCGGATGCAGCTCCTGGCCCCGGAGCTGAAGGAGATCCAGCGCCGGTACAAGGGCGACCGGGCCAAGATCCAGGAGGCGACCCAGGCCTTCTATAAGGAGCGCGGGGTCAATCCGGCCTCAGGCTGCCTGCCCCTGATCCTCCAGTTCATGCTCCTGATCCCGATGTATTCGGTCTTCAGCTCGGGCCTCCAGAACTTCGACCCGAACGGGATGCTGCGCGTCTTCGGCATCCAGCTGATCAAGCTCAACTGCCCGGCGACACCGACGTACATCGCGCCCGGGCACATCCAGCCATGCATCAACTCGACCGTCTTCGGCCTCGACCTGAGCCAGCCCCAGGTCCTGTTCACGATCGGGATCGGGATCAGCCTGCTGGCGATCCTCTCGTCGGTGCTCCAGCTGTTCCAGTCGCGGATGACCCTGCCCCGCCGCGAGCCAGGCGCGGTCGACGACCAGAACACGAAGATTCAGCGCCAGTCGATGCTCTTCCTGCCGTTCATCTCGATCTTCTACGGTGGGTTCCTGCCGGCCGGCCTGTTCATCTACTGGATCGTGTCGACACTCTTCTCACTGGTACAGCAGTACCTGATCATTGGCTGGGGCGGGATGTTCCCCCTGCTCGGCTGGGACCCGGCCTTCGCCCGGGGCCACACGCCGCGCTTCCCGGTGGCCATCCCCACCGCGGACCCGTCCAAACGACCGGCGAATTCGGTCCTTACCCAAACCGACGAACGCGCGGCAAAAGCCGCGACGACGATCCGTCCCCGTGAACGGGGCGGCCGACAGGGCCGACGAGGGAGACGACGCTGACCATGAGTGCATACCAGGAATTCACGGGCAAATCGGTCGAAGAGGCCCTGAAGGCGGCTCGAGAAGCCTTCAAGGTCGAGCTCAACGACCTCGACTTCGAGATCCTCACGCCGGGCAGCCGGGGTGTCCTGGGCATGGGCGCCGAGCCCGCCCGGATCGTCGCCGCGCCGCGCCAGGCACTGGGCGGCAGCGCTCCGAAGCGCGAGGCCGCTGCATCGACGCCGCTGCCGGCCGCGCCGCCGCGCGATGACCGGCCCCGGGAAGACCGTCCCCGCGATGACCGCCCACCCCGTCGGGATGGCGACAGCGATCGAGGTCCCCGCCCCGACGACCGTCCGAGCGACGAACGGCCGCGCGACGACCGCCCGCCGCGCCGCGACGAGGCACCCCGGGTGGATGCTCCGAGCGCGGAAGGTGCCAGCCCGGCCGACGCCCCCCGATCCGATCGACCGATCCGCGATGACCGGCCCCGCCGCGATGACCGTCCGCCGCGTGGCGACCGCCCCCGCAACGATCGCCCGCCGCGCCGTGACGGTGATCGCGAGCGCCCCGCCGGCGATCGCCCGGCGCACCGTCCGTCGTCCGACCTGACCGAGCGCGAGGCCGCCGAGGTCGCCGCAGCCCGCGGGTCCGTGGCCGCCGAGCGGGCCGACCTCGAGGCCGCCGATGCCTCGCCCGAGGCCCTCGCTGCGGGCAAGGACATCCTCGAGAACCTGATGCGCCTGATGGATTTCGAGGTCACCGTCGAGATCCGGGCCGGCGACACGAGCCGGCTGAACGTGATCGGCGAAGGCGATGAGAAGGAGGCCCTGGGCGCCCTGATCGGCCGCAAGGGCGAGCGCCTCTCGGCACTCCAGCACCTGGTCAACCTGATGCTCTCCCGGCGGATGGGCGACTGGACCCGGGTCCTGGTCGATGTCGAGGACTACCGTGGCCGGCGCGAGCGCCAGCTCGTCGAGATCGCCCGGCGAGCGGCGGAGCGAGTCGGAGAGACGGGCAAGATGCTCCAGCTCGAGCCGATGTCGGCGCTCGAGCGGCGCTGGATCCACATCGCCCTGCGCGACAACCCCGATGTCGCCACCCAGTCGATCGGCGAGGAGCCGAATCGGAGGGTGATCGTCCTGCCCCGCGCCTGACCGTCACAAGGCGAACCGATTCGTTCGTCTAGACGTACCCCAGCCCACCGGACCTCTGCTTCACGGGCGGGGCTTGATACGGCTGGTAGGATGTCCTCCGCACATGACCACCACGACTGATTCTGAGCTGCCCGCGACCCTCGAATCGACGCGCCCCGCGCGCTGGCCGAAGGTCCTTCTGGCGTTCCTGCTTGGCCTCGGCCTGGCCCTCCTCCTGGCCGTCGGCGGCGTGTTCGCCTACGAGCAGGCGCATGCCGGCAAGATCGGGTCAGGAGTTCATGCCGGCTCGGTCGACCTGTCGGGCCTGACCCGGGAGCAGGCCGCAGCCAAGCTGACCGCCGCCTATGCCTCGCTCGGCGTCGGCCAGCTCGCCCTGACCCTGCCCGACGGCACCCGGACCGTGAGCTACGCCGATCTCGGCCGGCGGCTCGATGTCAACGCGATGCTTGACGCAGCCCTGGCGGTGGGCCGCTCCGGCAACCCGCTGACCCGCGTCGCCGATGAGATCCGGACGGCGATCCACGGCACGACCGTCGCGCCGGTGGTCACCTTCGATCAGACCGCGCTCAAGGCCAGCCTCAGCAAGGTGGCTGCCTCGGTCGCCAGCAGCCCGATCAGCGCCTCGATCCGCAGCTCTACCGGCGGCTACGTAGGCGGTGCCTCGGTCGACGGCCGGAGCCTGTCTGTCGACGCGCTCGCCCGGCAGGTGATGATCGCCCTCGGTTCGCCGACGGGCTCCGCCCAGGCGACGATTGACATGGCCGCCGACCTGACCGCCGTCTCCCCGGCGATCAGCTCCGCCCAGGCCAGCCAGGCCGCCGCGGCCGGCAACGCCGAGGTCGCCTCGATCGTCCTCACCCACGAGACCGACAAGTGGACCATCCCGGCGGCCACGGTCGCCGCGTGGCTCACGATCGGCATCGCGCCCGACGGCTCGTACGGCGTCCGGGCAGATCCGGCCAAGGTGACCGCGTCGCTCAACGCGCTGGCCAAGCAGATCGACCGCAAGGCCGTCGACGCGTCGTTCCTGGTCAGCAAGAGCAACAAGGTCGTCGGCGTGGTCGCCGGCAAGGATGGCCGCGCGCTCGATGTCGCCGGCTCGGTGATCCTGATCCAGTCACTCCTGACTCAGCGCGCTGCGGGAGTCATCTCCAGCGCGCCGATCTCGCCCGCGATCGCAGTCATTTCGCCCAACCTGTCGACGGCCGCCGCGACCAGCGCCGCACCGCAGATGCGGGCGATCTCCAGCTGGACTACCTACTACGCGGTCGGCGCCCATAACGGCAACAGCGCCAACATCACGGTCCCGGCGATGGCGATCGACGGCACGATCGTGGCGCCCGGCGCCGTGTTCAACTTCTGGAAGACGGTTGGCGAAGTCAGCCTGGCCAAGGGCTACAAGCTGGGCGGCGCGATCATCAACGGCCACTCGGTCGAAGGCAAGACGATCGGCGGCGGGATCTGCTCGACGTCCACTACGCTGTTCAACGCGGCGCTCCGGGCCGGCCTCGAGACGGGCGCCCGGGCCAACCACTACTACTACATCACCCGCTACCCCAAGGGCCTCGACGCGACGGTCTGGGAGGACGGCAGTGCCGTCCAGAACATGACCTTCACAAACGACACGCCCTATCCGATCCTGATCCGGACCTACGCCAAGCCGGGCATCGTCCGGTTCACGCTGTACAGCGTCCCGACCGGTCGGACCGTGTCGATCTCGAAGCCGATCGTGAAGAACTACATCAAGGGCTACACCGTCGTCAAATACACCAAGTCGCTCAAGCCCGGCCACTACCTCCAGAGCGAATACCAGGCCGATGGCCAGGACGTCTGGGTGACCGTCACGGTCAAGGACAAGACCGGCCACGTCATCAGCACGAAGACGTACTACTCGCATTACGCCCGGATGATCGGGGTCATCATGAAGGGCGTCGCCTAGCCCCTCGGACCGATCTCCTGGACCAGCCAGCTGTTGCCGTCTGGGTCGTTGAACGAGAAGTCTGGCGGGCGCCGACGTCAGCCCGGCAGGAGCCGGACCTCGGCTTTTGGCAGCGTGCTCCACCAATGGGCGTAGCGGCGGTAGACCCTGGGGTCCCGGCCGGCCAGGAATGCCACGAGCGCGGCGGCCTCCACGGCGAGCCCGCCCCACGCTTCGTCGGACAGGCGCTGGAACGCCGTCGCCTCGATTCCGCCCTCCACGGCCCGCCAGACCCCGGCGACGTAGCCGTCGACGAGGAGGGTCGGCAGGACGTCGCCGTTCTGGTGGATGACCAACCGGCGGTAGTCGGGCGGGATCACCCGGCCGCGGTCGGAGTACGCGAGCAGGATGCTGTCCCACATCGGCAGCAGCCTCGGCGGAGCCGGGCTGTCCTCGGCCGGGAGCCGTCCCCCAGGCACGTCGAACAGCGTGGCACCGTCCGCACCCTCGAGCTCGTGGACCTTGTCGGCCTCGGCCAGGGCCCGCAGGGCGTGCGTCACGACCGGCCGCCTGAGCATCGTGAACTGCGCGAAGTCGGCCACGGAAGCGGGGCCGAACCCCTCCAGGTAGCGCTGGACCAACCGCTCCACGGCCGCCTCCGGGGACCCCGTGTCCGGCCTGGCAGGAGCGGCCAGGTAGGTCGACGACGTGCCGAACGACCACGGCCCACCGGTCGGCGCGTGGTGCAGTGGCGCGAACGTGCGGAGCGCCCACCAGGCCCGCGGCTGGCGCTGCCCGAGCCGCGCCTCGAGCAGGTCCTCGATCTGGGCCTTGGTCCGGGGTCGCCCCGCGAACTCGAGGAGATGAGGGACAAGTGCGTCGGCGTCGGCGATCGATAGTCCGCTTGAGGTGAACCGGCGATCGTGCAGGCGCGAGGCCCGCAGGCTGCTGACCATGGCGTCGTGGAAGGCGGGGTAATCCTCGGCGTGCACCGCGTGCAAGGTGATCCGGATCAGGGACGCCTTGACCACCGTGCGCTCGGCGAAGGCCGCGTCGAGGTCGGCCGGGTCGAAGTCGGCGACCCGGTTCCACAGAGCGAGATACGGCGACGCGGGCTCCTGCGCCTGCAGCGCGACGACCCGCTGGACGGTGCCGACTACGTCCAGCGCATCGCGCTGGAGGAGGAGCTGCCGGCCGAGCGTGGCCCGGTTGAGCTGGCGGGCAGTGAGGGGCATGGCGGAATTCTGAGGGTCAAACCCCGTGGACGTGCCATGCGGCAGCCTCTCGGCTCTGAACGGTTGCGATCGCCACGACGGCCCCGAGCAGGAGGAGGGCAAGGCCCACAGGCCAGGCAAGTCCGGTGTTCAGGACCAGGAGTGCGCCAACGGCGGCGCCGAGAACCATGGCCAACACGGCAAGGATCCGGCGGATCGTGGTCAGAGCCGGGCTGTGGCGCAGGTCCGCCGCGATGCCTGTGAGTGTCATCGTCAGCACTGTGGTGGTCAGATCCGGGACAGCGAGTCGTCGGGCACTCGTGTTCTGGATGCCCATGGCCGCGGCAAGCAGCGCCGAGACGACCACTGCGACGCCGCCGCCGGGGAGACCTGCGTCGGGCAGGACGAGGATGAACGCGATCGCGATGAGCGCGAATTCCACCGCGCCCGTGTTGCGAAGCAGCACTCCCCGGTGGCCGGCGAACCTCCCGACGAGGACGCCGCCGACGAAGGCCCCTGCAAGGAATCCGACCAGGGCGGCGATCGAGGCCGACAGGGAGAAGCCCGGCGCACCGGCCAGCGCGAACCCGATGAACACGACGTTACCCGTCATGTTGGCCACGAAGACCCGGCCCAGACCGAGGATGCTGACGGCGTCGATGAGTCCGGTCATGGCGGTCAGCACAAGGAGCAGGGCCGGGAGCGGTCCCTGGAGCGGGTCACGGACGAAGCCCGCCCACGGCGTCATTCGCTGGTCCGTGTGGATATCGGTCATCGTGGGTCCTCAGGATGAATGAGCGAGGTCGCCCCTACGGTGGTTGGCTCGGTCGAACGACGCAAGGTCGGA
>PNAZ01000088.1:20850-35845 GCA_003169655.1 Chloroflexota bacterium
TACCAGGAGCGCGGCATGCATCGCGCTGAGGAACGTGTTGTCGAGCACCGGATCAAATAGGGAACCGGAGGTTCGACCGACGATCAGAGCTGCTCCGGCGGCCGCGCCACCCAGACCGACGAAGACGGCGCCTGCGATTGCCACCGATAGCGTCTGGCCGACGACGCGCGTCGTGGCGATCAAGCCAGACGACGTGCCGCTGTCCTTTGCCGATACCGCGCTCATTACCGCACTCGTGTTCGGCGCGAGGAACAGGCCCTGGCCGATCCCGGAAATGGCCAGCCAGAGGGCGGTCTCTGAGAGCGGTGTGTTGGGGCCGACCAGGGCCAGGAGCAAGAGACCTGCTGCCGCTAGTCCCAGGCCGAACGGTCCGAGCCACCGAGCGCGACCCTGGTCTGCCAGCCTCCCCGAGATCGGAGACGCGCACGCCAGCCCCAGTGAATAGGGTGTCAGCAAGAGGCCGGCGCCGAGCGGCGTGAGCCCACGCAGGTCTTCGAGGTAGAACGGCAAGAGGAATGCCACAGCAAAGAGCGCGAGGACGCTGAACAGGAAGCTGGCCAATGGCAGGCCGAGCCGTCGCGAGGCGAGCTGTCTGAGGTCGACCAGCGGATCGCGGCGGTTGCCTTCGATCCGGACGGCGGCGCCGAGTGCCACCGCCGACAGTGCCAGTGTCAGGATGAGAGCCGGTGAGGTCCAGCCCCATTCGGATCCGAACGACAGGCCGAGCGACAGGCTCGCCAACCCGACCCCGAAGGCGACCGCGCCGGGCACGTCGAATCGACGTGCTCTGGTGCCGCCTCCGAGCTTGAATACCCGACGGATGACCAGCAGGCCGATGAGCCCAAGTGGCACGTTGACGAAGAAGATCCAGCGCCACCCGAGGCTCTCGGTGATCAGGCCGCCCAGGGTCGGTCCAGCCGTGACGCCGAGCGACACGATCAGGGTGTTCATCCCGAGGGCCCGCCCGCGCTCGCTCGCCGGGAAGGCATCGACGATAAGGGCGAGTGCGGGGGCGAAGATCAAGGATGCGCCGAGGCCCTGAATGGCCCGCGCCGCGACCAGCAGGACGAGCGACGGAGCCAATCCCGACAGAGCCGACCCGGCCGTGAAGATGGCCAGCCCAGCGATCCAGATCCGTTCCCGCCCGGCGATGTCGGCCAATCGGCCGAACGAGAGCAGGGTCGCGGCGATGACCACGAGATAGCCGATGACCACCCACTCGACCGGGCCGCTGACTGGCGTCCCGAACGCATGGGCGATCGAGGGCAAGGCGATGTTCACGATCGAGGCATCCAGCGTCGTCATGAACGTGCCGACTGAAACGAGCCCGAAGATCGCCCATTTGCTCGAGGCGCCCGTTGAGCCAGCGGTGAGACGGCCCGCCATCGAGCGTCCGAACGCCTCCGAGGTCATCGCGTGTTCCGAGCCAGGACTACGCCGGCGAGCGCAGGCAAGGACATTTCTGCTCCCGGGTGACCGGCCCGCGTTGCCAGCGTTGTGGTCGCGAGACCGGTGTCAGCCGAGGGAGAACGCATGATCTGGCGGTACGGCAGCGCGACGGCGCTGATGTCGAGATCAGGGGTCGATGCCGCAGCGGCATTGATCAGTGCGCTCGCCGATCGAGTGAGCGGCGTCGAGGCGCTCGACCGGCTGAAGAGGGACAACGCCAGGTCGACGTCCTTGCGCAGGTCGCGCAGAGCGAAGAGCGGCGGCGCATAGCGACTCTCGAGGAGGCCGGCCCGTCGAACCTCAAGAGAGGGAACGACCCGCTCCAGGACCCAGAAGACATCGTCTCGGCCCAGTCCCGAGGCCTCACCCGCGACCTGGAGCTCCGCGGCGGCGGCGATGATGTCAGCGAGCATGCTGTTGGCAATGAGCTTGAGCCGTGCGGCACTGCCCAGTGAGCCAACGTGACGGACGGTTCCCAGCGCGCTCAGCACCGGGCTGGCCACGGCGATGTCCTCATCGAAGCCACTGACCAGGATCGCGGCCTCGCCGGCGCGGACGGCTGGCGGGGCACCGATGATGGGCGCATCGACGAGGGTGCCGCCGGCGGCCGCGACCTGCGCCGCAAGGCTCGACACGAGGTCCGGACCGGCGGTGCTCATCTCAACGAAGGGCTTGCCTTTGCCGGCGTTCAACGCACCGCCAGGCCCGATGTAGGCAGTCAGCACAGCGGCAGGACCGGTGAGGCTGCTGACGACGATGTCGGCAGCGCGCGCGGCGCCCGCAGGCGTGTCTGCAACGGTGCCAAGGCCGAGTGCCTCGGCTCGCGATCGCGTCCTGTTCCACAGGACGACCTGGAAGCCGGCGGCGGACAGCCGGGTCGCGATGGCGGAGCCCATCTTCCCGGTGCCCAGGATGGCGACCCTAGGCTGCTTCGACGCCGCGCTGCGAGTTTGAAGGTGGACATGGCCCAGGGCCCCATTGGGACCGTCCTGGACGGGGCGGTTGTCGGTCATCGAACTAGCTCCTCGGCATCGCTTCGGGTGCGGGACCGCCGACGGCAACCTCGCCGCGGAGCATCAGCTCGATCGCGGCAAGGTCCTCCGGCGAGAGGTGGAGATCGGCGCCCGGGCTGGTCTGAAGGATCTGCTCGGGGCTGCGGGCTCCGACGATCGCGACGTCGACGGCCGGGTTGGCCAGCGTCCAGGCAATCGCCAGCTGGGCGACCGTCGCCTGCCGGCGGGCCGCGAACTGGCTGAGATCGCGAACGACCGCAAGGTTCCGCCGGAATGTGTCGCCCACGAAGAGGTCGCTCCCGGAGCGCCAGTCGTCGGCCGGGAAGGTCGACGCCTCGGTCATCCGGCCGCTGAGCAGCCCATGGGCCAGCGGTCCATAGACGAGGACGCCGATCCCGTGCTCCCGGGCGAACGGGAGGACCGTCTTCTCGATATCGCGCCGGAACAGGTGATACGGCGGCTGGAGCGTATCGATCGGACGAACCGACTGGAACGTCGTCATCTGCCGGGCGTCGNNATGTCGACGTATTCGGTGCCAAGGGCGCGCAGGCTGGCCTCGAGGTCGCGGCGCAGAGCGGCGGGACTGCTGTCCCGGACGGTCACGCCGGCGTCGTTGCGGAGACCGCCCTTCGTGGCGATGACGAGCGTCTCGCGAGCGGACCGGATCTCCGGTCGGAGCGCCTCGCCCAGGAGCTCCTCGGCAGCGCCGAAGCCGTAGGCGTGCGCCGTGTCGAACAGGGTGACCCCGAGATCGAGGGCCTGGCGGGTTGTGGCGATCGCCGCGTCGCGGTCGACGTGGCCCCAGTCGCCGCCGGCCGACCAGTTCCCGAAGGCGATCCGTGACACCCGCGGGCCACGTTCGCCGAGCTGTGTGTACTGCATGATCCGGTCTCCTTTGCCAAGCTGAGCCAACGCTCTGATCTGGTTGTCTCGATCTGAAGATACTCCAACAGAAGACACCATGTCAAGAGTCTTGACATCGAGATATACTGGGCCCATGGATGAGATCGATCGGATCGTCGAACAGTGGAATCGGGAGCGGCCGGACCTCGACGCCTCACCGACCCTGACGCTGCAGCGGGTCACCCGACTGTCACTGCTCCAGGGCTTGAGCTTTGCCCCGGTCTTCGCCGCCTACGGGATCTCGTTCGGCGAGTACCTTGTCCTCGCCGCCCTGCGCCGAGCCGGCCCGCCCTACCGGATGAACCCGACGCGTCTGTTCAACTCGGTGATCCTGTCGTCGGGCGCGATGACGAACCGTCTCGACCGGCTCGAGGAGATGGGCCTCGTCGAACGCCTGGCCGACCCTGCGGACCGCCGCGGTCGCCTCGTGGCGCTGAGCGATCGCGGCCGCGAGCTCGTCGACGCAGCCGTTGTCAGCCACCTCGAGAACGAGCAGAGACTCCTCGCGGCCCTCGATGCCGGGGAGCGCGAACAGCTCGCCGGGCTGCTGCGCAAGCTGCTGGCGTCGCCGGCGTTCCGGGAGCTCGACCCTGCCGCGGACTCGCGGGATCCGGAGCCTNNGTTGGAGGCACCCGCCGAGGGGCCTCATTGCGACGATGAATTGGTGGAGATGGGGGAGAGTCGAACTCCCCGTCCAGAACCCTTCGCCAGGGACCAACTACGAGCGTGTCCGATGATTTGTCGTCAACCGACCAGGCGCCCATCGGCAGGCTCCCGGCCGGTCCAGTCACGTGTCCCTAGATCGGGCTTTGAACGACGCTACGCGGCAATTGCACCGTTCGCATCCTCGCTAAATGACGCTTCCACAGCCCGCGAGGAGGAGGCTGCTTCCACGCTCACCTTACTGCCTAAGCAGCGAGGGCGAGAGCAGGCTGGCGGTTGCCAGTTACTTCGTTTTGTCGCCTTTTAACGAGGCCAGAGCGACATCCTCGGCTCGCGTTCCCTGGTAGCTGGACCCTGTCGAATCCACGCATCCCCACGGCCATCGGACCTGCGTCCGACGGACGCGGATCATGCCACAAGCCCGCGCCCCTGCCAAGGGCCGCGCTCGGCGGCCCACCCCGCGGCTCGCCGTCTTGCCGTCTTGCCAAGGGGCGCGGCCCACCCCGCGCCCCTGCCAAGGGCCGGGCGGCCGGCGGCGGCCTTCAGCGGCCTGCGCTGGCCTGCGCCGGTCGGACTTGGGACGAATGTCGCCACGGGACGCACTATGCGGGGCTCCGGGGCTCAGCACCGGATCCAGGACACGATTTGAGCAGTGTTCGTGCTCAGCTCGAGGGTCACGACGCGGTCGCCGGCCACGAAACCGGGGCAAACTCGACGTAACGCGACTGCCAGCGACATCTGTCCCAACTTCGGCGTCCGGTGAACCGCCCAGGGTCCTCGAGCGGCCCCGCAGCCTCGGACGGAGCCCCGATCCTGCAGGCGACGATCAGCGGCCGCCGGCGACGATCAGCGGCCGCGGGTCACGTCGGCCAGCTGGCGGGCCACGTCGCGCCGCGACGGAGCCTCAGCGGCCGCGGGTGACGTCGGCCAGCTGGCGGGCCACGTCGCGCCGCGAGTCGCGCTCGGCGATGTCCCGGCGACGATCGTAGAGCTGCTTGCCGCGGGCCAGGCCGATCTCGACCTTGGCCCGGCCGCGCTCGTTGATGTACAGCCGGAGCGGGACCATCGTCTGGCCCTTCTGCTTGGTCTTCGAGAGCAGCTGGGTCAGCTCGGCTCGATGGACGAGCAGCTTGCGCGTCCGCTTCGCCTCGTGGTTCATCCGGTTGCCGCCCTCGTACGGGGCGATGTGCGCGGCGAACAGCCACATCTCGCCCCGGTCGATTCGGGCATACGCGTCGGACAGGTTCACCTTGTGGCCCCGGACCGACTTGATCTCGGTCCCGGTCAAGGCGATCCCGGCCTCGAACGAATCATCGATCGTGAACTGGTGCCGTGCTCGGCGGTTGAGGGCGATGGTCTCCTCGCCCATGGCGGACTCCTTCGGTGATGACGGTCGGCGGATGGTACCCCGCTGCAGCCTGCTGGCTTAACTCGCAGCGGCTCGGGTGCCTGGTTGAGCGCTCGTGCCGGGCTCGACGTGGACCGGACCGGGCACACGAACGCCGGCCCTTGCGGACCGGCGCCCGAAACGCTTCACCACCCGCAGGGTGTCCGCTTAGACGGTCATCTCCTGCGAGGTGGTGCAGCGACGACGTTCAGACACTGCACATCACCTCCTTTCGTTCCCCGAAACCGTACCTGAAGGTTGCGAGGAGCGCAATACCCGGAGGTACCAGGTTCCGAGCCCGGGACCAGAGCCGCCCGGAGGGTCGCCGACGTCAGGCCGTGCGAAAAGCCGGCACCCAGGCCACCGAGGCCGCAGAGCGCCTGCCGGAGCTGGGTTGAGCTAGCTGGCTCGCGGCTCAGGCGGCGTGCGCGAGGGCGAACCCGGGGGTCGAGGGTAGTGAGGCGCTCGGCGCGCCGGCGAGCACCTGCAGGGCCCGGTCGAGGACCGGGTCCGAGCCGGCCGGTGTGTCGGCGGGGACCGTCACCGGGATATCCGGGGTCAGGCCGACGTGATTGATCCAGACCTTGTCGGGAGTCAGCCACTTGGCAATCGTGAGCCGAAAGCCGCCGCTGTTGTCGGACAGCTGCTGGAACGCCTGGATCGTGCCCTTGCCGTACGACTGGCTGCCGATCAACTGCGCCCGGCCGCGGGCCTGCAGGGCGCCGGCCACGATCTCGCTGGCCGACGCGGTATTGCCGTCCATCAGCACCACGACCTTGATCCGGGGATCGATCGCCGCCCCGCCTGCCGTCGCATTGGTGGCCGTCTCGACGCCGTCGGCGCCCTGCTCGTAGAAGATGACGCCATCGCTCAGGAACTGGCTGGCGACCGCCTGGGCGGCGGTGATGTAGCCGCCGCCGTTGCCCCGCAGGTCCACCACGAGCCGGGTCTGGCCGGCGGCGACGTCGGCCTTGACCGCGGCCGCGAAGTCGCGCGCCGAGCTGTCGCTGAAGCCCACCAGCCGGATGTAGCCCACGGTGCCGCTGGCCAGCGAGCGCGTCTCGACCTCCTTCTGGACCACGATGTCGCGCACGATCGAGATCGAGATCGGCGTGCTCGAGGTGCCCCGGTCGATGCCCAGCACGACCGTCGTGCCCTTTGGCCCGCGGATCCTGGCGACGGCGTCATCGACGCTGCCGACCAGGCTCACGCCGCCGATCGACACGATCCGGTCGCCGGGCAGGACGCCGGCCCTGTCGGCGGGCGCGCCCTGGATCACGCTCGAGACGACGAGGGTGCAGGTCGGGCTCAGGGTCGTGCACGCCGAGTTGTCGCTGGTCGACGTCGCCGGGATGATCGCGCCGATCCCGCTGAACGTGCCGGCCAGGCTCTCCAGGGTGTTCTGGAAGTCGTTCGGACTGAGGTACTGGCTGAACGGGTCGCCGAGGGCGTTGATCATCCCCTTGATCGCCCCTTCGACGAGCGTCTGGCGGCTGACCGGGTCGAGGGCGTAGTCGTTCTCGATCGAGTTGAACGTGTCCCAGAATGGCTGGAAGGCCTCCTGGGCGCTGGCCGGGGTACCGGGCGTGGACGCCCGCTGGGCGCCGAGGGCAAAGCCGGACAGGAAGAGGCCCGACCCGCCGAGGATCGCGACGAGGGCGACGTACCAGGGCAGGTGTCGGATCCGGCTGGCCGCGGTTGGTTGAGCAGAGGCTGGGGACGGCGCGACGGTGGGCGACACACCGCGGGACGGCGCGTCGCTCGACGGGACCTCATCGGCGGGTGGTTGAGTCGGGAGCATCTGGATCGGTCCTGGACTGCGGTTCGCGCGGACCCCGAATCGGTGGGGCTTGGGCACCGGCAGCCTACCGCGGCCCGGGCCGGAACGCCGCCGCTACTTGAGGAGGTAGCTCCGGACCGAGACCCACGAGCCAAGCGTGCCCAGGCCGATCCCCGTGGCCAGGACGATGATCGTCAGGTTGCGCGACAGCGAGCCGAGCTCGAGCGGCAGGATCTCGAAGAAGCGGGTCATCACGTTGCTCAGNNAGGCGCATGATCTCGATCTCCTCGGCCCGGGCGACTACGGCCAGCCGGATCGTGTTGACGATGATGAACAAGACGGTCAGGCCGACCAGCCCGAGCAGGACCAGGCCGCCGGTTCGTAGCAGGTTGGTGACCGTCAGGACCCGGTCGACCAGGCTCTGGACCTCCTCGACCGTGCCGACCACGTCGGTCCGGGCGCGCAGCACCTGGACCACGGTCCCGAACTGGTGGGGGTCCTTGAGCTTGATGTTGAGGGTCGCCGGAAGCGGATTGGAGTCGAGGTACTGGGTGAGGTCCTGGCGGCCCTGCTCGGCCATCCGCTGCTTGAAATCAGCCAGGGCCTGGGCCTTGTCGATGTACTCGACCGAGGCAACTTCGGGCAGCGCGGCGATGTCCTGGCGGAGCTGGGCGACCTTGAGGTCTGGCGCGTCGTCGCGCAGCTCGGCCACGACCTCCACTTTCTGCTCGACGAACTGGAGGCCGGCGTCGAGGCCCGACAGGACGATGAAGAAAGCGCTCAGCAGGACGAGCATCAGGACCATCGTGGCCGTCGCCGCGATGCTCATCACGGCGTTCCGCCAGAAGCCCTGCCAGGCCCGGCGCAGGCTGAACGCAACGAAAGAGAGCACGCCCCGTCAGTCCTCGCGGTGGTAGGCGGCGCCGAGCTCGTCGCGGGTGATCCGGCCATCCTCGAGGGCCACGACCCGGCGGCGGAGGGCGGTCACGATCTCGGCGTTGTGGGTGGCCATCAGCACGGTCACGCCCAGCTCGTTGATCCGGGACAGGAGCTGGATGATCTCCCAGCTGATCAGGGGATCCAGGTTGCCCGTGGGCTCGTCGGCAATGATCAGGCGCGGATCGTGGACGAGGGCCCGGGCGATCGCCGTGCGCTGCTGCTCACCGCCCGACAGCTGTGACGGCAGCTGGGCAGCCTGGGCGCTCAAGCCCACCAGCGACAGGACCCGCTCCACGGCCGGCCCGATCAGGCGCCGGGGCGTGCCGGTGACCTCGAGCGCGAAGCCGACGTTCTCGCGAACGGTCTTGGTGGGCAACAGCTTGAAGTCCTGGAAGATGATCCCGATCTTGCGCCGGATCTTGGGCACCTCGCGCCGGTTCAGGCGGGCCACGTCCTGGCCGTCGAGGATCACCGCCCCGCGCGTCGCGATCTCGTCGCGGATCAGGAGCTTGATCAGGGTCGACTTGCCGGCGCCGGAGGCACCGACCAGGAACACGAAGTCGCCCTCGGGGATGACCAGGTCGACGTCACGCAGGGCGGTCTTGCCGTTGGGGTACGTCTTGGTGACGTCGTGGAGCACCAGGATGGCCTGGTCTTCCCGGCCCTCCCCGACCAGGTGGGCANNCCCGGAGGCTACCACCCCCGAACGGACCTGTCCGTCCGCCGGATGTCCTAGAGCAGGCCCGGCGAGATCGGGAGGTAGCGGCTGAAGTCGGCGAATGGCCGATTCCAGCCGAGCAGGATTGGGAAGTCCTCGAACCGCAGGCCGGCCCGCAGGAGCAGCTCGATCACCGGTCCGGCGGCCCCCGGCAGCCACAGCGCCTGGGCGCCGCGCGGCTCGACCGCCCGCAGCAGGTGGCTCACGATCGGGCCGACGAGGGCTTCGTCGCGGGACGCAACCGGGCCCAGTCGCCCGGTCTCCCAGGCGTAGCCGTAGCCGAGGGTTGCCCCGATCGCGTCCCGGTACAGGAAGCCGTGCCGGCCCTCGACCCGCAGGAAGCGATGATCCTGGGGGTGGGCGACGCCGAGCAGCTCACGATCGAGCGCGTCTACCGCTGTGGTCAGCTCGGCGTGGCCCGGACCGCCGGGCGGCCCGGCGGCGATCGTCTCGAAAGGCACGGCGATCACGCCCGGGGGCAGGTCGGGCAGGACCTCGGGCTGGGTCAGGTAGCCGCTCACCGACAGGAGGGGCAGGCGGGGCACCATCCCGTAGCGGCTGTACAGGGCGCTCGAGATCGGCTGGGCGCTGTCGGTGGCCGTGGCCAGGAACGCGCCATCCTCGGCCGGCGGCAGGATCCTCTCGAGCAGCCGCCGCCCGAGGCCCAGGCCTTGCTCAGCGGGGCGGAGGAAGCACATCGACAGGAACCACAGCTGCTCCCGCCGGACCGCGGCCGCGAAGCCGATGATCCGGCCCGCCCGCTCGGCGACGACGAAGAGCCCGGGATCCGTGGCGAACAGGTGCCGGTGGAGCCGGATGATCCGGCCGAGGTCGTCCGGGATCGGATGCTGGTTGAGCCGGCCGGTGTACTCGTTGATGCTCTCGCGCCAGATCTCGGCGCAGGCCTGGATGTCGTCGGCACGGGCGGCCCGCAGGGTGACCTCGGTCACGAGTTGGACTCGGACGTGGCCTCGGGCGTTCCGCCGGTCGCCAGCCGTTCGAGCTCGGCCTGCATGAACGTGTCGAGGTCGCCGTCGAGGACCGCCCCCGTGTTGCTCGTCTCCACGTTCGTGCGCAGGTCCTTGACCATCTGGTAGGGGTGCAGGACGTAGCTCCGGATCTGGTTGCCCCAGCCGGCCGTCACGTGCTCGCCCTTGAGCTCGCGCAGCTCGGCTTCCTTCTCCTCCAGCCGTCGCTCGAGCAGGCGGGCCTTGAGGACCTTGATCGCGGTCTCCTTATTCTGGGTCTGGGACCGCTCGTTCTGGCTCTGGGCCACGATGTTGGTGGGCAGGTGGGTCAGGCGGACCGCCGAGTCCGTCTTGTTAACGTGCTGGCCGCCGGCGCCCTGCGAGCGATACGTGTCGACCCGGATCTCGTCCCAGTTGAGCTCGATGACGGGATCGTCCTCCTCCACCTCGGGCAGGACCTCGACCAGGGCGAATGTCGTCTGGCGCCGGTTCTGGGAGTCGAACGGGCTGATCCGGACGAGCCGGTGGACACCCCGCTCGGCACGCAGCCAGCCGTAGGCGCGGCGGGCCTCGACTGCCAGGGTGACGCTCTTGAGGCCGGCCGACTCGCCCTCCTGCTGGTCGACGATCTCGGTGTGGAAGCGATGGCGCTCGGCCCAGCGCAGGTACATCCGGAGGAGCATCTCGGCCCAGTCGGTCGCTTCGGTGCCACCGGCCCCGGCGCTGATCATCAGCAGGGCGCCCCGCTCGTCATATTCCCCGCTGAAGAGGAGGGCTGTTCGCTCCCGGTTGAAGTCCGCCTCGAGCGCCTCGGCATCACTGGCCAGCTCCGACTCGAGCTCGGGGTCGGGCGAGTCCTGGAGGAGGTCGACCAGCTCGTAGAGCGAGGCCGCCCGGGCTTCGAGCTGGCGCCAGGTGTCGATCTCGGTGCGTAGCCCGTCCGCTTCGCGGAGGACCTTCTTGGCCGTACGGCCGTCGTCCCAGAAGCCGGGAGCGACGGTCAGCTGATCGAGTTCGGCGAGCCGTGCTTCCTTGACGCCGAGGTCAAAGACGCCCCGACGTCGACCGGATCCGCTCCGTCAAGTCCCGCAGCGCTGCAGCTTCCACTAGCCGCGGCCCTGGACATCCTGGAGGAGGATCGGACGGAGCTCGATGATCCGCAGGGCGGTCTTGCTCCGGGCGACAACGGGGTTCACGCAGGGACAGTAGCCGTTGTGAGGGCAGACGCCGCAGTTACCGTCGCAATCCAGCGCCGCGGCGTAGCTGCATGTCCGGCAGTCTCGCTCGCAGGCGATCAGATCAATGAACGACTCTTCCTCGGCCTGCTTCACGGGCTCCCTCTCTCGTGGGCTGGGAAGGGGTTTGGCACGGCGACCGGAAGGTAGCTGGCGAACGCGGTTTCGGACTTCCTCCGGATCTCCAGCCCCATACCCCGTGGGCTTGGCCCAGTGTATCGGCACAAGCCGATTTCGCCAAGAGGGAAAGTGCGAGATTCGTGCCCAAAATGCCGATTCCCGCCCCGTTTTTCGGCTTCTTGCGTTGAGGTCCCGCAGCGACGGCCGTGGCGGCCTGCGGGGATGCCAACCAAGCCTGGGATCTGCCGATGAGCTACGAGCGGCTGCCGTGACCGAGTGCGTTGGCCAGCGAGTCCTCGAGTCGGGGTCGTTGGAAGACGTAGCCGCCGGCCAGGGCCGCGGCCGGCCAGACGCGGCGACTGCCAATGGCCAGGGTCGCCTGGTCGCCGAGGAGCAGGCGGATCATGAATGCCGGGGTCGGGAACCAGCTCGGACGATGCAAGGCGGCGCCGAGCGCCCGGGCGAAGTCGACCTGTGGGCGGGGATCGGGGGCGGTCGCGTTGATTGGGCCGGAGACACCGTCCGTGGCGAGGGCCCACAGGTAGATCCCGACGATGTCCGTTACATCGACCCAGCTCGACCACTGCTTGCCGGACCCGAGCCGGCCACCCACGAACAGGCGGAACGGCAGGGCCTCGATCCGCAGGCTGGCTGCGCCCGGTGCGATCACGGGACTCGTCCGGACCAGCACGACGCGCAGGCCGAGATCGATGGCCCGCAGCGCCTCGGCCTCCCAGGCGACGCACAGCTTGCCGAGGAAGGTATCGACCGGCTCGGTCGTCTCGTCCGCCGGCGTGGCGTCGCGGCCTTCGTACAGGTCGGTTCCGGACGCGCTGAGGAAGACCTTTGGCCGCTCGTCCGCGGGCAGGGTGCGGATCGCATTGACCAGCGCGCGCGTGCTGGTCAGCCGGCTGTTGAGCAGCTCGGCCTTGCGGCCCTTCGTCCATGGCCAGTGGCCGATGCTCGCGCCCGCCAGATTGATCACTGCCCCGGCACCCGCGAGCTCCGCGACCCAGTCGCCGAGGCTTGCCGGGTTCCACGCCACGCGGCGCACACCGGTTGAGGCGCCCTTACCCGAGGTGGTGCTGCTCGGGTCCACGCCAGTCGCCGTCGCCCCAGCCGCCGCCGCCGTTGGGCCCGCAACTTGGGCGCCTGCTCCCGCTGACGGCGCTCCCCGCGACAGGACCACCGGCTCGTGACCGGCCTCCAGGAGCGCCTTTGACAGTGCCGAGCCGATCAGCCCGGATCCGCCCGCGATCACGACCTTCATCGAACCCACCTGCCTAGGAATAACGTGTTACTCATAGGTATCACGATACGGCGCTCGGCTGGGAGCGTCAAGCGGCAACGAATTCCCACCCCCGGCGTGCGGGGTCTGCACCTGGTGAACGTAAGCGACGAGGTGACGCGCCTCGCGGGCGAATCTGTGCATCACATGCACGGTTCGGACCCGAATCGGCCGAATATCGTCGATTTCGTTCGTCTGGTGCAGGAGAACGTCGCGCCTCGCCTGAAAGTGGTCGGCTACGTTCATCTGATGCAGATCGCCCCGCGGAACGCTGGCTCGGGTCCTGATCTGTGTGCGTGTGACGCGCATAACCGACGCCATCGACGGATTCGGCGTCGATTTCGTGCGGCTCGTGCACGGAGACGACATGATTCGGCCGAAACTCGTCGAATTCGCGCGCTCGACGCGTAGGAACGACGCGCCGGCCCGAAAAGGCGTCACTTATGCTCGTCCNNGTCGCCCGGGCTGTCGGTGGCCGGCGAGCCGTAGGCCGTGATCCCCAGGTCGTCCGCGATCCGCAGGACGCGGAGCATGTGGCTGCGATCCGAGACGAAGACCGCATCAGTGACCGATTGGGCGGCCAACGTGGTCTTGACCGCATCCATCGATTCGCGCGTGTTGCGGCCCTGGTCCTCGCTCAGGATCCGGTCGGCCGGCACGCCGTGGTCGATCGCGTACTGGCGGGCCACAGCTGCCTCGGTCGTCCGGTCGCCGGGCTGCTTGCCGCCGGTCACCATCAGGAAGCGGTAGTTGCCGGTCTCGAACAGCTCGACGGCGTGGTTCAGGCGGGCGGCGAAGATCGGCGATGGCGTGCCGTTGTACTGGGCGGCGCCCAGGACGACCACCGCGCCGGCCGGCCGGGTCTCGTCCTGGAGCCCCTGNNGATCCGCAGAAGCACACGTCGTTGCGACCCATCCGCCGGCCGTCGGGGGCGAAGCCGGGCCGCAGCGCACCGGAGCCGTTCGTGCCGCTCGACGATCCAACCACCTCGTCGCCGAGCTGCTCCTTGACGGCTCGCACGGCCGGCGCCGGCGGCAGGCCCCGGGCGATCGTGCCCAGGATCGCGTTGCCCGCAGCGGCCTCGCGGCCGGCCTGGCCGGTCGAGGCAACCTGACGCGGAGCACTCGGGGCGGACGCCTCGGGCTGGCCGGGCCCCGGCAGGGGCTGGGGCGCCGGGGGGTCCTGGCGGTTGATCTGGACGCGCAGGATCGAGGACGCCAGCTGGTGGCGGATGAAGCCGCGCAGCTCGGCGTACAGGTTGTAGGCCTCGCGCCGGAACTCGACGAGCGGGTCCTGCTGGGCGTAGCCGCGCAGCCCGATCCCGCGGCGCATGTCGTCGAGCTCGGTCAGGTGCTCGACCCACAGGCTGTCAATCGTCCGCAGCAGGATCACCCGTTCGACGGCCGGCCAGTCGTTGCCGACCTCGGCCGACTTGGCCTCGAGCTTGACGTCGACGAGCTCGCGCAGGTGGTCGCGGATCCCCTCCCGGGCGCCGCCCGCCCACAGGTCGTCCTCGCTGGTGCCCGGGCCGTCGAGGCCCATCGCGTGGACCGCGACGACGAGGCCCTCGATGTTCCAGTCCTCGGGCTGCTCGTTCGAGCAGTACTGGTCGATCAGCGCATCGACCTCCTCGTCGAGGAAGCTCCGGACCGTCTCGCCCAGGTCCTCGTTGCGGAGGACCTTGTCGCGCTCGGCATAGATCGTCTCGCGCTGCTTGTTGATCACGTCGTCGAACTCGACAACCCGCTTGCGGATGTCGAAGTTGAAGCCCTCGACCCGGGTCTGGGCGCTCTCGATCGTCTTGCTGACGAGGCGCGATTCGATCGCCACGTCGTCCTCGAGGCCCATCCGCTCCATCAGCCCGGCGACCCGCTCCGAGGCGAAGCGCTTCATCAGGTCGTCGTCGAGGGACAGGTAGAAGCGCGACGAGCCCGGGTCGCCCTGGCGGCCGGCGCGGCCCCGGAGCTGGTTGTCGATCCGCCGGCTGTCGTGGCGCTCGGTGCCGATGATGTGCAGCCCGCCGGCGGCGACCACGACCTCGTGGTCGGCGTCGCAGATCGCCTTCGCCTCGGCGAGGACCACGGCGTAGGTCTCCTGGTCGACCTCGGCCGGGTTCAGGCCGCGCTGGTGGAGCAGGTCGGAGGCCAGGCCGCTGGGGTTGCCGCCGAGCAGGATGTCGGTGCCCCGGCCGGCCATGTTCGTGGCAATCGTCACCGCGCTGCTCTTGCCGGCCTGGGCGACGATCCCCGATTCCTTCTCGTGGAACTTGGCGTTGAGGGTCTCGTGCTTGATCCCCCGCCGCTTGAGCATCTCGCTCAGGATCTCGGACTTGGCCACCGAGACGGTGCCCACGAGGACCGGCCGGCCCGCCTCGGACATCTCGACGATCTCGTCGATCAGCGAGTTGAACTTGCCCATCTCGTTGCGGAAGACGAGGTCGGACTCGTCGTCGCGGACCATCGGCCGGTGGGTCGGGATGGCCACGACCTCGAGGCTGTAGATCTTGTGGAACTCCTCGGCCTCGGTCATCGC
>PNAZ01000107.1 GCA_003169655.1 Chloroflexota bacterium
GTCGGCCACAGCCTGCGCTACCTCGAGAAGTTCGGCTTCGAGACGGTCGAGCTGCCCGTCGATCGCTACGGCCGGGTCGCGCCCGACAAGCTCGAGGCGGCGCTCGTCTCGACGGGAGCCGGCAAGCCGGTCGTCGTGCTCGACACCGAGGACGGCCCACTCCACGTGGTCGTCGCCCACGTCGCGTACTACAAGCGCATCGTCCGCGCCGGCCGGGTCGGTTTCGGCTCAGGCTAGTTAGCTCCGGTGGGGTCTCGGGGAAACGAAGGCGAGATGGCTTCGCCTACTGAGAGTGCACCTGCGCGCGAGTCGACCGAGCACGTCCGGGAACTCGTCGCGCGCGGCCAGCAGGGCGACCGAGACGCTCTCGAAGAGCTGTACCTCATCCACTTCGACCGGATCTACAGCTACCTCCACGTCAGCGTGGGCAACCGCCACGACGCCGAGGACCTCACGACCCAGACCTTCCTCAAGATGCTGGAGAAGATCGGCAGCTTCAAGTGGCAGTCGGCGCCGTTCTCGGCGTGGCTGTTCCGGATCGCCCACAACCTTGCGATGGACCACTTCCGTTCCCGCCGCCGCTGGCAGCCGGAGGAGGAGGTGCCCGAGCCGCCGGGCGAGGAAGAGCCGTCGGCGGAGCTGGCGGCGATGCAGACGATCGGCCGCGAGTCGATGCTGAAGCTCATCGACCGTCTCTCGCCCGAGCAGCAGCAGGTGCTGACGCTGAAGTTCGTCTTCAACCTCCCGAATGCCGAGGTGGCGGCGATCCTCGACAAGAGCGAGGGAGCGATCAAGTCGCTCCAGCACCGCGCGCTCGTCTCTCTGCAGAAGCAGATCCAGCATCAAGAGGCGTAGCGGCCGCTAGCCTCCGCGCGTGGCGCTGGAGGTCGGGATCGTCGGGCTGCCGAGCTCGGGCAAGACGACGCTGTTTCGCGCGCTCACACGCGCGGAGACGCACGGATCCGGCAAGGAGCACGTCGGGATGGCGCAGATCCCGGACGAGCGGCTCGACCGGCTGGCCGCCAAGCTCGTCGCCGAGGAGACGGTCGATTCGCCCGACTTCGAGGCTCTCTTCTCCGACCTGCCACCCAAGACTGACGTGCGCACGCACGGCTCGATCATCGTCGCGCCCGGTGAGGGTGGACCCATCGGGGAGCCCGCACCCAACCCGATCTGATCCGCCCAGACTCCCAGCACCCGAACACGGGCGAGCCGGCACGGCCCGCCCGTTTCGATTCCCGCCGACCTACACTTCGGGGACCAACCGGACCACTCACGCCGAGGCAGACGCGCGCATGACCGACGCCATCGAAACCTACCTGGCGGCCAACGCGGATCGGCGCCTGGCGGCCTATCTCGACTTCCTGCGGATCCCGAGCATCTCGGCCCAGCCCGAGTACGCCGCTGCCTGCCGCGAGGCGGCGGAATGGCTGGCCGGCCAGCTCGAGGCGATCGGCGTCGAGCACGTTGAGGTCTGCGAGACCGGCGGCCATCCGGTGGTCTACGGCGACTGGCTCCATGCGCCCGACGCGCCGACCGCCATCGTCTACTGCCACTACGACGTCCAGCCCGTCGATCCGATCGCGCTGTGGGAGACGGCCCCGTTCGAGCCCTTCGTCAAGGGCGACCGGATGATCGGCCGCGGCTCGGCCGACGACAAGGGCCAGATCCATATCCACCTGCGGGCCACGGAGGCAATCCTGGCGACGCGCGCGGCGCTGCCGGTGAACCTGAAGTTCGTCTTTGAGGGCGAGGAGGAGTCGAGCTCGGTCCACCTGGACGCCTGGCTCGAGGCGAACAAGGAGCGATTGGGGGCCGACCTGGCGCTGATCAGCGACAGTGGCTTCTTCGAGGGCAATCGGCCGGCGATCACGGTCGGCCTGCGCGGGATCTGCTACATCCAGGTCGACGTGACCGGGACGGCGTTCGACCTCCACTCAGGCACCTTCGGGGGCGCCGTCCAGAACCCCGCCAACGCCCTGGCCCAGATCATCGCCGCCCTCAAGGGCCCAGACGGCCGGATTCGGGTGCCCGGCTTCTACGACGACGTGGTAGCCCTGTCCGAGGTCGACCGGGCGGCGTTCGCCGCGCTGCCGTTCGACGAGGAGGGCTACCGCAACGAGCTTGGCCTGCCGGCCCTCGTCGGCGAGGCCGGCTACTCGACCCTCGAGCGCCGGGGCGCTCGGCCAACCCTCGATGTCAACGGGCTGTGGGGCGGCTTCGAGGGCCAGGGCGCGAAGACGATCATTCCCGCCCACGCCCACGCCAAGATCAGCTGCCGGCTGGTACCCGCCCAGGATCCGGGCACGATCTTCGAGCTGCTGCGGGCGTTCATCCTCGAGGTCGCTCCGCCCGGCTGCAGCGTCGACGTCAGCTTCCTGGGGGGCGGCAAGCCAAGCCTGACGTCGATCGACCACCCGGCGACCCAGGCCGCGGCTCGGGCGATCGAGGCGACCTTCGGCGTGCCACCGCTGTACATCCGGGAGGGCGGCTCGATCCCGGTCTGCGCCAGCTTCGAGACGATTCTCGGCCTGCCCGTGGTCCTCCTCGGCTTCACGCCGCCAGACGACCACGCCCACTCGCCCAACGAGTCGATGTCGCTGCCCAACGCCGAGACGGGGATCCGGACCGTCGTGGCCTACTGGGACGAGCTGGCCCGGCTGCCGCGCTGAGGACTCGCCCGACTGTGCGGAAATGTGGGGTCCGGGCGGGTGATTCGGGGAGCGACGGGTGCTAGGATGCGGGAACTGGCAGCACCGGGAGGATCCATTCGCGTGAGCACCGAAGCAGCCGAGCCGGCCATCAGCCAAAAGGGCGTATGGCGGCTCGAGACACCCAACGGCAGCATGGCACCGCGCTCCGCGCTGGACGTGCTGGTCGACCTCAACGACCGGGTCACGAGCGGCAAGATCGGTGAGTTCCAGCCGATTCCCCTCGGGTTCACCCCGCTCGACAAGACGATCGGCTCCGGCCTGCGGCCGGGCGAGCTCCTCCTGATCGGCGGCGCCCAGGGCACCGGCAAGACGACAATGGCCCTCCAGATGGCCCGCAACGTCGCCTCGGCCGGGCAGGCCAACGTCCTGTATATCTGTTTCGAGCACGAGGAGCAGTACCTCCTCAACCGGATGATCGCGATGGAGTCGGCGCTCGCCCACCTGCCCCACAAGACCGGCGCGATCAAGATCCAGGACGTCCGCAAGGAGATCCTCGGCTCCTGGCTGGCCGAGGGCCAGTCGGGCACCCAGCTGGCCAACAATCCCCGGTTGCGCCCATCGCTCGACCGGATCGCGCGCTATGGCCAGAACCTGTTCCTGCTGCGCGGCTCGCAGACGGCCAGCACGATCGACAACATTCGCAACCTGGTCCGCCAGCATCGCGAGCTGTCGGGCGATCGCCGGCTGATGGTGATCGTCGACTACATGCAGAAGGTTCCGGTGATCCCGGAGCCGCCGACCGAGTCGGAGAAGGTCACCTACGTGGTCAACGGCCTGAAGGACATCTCGCTGTCCGAGGACGTCCCGATGATCGCGATCGTGGCCGCCGACAAGGAAGGCCTCAAGGCCGCCCGCCTGCGCAACCACCACCTGCGCGGCTCCTCGGCGATCAACTACGAGGCCGACATCATCCTGATCCTCAACGAGAAGTACAACGTCGTGGCCAAGGTGAACATCGAGTTCAACCCGTACCAGGCCCAGCGCTTCCGGGACTGGGTGATCGTGTCGGTCGAGAAGAACCGGGGTGGCCAGGACAACGTCGACCTCGAGTTCGAGAAGCACTTCGAGTTCTCGTGCTTCGACCCGAGCGGGCGGACCGTCCAGGAAAAGCTGATCGAAGAGCGGCTCTATAACGACTGACGGCATGGACGGCCCGGGCTCGTTCCCCGAGATCGTCGAGATCGTCGTCGAGATCCCGCGCGGCAGCCGCAACAAGTACGAGTACGACGAGCGGGCCGGCGTCTTCCGGCTCGACCGGGTCCTGTCGTCGGCCGTCTACTACAACTTCGACTACGGCTTCATCGAATCGACCCGGGCCGGCGACGGGGACCACACCGACGCCCTGCTCCTGATCGACGAGCCGACGTTCACCGGCTGCCGGGTGTGGGGCCGGCCGATCGGCGGCCTCGAGATGCGCGACGAGCATGGCCCCGACTTCAAGGTCCTGTGCGTGGCGGTCGGCGATCCCCACCAGGCCCACGTCGAGCGCCTCGACCAGGTCCGGCCCCACCGCCTGATCGAGATTCGCCACTTCTTCGACACGTACAAGCTGCTCGAGGCAAAGGAGACGGAAGTCCTCGGCTGGCGTGAGGCCGAGGAAGCCCGGCGCCTGCTGCTGGCCGACCGGGAGCGCTACCTTGGCGAGATCGCAGATCGATCGTTGCCCGGGTGAGCGGGGGTCGCGCCCACTTCCGTCCCCAGCTCGACGAATCCGCCGGGCCGCGCCTGTTCATCGCGCTGCCGCTGCCGCTCGAAGCCCGGTCCGCGATCGAGGCATTGGTGGCCGGCGTCCGCGTCGCCCCCGAGCCCGAGCCGGGTGAGCGGCGCGACCCGCACGACGTCCGCTGGGTCCGGATGGACGGCCTCCACGTCACCTTGCGCTTCCTGGGCCCGACCGATCCCGACCGGATCGGCGACCTTCGGACCGCCGTCGACGCGGCAGCGACCGGCGTGCAGCCCTTCGAGCTCGGCCTCGGCGGTGCAGGCGCATTCCCGAATCCGTTCCGGCCGCGGGTCCTGTGGCTGGGCCTGGAGCATGGCCTGGCGCCGCTCAACGAGCTGACGGCTCGCCTGGCGGGCTCGCTTGCGGCCCACGGCTGGCCGCACGACGACCGGCCCGTCCGGCCTCACCTGACCCTCGCCCGGAGCGATGGCGTCGCCGCCGGATCGCGGATTGCCGCTGGGCTCGTAGCGGACGCGGCGACCTTCGACCTGCGCTGGATCGTCGACCGGATCGTGCTCTTCGAGAGCCAGACCGGTGGCGGTCCGGCACGCTATCTGCCGCTCCACGAGGTTCCGTTGCGTCCTGGCACTCCGGCCGGGACGTGAGCCCGGGGGAGGGGTACGATCACCCCGTGCCCAGACTTGCCTGCCGCTCCTGCGGGCGGCAGATCTACGCAACGGTGCCATTCGAGTCGCTCTTCGCCGAAGAGCGTCGCTGCCCGCGGTGTGGGGCGAGCCTGAACCAGGATCGCCGCGATACCGAGCGGCGCGTTGTGGCGCGCCGGGTCAACCCACAGGACGAACCCGGGCCACCGCCGAGCGGTGAGCGCCGGGTCGGGACGCGCCGGATGAATTCGCGCCGCAAGGACGCACCGCGGACATCGACGCCGGTCGGCAGCAATGCCGGCTGGATCGACTAGACCCGCCAGGCATTGCGCCTCGCGATCATCGGCCTGGGCCTGATCGGAGGCTCCATCGCCCGGGCGATCCGGAGCGACAACCCGGCAGCCACGATCGAGTCGATCGTCGCCTGGAGTCCAACGGGGTTGGGTCCGGCCGCGGCGATGTCCGAGGGCGTCATCGATCGGGCCGCAGCGACCCTGGCCGAAGCCGTGGACCGAGCCGAGCTCATCGTTCTGGCCACCGATCCGTTGGCCTGCCTCGAGCTGCTCGACATGATCGCCGCGACCGACTTCGCCGGCGAGCCGCCGACGATCACCGATGTGGCCAGCACCAAGGGGGTGATCGTCAATCGGGCCGATCGGCTGCGACTGAGCTTTGTCGGCGGCCACCCGATGGCCGGCCTCGAGACGTCGGGCTACGGCCATTCCCGGTCCGACCTGTTCGCGGGCAAGCCGTGGGTCATCTGCCCCGGCGCCCAGGCTCGACCGATCGACCTCGAACGGGTCGCCCAGCTCGTCGCGGCCTGTGGGGCGGAGGCTCATCGAATCAGCGCCCGGGAGCACGATCGCGCCGTCGCCGCGGTCAGCCACCTGCCGCTGGCCCTCGCCGCCGCCCTGGTCCAGGCGGTGAGCAGCGCGGACGACTGGCCGATCGCCCGGGCGCTCGCGGCCGGCGGCTGGTCGAGCGCGACCCGCCTCGCCCGGGGCGACGTCGCGATGGGCGCCGGGATCGCCGCCACGAATGCGCCCGAGCTGGCCCGCCGGATCCGGGCCATGCTCAGTCAGCTGGACGACTGGCTGGCCGACCTCGAAGCGACGCCCGATGATCCTGATGCGACCGCGGAGCGGATCGCCGCCCGCCTGCGAGCTGCGCGGGAGACCTTCGGACCGGCCGCTTGAGCGAGCTGGTCCTCGTCGTGCCTCGAACGGCCGTGATCCCGGAAGAGGGCTGGCACGGCGTGCGGACCGAGGGCGTGGCCGGCGTCCTCGAGCTGATTGCCAGCCGGGGCGATTTCCGGCTGCGAGCGGACGTCGAGCTCGATCCCAGCTGGAAGCAGGTGATCCCGTACCTCGTCGTGCGCGACGGGCCGGCCTGGTTCCTGATGCAGCGGACCCGGGCCGGTGTCGACGCCCGGCTCCACGACCGGTGGTCGATCGGGGTGGGCGGCCACGTTAATCCCGGCGACGAGGGCGTGCTCGGCGGCTTGCGCCGGGAGTGGAGCGAGGAGGTCGAGGCGGACTTCGAGCCCCAGCCGCGCCTGGTCGGCCTGCTCAACGACGATACGACCGAGGTCGGCCGGGTTCACCTCGGCGTGGTCTTCGAGGCCGACGCGGCGGGCCGGCCGGTGGCGATCCGCGAGACGAGCAAGCTGAGCGGCAGGTTCGCCCCGCTGGGCGATGTGCGGGCCGTCGCCGACCGACTCGAGACCTGGAGCCGGCTCGTCCTCGAATGCCTCGACGACCCGGGCCGGGGATCGGTGCGCCTATAATCGCCGCGCCAAGCCGACGATCGGCTTCAACACTGGGGAGGCAATGGCCGCGAAGATCCTCGTCATCGACGATGACCCGAATGTACAGCGGCTGCTGACGTACACCCTCAAGCAGGAAGGCTACGAGGTTCTCGTAGCATCGGACGGCGCCGAGGGCTTCCGCCTCTGGAGCGCCGAGACGCCAGCCCTGATCCTGCTCGACATCATGCTCCCCAAGGTCGACGGCTACCAGGTNNGGCCTGCGCGCAGGCGCCGACGACTACCTGATCAAGCCCTTCCACCCGGCCGAGCTGCTGGCCCGGATCAAGAGCCTGCTGGCTCGCTTCGCGCCGCGCGACCTGCTCGTCGGCCGGCCGCCGCTCGGACGCGTCCTGGCCTTCTACGGCGCCAAGGGCGGCGTCGGGACGACCACGATCGCGATCAACGCGGCGATCGCCCTCCATCGCGAGCTGGGCCGCAAGGTCGTCCTGGTCGATGCCAACCTGCAGTTCGGCGATCACCGGGTCTTCCTGGACCTGGGCCTCGACCGCAAGAGCATCATCGATATCGTCACCGCCCCGTCGATCGACCTCGACCTCGTCCGGCAGGTCCTCGTCCACCACGACTCGGGGATCGACCTGCTCCTCGCGCCGCCCTCGCCGGAGACCGCCGAGCTGGTCACCGAGGAGCACCTGCCCCAGATCCTCGACCACCTCCGCTCGCTGTACGACTACGTGATCCTCGACATCGACAAGCGCCTCGACGAGATCAACCTCAAGATCCTCGACCAGGCCGACCAGTTCTTCGTGGTCATGACCGCTGACCTGTCGTGCCTCAAGAATGTCCGCCTCGTACTCGAGACGATCGGCCACCTGGGGGTCGAGCCGGCCAAGGTCCACCTTGTCCTGAACCGCTCGAATGCCTTCACCGGGATTAGCCAGAAGAATGCCGAGAGCGCCCTCAAGCGGACGATCGAGTACCAGGTCATCAACGAGTACCGGGGCGCGATCAGCGCGCTGAACAGCGGCGCACCGTTCATGTACACGAAGGCCGATTCGCCCCTCGGCCGGTCGCTCCTCGATTTCGGCCGGTCGATCGACAAGGCGATCGGCGGACCCGCGCCGCAGCCTGCGGGCGCAACTCGCTGACCGCCGGCACGCGCCGCTAAGCCAGGCACGCGCCACTAAGCCAGGCATACCGCCCGGCCGCTAGGCTTCGGGCATGGCCGACCAGCGCGACCCGGGGCGAATTCTCGACGGTCTCAACGACGCCCAGCGCCGGGCGGCCCTGGCTGTCTCCGGTCCAGTCGCGATCCTCGCCGGCGCGGGCACGGGCAAGACCCGGGTGATCAGCCGGCGGGCCGCCTACGCGATCGCGACTGGCATCGTCCCGGCGGGTGACGTGCTGCTCGTGACGTTCACCGACAAGGCGGCCGCCGAGATGGGCGAGCGCCTGCGCGACCTGGGCCAGCCGGGGGTCACGGCCCGCACCTTCCATGCCCACGCCCTATCCCAGCTCCGCCACTTCTGGCCCGACCGGCACGCCGGCGCGCCGCCGCCGGAGATCCTCGAGTCGAAGTTTCCGATCGTCGGCCGGATCGCCCGGGCCCTGCCCGGCGGCTACCGATTCACGCCGGCCAGGGACCTCGCGGCCGAGATCGAATGGGCCAAGAACCGGCGGCTGAGCCCGACGGCCTACGGTCCGGCCGCGACGGCCGCGGGCCGCGACGCGCCGCTGCCGATCGAGCTGATGACCCGCGTCTTCGCCGACTACGAGCGGGCCAAGGCCCGGGCCGGCCGGATCGACTTCGAGGACATGCTCGGGGCGACCGTGGACCTGCTCGAGTCGGACGCCGAGGCAGCGGCGATCGTCCGCGCTCGGAAACGCTGGTTCAGCGTCGACGAATACCAGGACACCAACCCGCTCCAGGACCGGCTGCTCAGCCTGTGGGCGGGCAGCAGCCCGGACGTCTGCGTCGTCGGCGACGAGGACCAGACGATCTACAGCTTCACCGGTGCGTCGAGCTCCTACCTGCTCGACTTCGCCGGCACACATCCTGGCACGCAGGTCGTGGAGCTGACCGAGAACTACCGCTCCAGCCCGGAGATCCTGGGCCTCGCCAATCGCCTGATCGCGAGCACAGGCCGGACCCGGGCGCTCACCGCCACCCGGCCGTCTGGGCCGCCGCCGACGCGCTCGGCCTACGCCGATCCGCAGGCCGAGCTGGCCGGCCTGGTCCACTCGATCCGGACGCGGATTGGCGATGGACTCGCGCCGACCGAGATCGCCGTCCTCGTCCGGCTCAACGCTCAGCTGCCACCGATCGAGGCCGCGCTCACGACAGCCGCGATCCCGTATATGGTACGCGGCGGGCGCTTCTACGAGCGCCAGGATGTCCGGGCCGCGATCCGGGCAATCCAGCGAGCAAAGCCCGCCGCGACCGGGCGGGACCTGCCAGCGGCCCTGCAGGCCGTCTTCAGGGCGACCCTCGGCTACGATCCGGACGCCGTAAGGAATGGTCCCGAGGAGCGCGAGCGAGCTGCGGACCTGGGTGTCCTGCTGGCGATCGCGGCCGAGCTCGCGCTCCAGCCGGGTGCGGCCGAGGCGGGCCCGGGAGCGGCGGAGTTCCTGGCCGAGCTGGCCCGGCGCGATGCCGCCGAACGGGCGAACACGGCCGGCGGCGTTACTCTCTCGACGATTCACCGGGCGAAGGGCCTCGAGTGGGACGCCGTCTTCCTGCCCGGCCTGGAGGAAGGCACCTTGCCCGTCGGCCAGGCCGGCGGCGATCCGGCCGCGATCGGCGAGGAGCGCCGCCTACTGTACGTCGGGATCACCCGGGCCCGCCGCTACCTGGCGATCTCGTGGGCCGCCCGGCGCGACGGGGCGAACGGCCGGGAAGGCAGCCGCCGGCCGTCCCGCTTCCTGGCCGAGCTGGGCTTCGGGTCCGACCACGGCCGCCCGACCCGGACCGTGCCGAGCTCAACGCCGGGACCGCGGGCCGCCCGTGAGCGGGTGAGCGTGCCGCCTGGCGCGGAGGGCGCCTTCGAGGCGCTCCGAGCCTGGCGCTCAGCGCGTGCCGGGGGCGACGGCGTGCCGGCCTATGTCATCGCCCACGACGCCACCTTGCTCGCGGTCGTCGAGGCCCGGCCCGCTTCGCTGGCCGAGCTTGGCCGGGTCCGGGGAATGGGTCCGGCCCGGCTGGAGCGCTACGGCGCCGAGATCCTGGCGGTTCTCGGTAAACCATGACCCCGGGGCTGTCGATTCGGACGATCCCGTTCGTTGTGTGAGTGAGGGCCAGCGAGGCGTGGATGACCTCGGTCCCGGACACAGGAGAATCGAAGCGATGTCAGACGCGAAGGTCATTCATTTCGAGATCGTGGGCAAGGACCAGAAGGCGCTCCAGTCCTACTACGGCGACCTGTTCGGCTGGAAGCTCAACACGGACGCCCCGGGCGGCTACGGGATGAGCGATCCCGCCGAAACCGGCATCGTCGTCGGGGTCGGCGCGACGCCGGACGGTTCCGCCGGCCACGTCACCGGCTACGTCACCGTGTCGAACATTGACGCGACCCTGGCCAAGGCCGTCTCGCTTGGCGGCAAGGTGATCATGCCCAAGTTCTCGCCCGGTGGCGGGGCCACCCTGGCCCTGATCGCCGATCCCGAGGGTCATATCGTGGGCCTGACCGAGATGTAGTCAGGCGGCTGGGCAGGGCGCCCGGCCGCGACGAGCGAATGGGCCGCTGGTCCTCTGGACCGGTGGCCCATTTCGCTATCTCTGGCGCCCCGTCCGGAAGGGCGCGCCGTGACCGGGGATCACGATGTCGGCGGCCGCCAGCAGCCGGGCCCGGCTCGTCTCGAGGCTGGCCTGGTCGGAGGCCAGCGGGTCGATCTCAGGCGTCTGGTCGGCGCGCCACCAGGCGTGGGTCATCGCATACGTCGCGTCGTCGGCCTCGACGAGCAGCGAGGCATCCTGGTCGGTGTGGCCGGGCGTCAGCCAGAGCTGGCTGTGGGCCCCCAGGTGGTAGCCGTCGCCATCGTGGTCGAGCCACTCGTCGCCCACGTAGCGGGCCCAGAAATCGACTACCTCGGCCTCGGGGAAGAGGGCCACGTTGATCGTGTGGTCGGGGTGGTGGTGCGACAGGAAGACGTGGCTGACCGACTCGGGCGCGACGCCCAGGGCCGCGAGCGGATCAAGGATCAGCGACCGCCGGGCGACCATCCCGGGGTCGATCACGATCCGCGCGTCGCCGTCAATGACCAGGACAACGCTGCTCGCGACCCGATCGCCGGCGTAGCCGGCGTGGAGGAGGTGGACGGTGACCATCGGGCCATGATACGGACCCGGCCGGCCCGCCGGTCAGCGCGCGCTGGTGACGGCCCGCGAGCGGACGATCTGCTGGTGCAGGCCGCGCAGCCGCCAGGCCAGGACCAGGTTGGTGATCCCGAAGACGACCGCCCAGGCGCCCACGATCCAGACCAGCGACAGGAGGCCCGTCCCGGGGAAGACCAGGATGAACACCCCGAAGACGACCGTCAGCAGCCCGCCGATCACGAACCACAGCTCGCCGCTGATCTCGCGCCGGAGGCGGATCGCCGCGATCACCTGGGTCAGGCCCAGGGTGATCGCCCAGAACGCGACGAGGTAGAGCAGGGCCAGGGCAGTGATCCCCGGCCAGAAGATCGTGGCGATCCCGACGGCCACCCCGAGAATGCCCATCAGGCCGACGGCCAGGCGGTGCCCCGCCGTGGCCGGCTCGGCCCGCCGCAGGGACACCAGCAGGGCGACCCCGTCGATCAGCATGTAGGCGGCGAAGAGCGTCACCAGGACGAGGAGGGTGATGCCCGGCCACAGGAATGCGAGCACCCCGAAGGCGATCGCGGCCACTCCCCGGATCTCGACCAGCCACCAGTTCTTCGCCAGCAGATTGAGCATCGTCGCCTCCTGCGACGAGAGTACGCCGTGATCGCCGATCCGGCCCAGCAGGGTGGGTGGTGGCGCTGCCAAGATGGGCCCTTCGCCACGGAGGCTTCGGGCCGCTGCCCAATCCCGAGCGCTGGCTTGCGCGGGCGCCGGGCTGACCTGCAATCCGGCGGCGCCGCCGAGTGGTTGGCCTAGGGCGTCAGCCCCGGCAGCGAGAAGGGCTGGTCGCTGATCTGATCGGCGGGCGGGGCCGCGATCGTGACGGCGCCGTCGTAGTTGGTCAAATCGACGGTCAGGGTCAGCTTGCCCGAGGTCCCGCCGTCGACGACGATGACCAGGCGCGACGGTCGCAGGTCGGACTTCTGGGTCCACAGGTCGACGGTGAGGCTGCCCGAGGCCCCGTTCAGGACGCTGCCCGCATCGGGGAAGTCCGAGCTGTTGACGATCTCCTGGACGTGGTAGCAGTCCTGGTTGTTGACCGTCTCATCGGCCAGCTTGGTCGGCGCCGGCAGCTTGGCCAGCTCGGCGTCGATCGCTGCGACCATCGCGTTGGCGGCCGAGGGATCAGGCGAGCCGATCGCCGGCAGGCTCGGGATCGGCAGCGAGCCGGCCAGCGAGCTCAGGTCGACCTTGGCGAACTTGGTGTCGCCCAGGCTCGTCTTGACGTAGGCGATGCCGCCGACGACGACCGCGTTGGCGCTGAAAGCGAGCAGGGCCGGCACGCTCAACGCGACCTGCCCGCTGCTATCGGCCAGGTCGATGTCGCCCGAGATCGTGGTGCCGGTCAGGTCGAGCATGACCGGGCTCGCGCCCGGAGCGGGGCTCGACCCTGTGGCGTCCCCGGTAAGGTCGCCGGCGTTGAGGCTGCCGGTCACGGCGACATTGAAATGGACGCTCTTGAGGTTCTGGAGCGAGGTGGTCGAGCCGGTCAGGATGAGCTTCGGGTCGGTCAGCGCCGGCGTGGCAGCGGCGCCGCCACTGCAGGCCGTGATCAGGATCGCGCTGATCGCAACAAGGGCGAGAAGTCGGCGGGTCATAAAAGTCTCCAGGTCCGATGGGCGGGGACGCGTTGTGGCAAGCCTAGCGCCGGTCGGGCGAAACGGTCCAATCGGCCGATCGGCCGACCGGGCCTGCTTGACGGCAGGACGATCGGGGCGGACAGTCGCGCAGTGACCGACGATGCAAATGACGCGCGCATGGTCGACTTCGGTCCGGTCCGGGCGGGCGAGCTGGAGCTGGCCGAGCTCGGGCGCCAGTTCGGGCCAGCCGAGCTCGCCGCCGCGACGCGGGCGCTGATGACCGCGATCCGGGTGGAGCTCGGCGGCGCGGACGAATCGGCCGTGACCTTCGTGCCCGAGGATCCGGACGCGGCGGACACCTTCGCGGTCGATCCGTCCGATGTCAGCCTGCCCTGGACCCTCGGCCACGTGATCGTCCACTTGACGGCCAGCGCTGAGGAGACGGCCTTCCTGGCGGCCGAGCTGGCCCGGGGCGTGGAGCCCCATGGTCGGTCCCGGTGCGAGGTGCCGTGGCCCTCGATCACGACGATCACGGCCTGTGAGCAGCGCCTGGCGGAGAGTGAGCGAATGATCCTGGCGACGCTGGCGGTCTGGCCGGACCAGCCGGATCTCGAGATCGCCTTCACGACCCCGAGGGGCTCCGTCCGTAACGCGCCGGCGCGTTTCCTGGGTGGCCTGATGCACGCCGACGAGCATCTCGGCCAGATTGGCGGGATCCTGGGCCAGGCCCGGATGAGTGGGGGTTGATCGAGGAGTGAGGCCGGCCGCCTAGCCTCGGAGGATGCTGGCCACGGTCCTCTCGGCAACCCTCCACGGGATCGACGGCCGGGTGATCCGGGTCGAGGTCGACGTGGCCCCGGGGCTGCCCGGCTTCGCCGTGGTCGGCCTGGCCGATGCCTCGCTCCAGGAGGCGCGCGAGCGGGTCCGCGGGGCGATCCGCAACAGCGGTCTCGTCTTCCCGCCCCGCCGGATCACTGTCAACCTCGCCCCGGCCGATCTGCGCAAGACGGGAGCATCGCTCGACGCCGCGATCGCCGTCGGCATCCTGCTCGGCTCGGAGCAGGCGCGGGCCAACGGCAGCTGGGCGCTGATCGGCGAGCTGTCACTGGGCGGCGAGCTGCGCCGGGTGCCGGGGACCCTGTCGATGGTTGCGGCGCTCGCCCGGCGGGGCGTCGGGCGGGTGGTCGTGCCGACCGAATCGGGTCCGGAGGCGAAGCTCGTCGAGCGGATCGAGGTCCACCCCGTCGATGACCTGACGGCCGCGCTGGCCGCGATCCGCTCCGGGCGTGCCGCTCGACCTCGGCCGAACCCGGCCCGGGTCGATCTCGTCGGGCCGGGCCCTGGAGCCGTCCCGCTGGAGACCCGTTCCGCCGCGGCGCCGGTCGAAGCGCAGCCCGACGACGTTCCGGACCTGGCCGAGGTGCGCGGCCAGGTCCTTGCCCGGCGCGCCCTCGAGATTGCCCTGGCCGGCGGCCACGCCCTGCTCCTCGTCGGACCGCCCGGATCGGGCAAGACGCTCCTGGCGCGGACGATCCCGGGTCTCCTGCCGCCCCTCGAGCCGGGCGATGCGCTGACGGCGACCGCGATCCGGTCGGCGGCGGGGGAGGGTCCGATCCTCGAGCTCGACCGACGCCGGCCGTTCCGTTCGCCACATCACACGATCTCGTATGCGGGGATGGTCGGCGGCGGTCCGCTGACCGCGCCGGGTGAGGTTACCCGGGCGCACCAGGGCGTCCTGTTCCTCGACGAGCTGCCTGAATTCGGCCGGGACGTCCTCGAGGCACTCCGCCAGCCGCTCGAGGAGGGCCGGGTGGCGATCGTCCGGGTCGCCCGCTCGCTGACCCTGCCGGCCCGCTTCCAGTTGATCGCCGCGATGAATCCCTGCC
>PNAZ01000044.1 GCA_003169655.1 Chloroflexota bacterium
CCGACCTCGCCGTCCGCGACGAGACGACCTTTGGCCAGATCGTCGAGGCCGCGCGCGGCGTCTGATCCGGTTCAGCCGACCTGCCCGTGACCCTCGACCCGTCTGAACGACGGTCGAGGGTCGCTGATTCAGCCCTCCGCCGCAGAGGATTCCGAACCTGGACCTGACCAGCCTGACCAGTGAGCTGCAGATGTTGCGCGACGGTGCGCTGGCGGCGNNGGGCAGCCTGACCGGCGTCCTGCGCGGGATCGGCGGCCTGCCACCCGACGATCGGCCGCGGGTCGGCGCGATCGCCAACGAGGTCCGGACGACGATCGAAGCGGCGCTCGCGGAGCGCGGCGCGTCACTCCGCGCGAAGGAGCTCGCCGAGCGCCTGGCGAGCGAGGCGATCGACGTGACCACCCCCGGCCGGCCGATCCGCCGGGGCGCCCTCCACCCGGTGATCGAGACGATGGGCCGGATCGCCGAGATCTTCGGCCGCTTCGGTTTCACGGTCCACGAAGGTCCCGAGATCGAAGACGACCTGACCAACTTCCAGATGCTGAACATCGCGCCCGACCATCCGGCGCGCGACCTGTGGGACACGATCTACGTCGACGTGCCCGGCCATCTCCTGCGGACCCACACGTCGCCCCTCCAGATCCGGGTGATGGAGGCCCACGAGCCACCGATCCGGGCGCTGCTTCCGGGCCGGGTCTTCCGCTACGAGGCGGTCGACGCCAGCCACGCCTCGGAGTTCTTCCAGGTCGAGGGCCTGATGGTCGACGAGGGCACGACAATGGGCGACCTGCGCGGCCTGCTCGACGAGTTCTCACGGGCGATGTTCGGCCAGGACAAGCGGACCCGCTTCCGACCGGGCTACTACCCGTTCACCGAGCCATCGGTCGCGTTCGACGTCGAGTGCCTGGTGTGTGGCGGCAGCGGCTGCCCGGCCTGCTCGCGGACGGGCTGGATGACGATCCTCGGCGCGGGCATGGTCCACCCGGTCGTCCTCCAGTACGGCGGGCTCGACCCGGAGCGCTACCAGGGCTTCGCCTTCGGAATGGGTGTGGAGCGGATCTCGAACCTGCGCCACGGGGTCGCCGACCTGCGCCTGTACACCGAGAACGACCTCCGTTTCCTGGACCAGTTCCGATGAGAGTCCCGCTCAACTGGCTGCGCGATTACATCGACATCCAGCTCAGCCCGGAGCAGCTGGCCGAGCGGCTGACCATGCTCGGGATGGAGGTCAAGGGGATCGAGGCCTTCGGCGCCGACTGGCGCTCGGTGGTCGTCGGCGAGCTGCTCACCGTCGCCCGGCATCCCCAGGCCGACCGGCTGTCGCTGACGACCGTTGACGTGGGCGACGGCCAGGTCCTCGAGATCGTGTGCGGCGCGACCAACATCGCGCCCGGCCAGCGCGTCCCGGTGGCGTTGCCGGGGGCGGTCCTGCCCGGCGGCCGGCGGATCGAGCGGGCCGAGAAGATGGGCGTCGTCTCGAACGGGATGCTCTGCTCGGGCGACGAGCTCAACCTGACCAGCGACGCCGACGGGATCCTGATCCTGCCGCCCGGCACGCCGCTCGGCACGGAGCTGGCCGCGCTCTACGGCGACACCGTGCTCGACGTCGACGTCAAGCCGAACCGGGGCGATGCGCTGTCCCTGGTCGGCCTCGCCCGCGAGGTCGCGATCGTGACCGGCACGCCGGTCCGCTTCCCGGCGATCGAGCTGGTCGAGAACGGGACGCCGACGGCCGAGCTGGTCAAGATCTCGGTCGAGGAGCCCGGGCTATGCCGCCGGCTGGTGGTCCGCTGGCTGAGTGCGGTCCACGTCGGCCCCTCACCGGACACCGTCCAGGTCCGCCTGCAGGCGGCCGGGATCCGTCCGATCAGCAATGTCGTCGACGCCTCGAACTACGTGATGCTCGAGCTGGGCAAGCCAACCCACACGTTCGACGCCGGCGCCGTCCGCGACCACCAGCTGATCATCCGCCGGGCGCGGGCGGGAGAGCGCCTCGAAACCCTTGACCACGTCGCCCGCGAGCTGGCTGCCGACGACCTCGTCGTCGCCGATCCGGCCGGCGTCCTGGCGATTGCCGGGATCATGGGCGGAGCGAGCAGCGAAGTCTCGGACGCGACGACGGCGGTGATCGTCGAGTCGGCGATCTTCGACCCGATCTCGGTCCGCCGAACGGGCCAGCGCTACGCGTTGCGCTCGGAGGCCAGCCTGCGCTTCGAGAAGGGCCAGGAGTACCGCCTGGCCCGGATCGGCGCCGATCGGGTGGCGGGGCTGATCGCGACCTGGGCCGATGCCCGGATCGCGCCGGGCCGAGCCGACAGCGCGCCGGACGAACCGCCCGTCGGTCGCCTGGCCTTCCGCCCGGCGCGGGTCAACCGCCTGCTGGGCACCCAACTGACGGCCGCCGACCAGCGCGCGATCCTTGCCCAGGCCGGGATCGAGACGGCGGATCCCGCAACGAAAGTGACGATCCCGCTCGCCCGCGAACCGCGCCCGCTGTCGATCACGCCCGAGGTCGGGGAGGCCGTCGAGGCGCTGATTCCGACCTGGCGTGCCGACCTCGAGATCGAGGCCGACCTGGCCGAGGAGATCGCCCGGGTCCACGGCTACGAGGAGATCCCACCGGTCACTCCCGACACGAGCATGCCCCACTACCTCGAGTCGCCCCTCGGGCTGCGCAACCTGGTCCGCGAGACGCTGGCCGGTGCCGGCCTGACCGAGGTCGTCACGACGGCCCTCGTCTCGCCGCGCCAGGTCGAGTCCTTTGCGGAGGCCGGGCCCGCCTTGCCGGCCCTCGCCGGTGATGATCCGCCGGCCGGCCGGCCGATCCGGGCGGTCAACGCGCTGTCGTCCGAGCACGCGGTCATGCGCCAGGGCCTCCTTGCCAGCCTGCTCGAGGTGCTCGACTCAAACCTCCATCGTGGTCGCGACGACGTGGCGATCTTCGAGATCGGCAAGGGCTACGGCTATGACCAGGCAGCCGAGGCGGTCAATGAGTGGTGGCGGCTGGGCCTGGTCCTGGTCGGTGCCAGCCAGCCTGCCGCGTGGGATCGCCAGCCGCGCAGTTGGGACCTCGACGATGCCAAGGGGATCGTCGAGCTGATCGCGGACCGGCTCCGGCTCGGGCGGCCCAGCTGGACGGCACTGACCGATTCGGCCGTGTTCCACCCCGGCCGCAGCGCGACCGGCGCCATCGACGGCGAGCTGGCCGGCCGGGTGGGTGAGCTGCACCCGGCGCTGGCCGCGGCGGTCGACGTGCGTTCCGACCGGATCGTGATCGCCGAGGTCGCGATCCGGGGGCTGGCCGGCGGATCGCGACTGGCGGTCCGGGTGGCGCCGATTGCGCGCCACCCGGCGGTTGAGCGTGATCTGTCGGTCGTCGTCGGCGCGGGTCGGCCGGCCGGCGAGGTGGAGCGGTCGCTGCGCTCGGCAGGCGGCGAGCTCCTGCGCGCGGTCCGGCTCTTCGACATCTACCGGGGCGCGCCGCTGGCCACCGAGGAGCGCAGCCTCTCCTATCGGCTGAGGTTCCAGGCCGACGACCGGACCCTGACCGAGGGCGAGATCGATACGGCGCTCGGGGCCATCACCGCCGCTCTCGCGCAGGACGTCGGCGGCCGGATTCGAACGTAAGGCCCTCGGCCGGCCGAGCCGCCGAGCGGGGCCCAGTGCGGTTCGGGGTGGACTTGGTGGTTGAAGCCCGGGTGGGCCGCTGCTACCCTTGCGCCCCTTCTGCGCATATCGTCAGGAACCGGGAGTCATCGTGGTCGACTTTATTCAGCACCTGAACATCTTCGACCTGCTGGTCGTGTTCGGCCTCGCCGCGATGTTCCTGCTCGGCTTCATCCAGCGCACGATCCGACGGGCGCTGGGCCTGGCCGCGATCCTCTTCTCATTCCTGATCGCGTCCACCCTGCGTGACGGGCTGGGCGACTTCCTGGCGTCCCACTGGCACCAGTTCCCGCCGCAGTACTCCTGGATGCTGGGCTACCTGACCGTGTTCGTGGTCGGCAGCATCGCCATCTCGCTCGTGATCCAGGGCTTCTACAAGCCGTCGCCGTTGTTCCCCAACGCGTCGCTCGTTGACGAGCTGCTGGGTGGCGTCCTCGGTGTGATCGAAGGCCTGCTGATCCTGGTGGCCATCACGATCATCCTGGACTCGACCTTTGCCGCCAGTCCGCCGGTCCTCAAGAGCGACAACGAGATCGCCATCTTCCGTGACTTCTGGACCGCCCTGAACAGCTCGGGGACGGTCGGGTTCCTGCGCGACACGCTCATCCCGCTCTTCCTCATCCCATTCGGCTGGGCGGTTCCGATCGACATCCGGAGCCTTTACCCGGGCATCTAGCCGGCGGTGACCGAGGCCGACTGGCGGGCCGTCTTCGAACGGCCCACGCTGGCCGTCGCCGAGCGCCTGCTCGGCGCGCTGCTCGTTCGCGACGACGGCCCCGATTCGGCCGGCGGACCGACTCGCCGGGTCGGGCGGATCGCGGAGGTCGAAGCGTACCTGGGCCCCGATGACCGCGCCTCGCACGCCCGCTTCGGCGAGACAGCCCGCAGCCGGCCGATGTACGGCGAGGCCGGCCGGGCCTACGTTTATCTTGTCTATGGCATGTACCACTGCCTGAACGTCGTGACCGGGCCGCCCGGCGTCCCCCACGCGATCCTGATCCGGGCCGTTGAGCCGCTCGTCGGCGTCGACCTGATCCGGGCTGCGCGGCTGGACGCCGAGGTGCGCAGCCGGCGCTCGCTCGGATCTGCCGAGCGCGAGCGGATCCGGGCGCGACTCGAGCGCACGCCGGCCGAGCGGCTGACCGCCGGACCGGGCCTGGTCGGGGCGGGGTTCGGGCTTGATCGGAGCCTGACCGGGCGCGATCTGCTCGACCCAGCCCAGGCGATCCATCTCGAGCCGAAGCCGGTCGGGGCTCCGCGCTTCGAGATCGCCGTCTCGGCCCGGATCGGGATCGGTTTCGCCGGGCCGGACTGGGTCGATCGGCCCTGGCGATTCACGATCGTGGGCAACCCCAGCGTGTCGCGCTGATGGACGCCAAGTCGATCGCCCTGCTCGAGTTTCCGGCGGTCCGGGCCAGGCTGGCCGACCACACCAGCTTTCCCCCTGGCCGGCGGCTGGCCGAAGGGCTCGAGCCGTCCGACGATCCGGTGATCGTCCGTCGGGGCCTCGACGAGACCGACGAGGCGCGGGCGCTCCTGGGCGAACGCTCGACGGTCGGGGTCGGTTCGGCGCATGACATCGGACCGTGGATCGAGCGGGCGGCGCGCGGTGGGCGGCTCGACCCCGAGCACTTCCTGGCCCTGGCCGAGACGCTCGATGCGACCGGCCGGCTGGCGGCCGCCCTGGCCGAGGAGCGCCGGACGCTGCTGCGCGAACTCGGCCGCGAACTGCATCCGCTGCCGGCCCTGCGCAGCGTCCTCGCCCGGAGCTTCGATCCGGTCGGCGAGCTGCTCGATTCGGCCTCGCCCCGCCTCGGCGGCCTGCGCCAGGCGGTCCGGATCGCGTACGACCGGCTCCGCCGCCGGCTCGACGCGCTGGTGCAGGCCGAGACGGCCAGCGGCACGCTCCAAGAGCCGATCATTACCCTGCGCAACGGACGCTACGTCCTGCCGGTCCGGGCCGAGGCGCGCGGCCGGGTCAAGGGGATCGTCCATGACGCCTCGGGCAGCGGCCAGACGCTGTTCGTGGAGCCGCTCGTGGCGGTCGAGCTGGGCAATGCCTGGCGCGAGGCGCAGGTCGCCGAGCGGGCCGAGGTCGAGCGGATCCTCGACGAGCTGTCGGCTCTCGTCGGTGCCCAGGCCGGCGAGCTGCGCGAGACGCTCGACGCGCTGGCGCGCTTCGACCTGTGGTCGGCCAAGGCCCGCCTCGCCGCGGAGATGGACGCCGTCCGGCCCGAGACGGTCGACCGGCCAGAGGTGGTCCTTCTCGGCGCCCGCCACCCGGGCCTGGCCGGCCGGGTCGTGCCGATCGACATCCGGCTCGGCGACGGCTACGTCGCGCTCGTCGTCACCGGCCCCAACACCGGCGGCAAGACGGTCACCCTGCGGACACTCGGCCTGCTGGCCCTGATGCACCAGGCCGGGCTGCACCTGCCGATCGACGCCGGCGGACGGCTGCCGGTCTTCCGCGACGTCTTTGCCGACATCGGCGACGAGCAGTCGGTGGCCCAAAGCCTGTCGACCTTCTCGGGTCACCTCCGCTCGATCATCCGGATCGCGGCCGCGGCCGGCCCGGGCACCCTCGTCCTGCTCGACGAGCTGGGCGCGGGCACGGACCCGACCGAGGGCTCGGCCCTCGCCCAGGCGCTCCTCGACTATTTCATCCGGGCCGGTGCCCTGATCGCGGCGACGACCCATTATGCCGAGCTGAAGGCGTACGCCCACACCACGCCCGCGGCTCGCAACGCCTCGGTCGAATTCGACCTCGACACGCTCAGCCCCACCTATCGCCTGACGATCGGCCTGCCCGGCGGCAGCCAGGCCTTCGAGATCGCCGAGCGGCTCGGCCTGTCGGCGGCGATTGTCGCCGACGCCCGCTCACGCCTGTCCGAATCGGAGCGCTCGTTCGAGGCGACCCTGGCCTCGATCCGCGAGGCGGAGGGCGAGACGAGCGACCGCCTCGAGCAGGCCCGCCTGGCCGAGCAGCGCGCCGCGGAAGCGTTGGGCACGGCACAGGAGGAGCGCCGGGCCGCCCGGCGCGAGCGTGACGAGCTCCTGCGCACGACCCGCTCCGAGGCTGAACGGCTCGTCGCCGGCCTGCACGAGGAGGTCCAGGCAACCCGGCGCACGCTCGAACGCGAGACGGTCACGGCTCGGGTCCTCGACGCCGCGATCGCCCGGGCCGATGCCGAGCTGGCCCGCGTGCCCGAGCTGGAGCCCAGCGCGCCCGAGCCCGTCGACGCGGAGCCCCGGGCCTGGCAGCTGGGCGACATGGCCCGCAGCCGAACCGGCGACTGGGAGGGTCGGATCACCGTCCTCGATCGGGGTGGGCGACGAGCGACGATCGAGTCCGGGGCGATGCGGGTCGTGGTCGACACGGTCGACCTCGAGTACCTGCCGCCGGCGCCCGAACAGCTCCCGGCCGAGGAGACCCTGGCTGCGGTCTGGCCGGCCGGTCCCTCGCGGACGAACCCGGTGGAGCAAGCCCGCAGGCGACGGACGCGACCGGCCGTCAGTCCTGAGCCGGCCGCTCCGACGAGCGCCCTGCGCCTGGACCGGATCCGGACCGTCGCATCGTCGCTCGACCTGCGCGGGGCGCGGGTGGAGGAGGCCCTCGAGCTGCTTGATCGGTACCTTGACGATGCCTCGCTGGCCAACCTCGATCGGGTGACGATCGTCCACGGCGTCGGCACCGGCGCCCTGCGCGATGCCGTCCGGGCATCGGCCGCTGCCCACCCACTGGTCGTGGCGACCCGTCCCGGCGAGCGCGGCGAGGGCGGCGACGGGGCGACCCTGATCAGCCTCTAGACGAGCTCGCGGGCTAGCCCGACGGGGTGGGCGACGGCTCCGTTGATGGTGGCGGCGAGCCACTCGGCGGTGGCGGCGGGGGAGGCCCGCCGATCGGGCAGGTCTTGGTCGGCGCGAAGGGCGCGCCCCACGTTGCCCCGAACGGATACACGTGGCCGAAGTGGAAGTATGCCGTCGGGGTGTTCTTTGGCCCGCCCCGCACCCCGACACCGCGCCGGGCACGGGCGACCCAGCCCTGGGTGTACTTGACCCAGGTCGGGTGGCCGGGCTCGACGTTCGAGAAGTCGAGGAAGCCCTTGGTGACCTCCGGACCGAGGCAGCCATCCTGCCACAGCAGGCCGGTCGCGGCGTCGATCTGGACGCCGACCTTGGTGTCATCGACCTGGGTCGGGACGGTTCCGTCGATGAACCACTCCTTGACCGTCCTGGCGGTATACGGCCCAGGCAGCATTCCGCTGTTGGCATCGACCGACGCCTGCACGACACCCGGCGGGTGCGGCGCGAACTGGGCGACCGGGGTGCCCTTCGAGGCATCCTCGAGGAAGGATTGCCACAGGCTGGCGGCCGTCTCGAGGGCGACCGTGCCGTTCGGCGGGGCGCTGTTATCGGAGTTGCCCATCCAGGCCCCGGCGACGAGGGCCTCGGCCTTGGGATCCTTGGGCGGGGCCAGGAAGCCCATCGCGGCGAGGTCGATCTCGTCGGTTGAGGTACCCGTCTTGAGGGCCGCCGGCCGGCGCGTCTTGCCGCTGTAGATCGCCCGGATCGACCAGAACGGGTTGGCCTTCGGGTCGGTGTTCGAGGCCAGGATGTCCTGCATGATGAAGGCGGC
>PNAZ01000003.1 GCA_003169655.1 Chloroflexota bacterium
GCCTCCTCGTTCCGGGCGGCCGCGAGCCGCTTCTCGAGGCGCCCGAGGAGCTTCCAGGCGCGCTCGAACGCCCGGGTCGCGGCCCGCCGCGATGGCTGCCCCTGCTTCGCTTCGGTCTTGGCCATCGATCTCGTCTCCTCGCTGAGGTCAACCCGGTCGGGTCGTCTGGAAGAGCAGGCTCGGCTCGCCGGTCGCGACCGATCGGCGGCGGACCTCCAGTCTGCCATCCTCGACGAGGATCTCGTTGAAGCTCGCGTCCCGCCGGCCGTCGTTGACGAGGGCGCCCGCGCTGGCGACCACGGTTTGGTGGTGCCCGTCGGAAACGAGCCAGGCGTGGGCGCGATGGACGTGGCCGTGGAGGACCAGTTCGACCTTCAGCTCGAGCAGGAGGGCCAGCAGGTCGCCCGAGCGGTTGGCGAGGTCGCCGTCGCGCAGCTTGCGGCCTGGAACCGGCAACAGGCCGTGATGGAGGGCAAAGATGCGGAATGCTCCGTCGGGCGAGCGGCGCAGCCGGCGGGCGGCTCGTTCGAGCTCCGCCGGCCGCAGGCGGGGTGTCGAGTTGACCGCCACCAGCTGGATCCGGGGCGCGGCAAAGCGGGCGTCGAGACGACCGAAGCGGCTCGAGAAGCGGACCTCAGGATCGGTATCCGGACCGGCCGGCGCACTGTGGCCCTCGTCGAAGCCGAAGCCGAGGGCGGGCTCCAGGGCGAGGAAGAAGTCCAGGTCCGAGTCAACCGGCAGCGGCCGGGCTTCGCCGGGCGGTCCGACCGAGGGCACGAGATCCCGGTTGCCGGGCACCACCACCCGGGGGATCGGGCCGAATCGCTCGAGCTCCGCGGCGACAGCGTCGAGCTCGGCCGGCCGGCCATCGGCGCTCAGGTCGCCGGTCACCACGATGAGATCCGGGTCGCAGTCGATCGCCCGGTCGATCAGCCGGGCCAGGGCGGCGCGCAGCTCGGGACTGCCGTCGCAGTGGAAGTCGGACAGGTGGACGATCCGGAGCGGTTTCATCGTCCGGCCAGGAACGTGTCGACAACGGGTTCGATCAGGGCCGCGACCGCGTCAGGGGTCCCGCGCGCCTCGATCCGGGTGAAGTTGTAGTGCGAGGCCTGTGCCTCGAACCAGGTATGGAGGCGGTCCTGGAACAGGCGGAAGCTCTCCAGGGCATCGGACGACAGGCCCAGGTCCATCCCGGCTTCGTAGCGGTCGGGTCCGTGCCGGCCCTGGCGGGCGAGTGCAGTCTCCGCGTCGACATCGAGGAGCAGGGTCAGGTCGGGCGCCGGCGCGAACGAGAAGAGCCGGTCGAGCCAGCCGGGATCGACGCCGTGGGTCGCGGCCCGGGCCATCGGGGTATAGACGTAGCGGTCGGCGAGGACGACCAAGCCGGCTCGCAGGGAGGGCAGGATCACCTGCTCGATCCGCTCGGCCAGATCGGCCGCGTAGAGCAGGACTGTCTCCACCGGGTCGGTCCGCCGTTCGCGCTTGGCCGCTCGAATCGCCTTCGCGGTCAGGAGCGACGTCGCGAGGCTCGTCCGGGTCACGCCTCGTCCACGATAGCGAAGGTGCTGCTCGAGCCGCCGGACATGGGTCGAGCGGCCGGCTCGATCGGTGCCCTCGAGGACGACGAACAGCCCCGGCTGGCCGTGCCGCTCGAGGCCGGCAGGCGAGCCTCGGCCTTCCTCACGACCCGTGACGAGTGCCGTCATCAACCGGCGCCCGCCGGGCCGGCCGGCTCGACGATCGAGCGGATCGCAGCTCGGGCGATCGTCGCATTGGCAGCCGGGTCCGCCCGGGCGTCGAGGGCCACCACCCGGGTCGGCCAGGGCGTGCCCGAACCATCGCGGCCGCGGTCGACCAGCGCCTCGAAGGCGGCCAGGAGCCGCTCGACGAACGCGCCGTAGGCTGCTCCGACCGCCGCTGAACGTACCGAGGGCGGCCGGGTGGAGAGGGCCCGTTCGACTGCCGAGCCGGCCTCGCCGCGATGGAAGAGGATGAGATCCGGGGCAGGCAAGGTGCGATGCAGCTCGATCGACCAGTCGAGCTCCAGACCGCGGGCAACCTCGCGGGCGATCGCCGTCCAGGCGTACCGGTCGGCGAGGACCACGTCGCAGTGGGCGAGCCGGCGGGCCACCTTCGCCCCGACCTGGCGCTGGGCGTCGGCCGCGGCCATCAGCGCCGCCACGCGCGGCGTCAAGGCCGTCCTCGAGCGCGGGTCGGCAGCGGCCCGCCGGACCAGCTCGGATGGTTCCCAGGCCACCGTCCGGACCTTCCGTCCGCGCCGCTCCAACCAGCGGGCGAGGCCATCGAGGGTCGTCGACTTGCCCGATCCGTCGAGGCCTTCCGCCACGATCAGCAGCCCGCGTCGGGCCGGGTCTACCGCCGCGTGGGCCGGATCCGAGGGCATGTCCGGATGATACGGCCGGGCGTCCGCGGAGCGTCCCCGCCATCTGTTAACAACCCGGCAACCGACCGTTGACGGCCCCCCAGCAGGCTCTGGGCACCAAGGGAAGCTTCGGGGTGCCCCGTCCCGGCCCCCGCTGAGGAGGAACCACGTTGACGATCGGGAATCGGCGCCTCGGCGCGCTCGTCCTAACCGCGACCATGGCCATTGCCGCTTGCTCCGGTACATCAGCTACGACGGCCCCAGCGGCAAGCGGACCGGCACCGTCCGGGGCGCCAGTTGCGTCCNNAGTTGCGTCCGGGGCGCCAGTTGGGTCCGGAGCGTCGGTTGCGCCGGGTAGCGCGGGGGCCGTCACCTACCGTTGTACCAAGGGCGATGGCACGCTGAGCGGCGCCGGATCGACGTTCATCAATCCCCTGCTTCTGAAGATGGCCGGGGACTACAACACCAAGTGCGGCGTCCAGGTGAACTACCAATCCGTTGGCTCCGGGGCCGGGGTCAAGGACTGGCAGCAGAACACCGTCGATTTCGGGGCCTCGGATGCCTTTCTCTCGGATTCGGATATGGCCGCGGCAGCAGCGAACGGTGCACCGGTCGAGGTTCCGACCACGTTCGGAGCGGTCGTCATCGCCTATAACCTGACTGGGTTGTCCGCACCGCTGAAGATGACTCCCGACATCATCGCCGGCATCTTTCTGGGCAAGATCTCGACCTGGAACGACGCGGCACTAGCAGCCGCGAACCCCGGCGTGAACCTCCCGACTACAGCGATCAGTGTCGTCCATCGATCCGATGGCTCGGGGACAACGAGCATCTTCACGAACTACCTGACCGCTGCCAGCCCAGCCTGGGTAACCACCGTCGGTCTGGGCGACCCCACCAAGTCGGCGGGGAAGACGGTTACCTGGCCTGTAGGCCAGGGCGCGAGTGGTAACGAGGGCGTGACCCAGGGGATCAAGGGAACGGACGGCGGGGTTGGGTATATTGACGTCGCCTACGCGATCCAGAACCAGATTCCGTTCGCCGACGTCCAGAACAAGAGTGGCAACTCCATCACACCATCGTTGGCCTCGATCGCCGCGGCCGCCAACCTGCCGTCATACCCTCCTGACCTTCGATTCAACCTCGTCAATACGGCCGCACCCCAGGGCTATCCGATTGCCGGGACGACCTGGATCATCGTCTATAAAGACCTGTCGAAGGTGATGAAGAGCCAGGATCGGGCAAATGCCCTCGTCGACTTCATCTGGTGGGCAATCCATGAAGGGCAGGCCGACTCCGCGCCACTCGACTACGGGGCGCTGCCAGCGAATCTCGTCGCCCAGGACGAGGGGGCCGTCAAGTCCATCAATTGGGCCGGGACGCCTCTACTCCCTTAGTCGATCAGCAAGCAGCGCCTGGGATGAACGCCAACCCAGGCGCTGCTTTCACGTATGAGGACGCTGAATCGATATGACCCAATCGGCTGAAGTGCCGGAGCCGCCCAGACTCGACCTCGGAGGGCTACGCCGTCGCGGCTGGACGGGTGATCTGACCTTCAGGGCAATCCTATCCACCCTGACCCTGGGGATCACCGTCGTCCTGGGCGTGATGATGGTCGAGAGCTTCATTAGCGCCTCGCCCGTCTACCAGAAGTTCGGGATCATCGGCTTCATCACCGGGAGCACCTGGGCGCCTTCGTTCACGGTCTACGGTGCCTGGGCGTTCATCTACGGCACGTTCCTTACCAGCCTGATCGCGCTGGTGATTGCCGTTCCCGTTTCGGTCCTGATCGCCCTGCTGCTCACCGAGCTCGCGCCGGCACGCCTCAGGGCGCCCCTGGGGATCGCGGTCGACCTCCTCGCGGCCGTGCCGTCCGTCGTCTACGGTCTGTGGGGGCTGCTGGTGCTCGTCCCCGCGATGCGGCCGCTCGAACAGGCAATCGCCGGAACACTCGGCCGGGTGGTCCCATTTTTCGGCCCCCCCACCCCGGGGTCCAGCTATTTTGCGGCCGGTGTGATCCTGGCTGTCATGATCGTGCCGATCGTGTCCGCCGTGACGCGAGAGGTGTTCGCCTCGACCCCCCGCCTTCAGCGCGAGGCCGTCCTGGCCCTCGGTGGGACGCGCTGGGATGTGGCCCGGACCGTCACGCTGCCAATTGGGCGAGCTGGCTTGCTCGCCGCGGTGGTGCTCGGTCTAGGTCGAGCGATGGGCGAGACGATTGCGGTCACGATGGTCATCGGCAATTCGGACAACATTGGCAAGTCGATCTTCTCGCCGGGTTTTACGCTCGCCAGCGTCATCGCCAACGAATTCAACGAGGCGACCGAGACGCTCCATCCTGAAGCCTTGATCGCGTTGGGGACCGTGCTTCTTGTGATGTCGGTCCTCGTGAACGGGGCCGCTATCGCGATCCGCAATCGGTTCACTGGAGGGTCGCGGAGTGGCTTCTGACGCCGTCGTCGTCTTCGCGCCAACAAGCCGGTGGCGCCGGCGCAAGGCCAATCTGTTCGCGTTCCTCGCCGCGTTTGCCTTTGTCCTTGCGTTGATCCCGCTCGTCGCCGTTTTCGGCTACATCTTCGTCAACGGAATCCATTCGCTCCTGAGCGTCGACTTCCTGATCCAGGATCCTCCGGCTGATTTGAGTGCCACCGGCGGCGGGGTGCGCAACGCGCTGATTGGCACCCTGGAAATGACCGGGCTGGCCTCGTTGATCGCGGTGCCGATCGGGCTCGCGGTTGCGATCTTCGCGATCGAGGTCGGCGGCGGCCTGGCTCGCGGCGCGCGGTTCCTGATCGACGTGCTGGCGGGACTCCCGTCGATCGTCGTGGGCATCTTCGTCTACGCCAGCGTGGTGGTCACCCAGGGCCATTTCTCCGGTCTGGCGGGATCGCTTGCCTTGGCGATCGTGATGCTACCGGTCGTGACGGTATCGGCCGAAGAGATCCTGCGCCTCACGCCGCGGCCGATCGCAGAGGGCGCTCGAGCGCTGGGACTCGCCCGCTGGCGAGCGGTACTGTCCGTTTTCGTGCCAATTGGACTGTCGGGCATCGTGACCGGGATCCTGCTCGGTGTCTCACGCGCGATCGGTGAGACAGCGCCCCTGATCTTCACGTCGCTCGGGAATAACTTCTTCACCCTCGACATCAACCAGCCGATGCAGGCCCTTCCACTCTTGATCTACCGCAATGCGCTCAACTCAGGTTTCGCAACAGCGCGTGACCGAGCGTTTGGGGCAGCCTTGCTGCTGATCATCATTGTCTTTGGGTTCAATCTGGTGGGCCGCTGGCTTACCGCTCGCAGACGTCTAGCCGGGAGCTCGCGATGACCGCACCTTCAGATCAGCCCCGCGCGACGATGAGCCTCTCGCCGGCCACGCTCCAGGGGCTCGAGGCTCGGGCGGCTGCGGTCGATGAATCCGACGTGACAGCTACTCAGGCCGACGATGTGGATCTGGCGATCACGGTGCGTGATCTGAGTGCCTGGTACGGCGCTCGTCGGGTCATTCGCGATGTGTCGATGGACATTCGGGCCAACGCGATCACGGCCATCATCGGGCCATCCGGCAGTGGCAAGTCGACACTCCTGCGCTGCCTCGATCGGATGCATGAGGTCGTACCCGGCGCGCGCAGCTCGGGCACCGTCAGCTATCAGGGCGTCGATATCTACGATCCGCGGATCGAACCGGCTGCCGTCCGGCGCACGATCGGGATGGTCTTCCAGCAGCCGAACCCATTCCCCACGATGTCGATCTACGACAACGTTGCGGCACCAGCCCGCTTCAATGGCCTGGTGAAGGGCAAGGCGGCGCAGGACGAGCTGGTGGAGCGGTGTCTGCGCCAGGCTGCGCTGTGGGACGAGGTCAAGGACAAGCTTGGCCATGGCGGGACATCACTATCCGGCGGCCAGCAACAACGGTTGTGCATCGCCCGGACGCTCGCCCTCCAGCCCAAGGTCCTGCTGATGGATGAACCCTGCTCTGCGCTCGACCCGATCGCCACGCTCCAGGTCGAGGAACTGATGTCGACTCTGAAGGCGGACTACACGATCATCATCGTGACCCACAATATGCAGCAGGCGTCCCGAGTGAGCGACGTGACGGCATTCTTCAACATGGGTGAGGATCGGGCGGGGTACCTCGTCGAGAGCGACGCCACTCGAACGCTATTCACCAACCCGAAGAACCAGCTGACCGAGGACTACGTGTCCGGGCGGTTCGGTTGAACCCCGAGGAGACGACGATGGCCGGCCAGATCGACGAGATCCTCGAGACGACCCATGGCGGCGGCTCGCCCACCAGCTCCTCGCCCCACCCCAGTCGGGAGGGCCTCGATCGCGAGCTGCGCGAGATCAAGGACAACATCCTGCGCATGGGGGCGATGGTCGAGGAGCAGATCCGGGCCTCGCTCGAGGCGCTGATCCGGCACGACGCCGATGCCGCCCTGGCGGTGATCAAGGGTGACGGCCGGATCAACGAGATGCAGCGCAGGCTGACGACAATGGTCTCGACCACGATCGCCACCCAGGCCCCGGTGGCCCGCGACCTGCGCTTCCTGATCGCCCTCGACCACGTCTCCTACGAGCTGGAGCGGATGGGCGACCACGCCGGATCGGTGGCGAAGCAGGCCCGCAAGCTGGCCCCCGAGCCGCCCCTGCGCAACTACGTCGACCTGCCCGAGATCGGCGAGCGGGCCGCGCAACAGGTCCACGGCATCCTGCGGGCGCTGGTCGACATCGACGAGGCGGCGGCCCGCGAGGTGGCCAAGGGCGACGACCTGATCGACGACCTCTACCACCGGACCTTTGACGAGGTGCTCGAGCTGATGCGGGCCGACCCGATCAACGTCGACCGCGGCGCCCGGATCCTGTTCGCCGCCCACTACCTCGAGCGGATCGGGGACCGGGTGACCAACATCGCCGAGGACGTCGTCTTCCTGGCGACCGGCGAAATCGAGGACCTCAACCCCTAGCGGTGCAACCCCTGGGGATCAGGCCGGGCCGACGAGCTCGGGCGGCAGGAGGAAGACGAGAACCCCGGCGCCCGCTTCGATCGGCCTTTCGATGTCGATCCGGGCGAAGGCCCCCTTGCGCATCGGGATTGCGGCGGCGCCGGCGAGGCTGGCGACGAGCTCGCTCAGGTCGGGATCGTGGCCAACCAGCATCGGCCGGCCGGGATTGCCATGGTCGGCCAGGATTGCCTCGACCTCGGCCATGCCCAGGCCACCGGCAAGTCGCCCGTCGATCACGACCGGCAGCCCCAGGCGCTCGGCCACGAGCTCGGCCGTCTGACGAGCCCGAACAAGGGGCGAGCTGACGAGCAGGTCAAAGGACAGCCCGAGGCCGTCGAGGTAACGACCGAGCGACTCCGCCTGGCGGCGGCCCTTGGCCGACAGCGGCCGGAGGTCGTCCGGCCCCTGCCATTTCGCCGGGTCGCCGGCATGGGCGTGGCGCAGGACGTGGAGCTGGACCGCGGAGGTCGACACCGTCTTTGGCCCTGGCCTCGCGCCTCAGGCGCGCGCCGTCGCCCCGGATCCACCGCTCTTGCGCGACAGCGAGTCGACACTGACGGCGGCCAGCAGGACCAGGCCGGTGATGATCAGCTGCCACTGGATCGGCAGCCCCAACAGGTACAGGCCGTTGTAGATCGCGCCGATCACGAGCCCGCCGAGGAGCCCGTGGATGGCCCTGCCCCGCCCTCCGAACAGGCTCGTGCCACCGATGACGGCTGCGGCCACGGCGTACAGGACCAGCTGGCCACCGTTGATGTTGGTGGTCAGGCCGCCCAGCTGCGAGCAGTAGATGATCCCGGCGAGGGCGGCCGTGAGCGAGCACAGCACAAAGGCCAGCGTTCGCACCCGGGGCACGTTGATGCCGGCCCGCCGGGCCGCCTCGGCATTCCCTCCGATGGCATACATGTGCCGCCCGAACTGGGTACGTTCGAGGAGGACGAGCCAGGCTCCGAGCACGACGAGGACGAGGGGCACGACCCACGGCACGCCGATGATCGGCAGGAAGTTGCCCCGGTTCACGTTGCAGATCGCGACGACCACGATCCCGGCAACGGCGATGAGCGCGATCTTGGCCAGCGTCAGTCCGACCGGGGGAGCGACCAGGCCGCTCCGCCGCCGACCCTCGTCGCGCAGCCAGATCGCACCGCCCAGCAGCCCGACGACAACAGCCAGGCCGACCCAGGCGATCAGCGGTTCGATGTAGGCGTAGACGATCCCGTAGATCACCTCCTGGTTCGGCAGCACGGTGCTCGTGATGCTCACCCCGCCGGCCGGCCCCAGGATGATGATCAGGACCCCGAACCAGATCAGGTAGCCGGCCAGGGTCACGACGAAGGCCGGCATCCCGAGCTTGGTGATGATGATCCCGTGGATCGCCCCGATCGCGGCACAAACGCCGAGCGCGGCGAGGATCGCGGCCCACCACGGCCAGTTCGGCGATGGCTGGACCAGGTCGGCGGCGACGGTTCCGCCGATCGCCGCGACGTAGCCGATCGACAGGTCGATCTCGCCCAGCAACAGGACGAAGCCCTCGCCCATGGCCAGGACGATGAACACGGCACTCTGGTCGAACAGGTTGACCAGGTTGGTGGCCGACAGGAACACGTGGTTCGGACTGACGATCGTGAACACGATCGACACGGCGAGCAGCGCCACCACGACCGGCAGGACACCGGCATCCCCACCGCGGACTCGGGCCGCCCACCCGCGCAGGTACTCGCCGAGCGATTGGGCAACAATCCCGGGTGGGATGGCCTCGACTGCCGCAGCGGTCAGGTCGAGGGCGGCGTCCGGGTCGGCGCCCGCCGCGGGCAGGGCTTCATCGCCGGGTTGGGTCGGGATGGTCGCCATCGATCAGTCCTTCATCGCAGTGGCGGTCGAGGCGGTCACCTCTCGGGTCGACGAACCCGTCGTCATGAAGTCGACGACGCTCTGGCGGTCGAANNACCTCGAAGACGTCGTTGAGGTTGTGCGAGATGACCATGACCGCCAGGCCGTGGTCCTTGAGCCGCTTGATCAGGTCGAGGACCATTCGGGTCTGGGCCACCCCCAGCGCGGCGGTTGGCTCGTCGAGCATGACCAGCTTCGAATTCCACATCACGGCCTTGGCCACGGCGACCGCCTGGCGCTGGCCACCCGAGAGCGTCCCGACGGGCTGGCGAATCGATCGCACCGTGGTGACCCGCAGGCTGGCCAGCGTCGCGGCCGCCGCACGCTCCATGCTGTCCTCGTCAAGCAGGGCGTGGTTCAGGCGCTCGCGGCCGAGGAACATGTTCTGGACGATGTCCAAGTTGTCGGCGAGGGCCAGGTCCTGGTAGACGGTTTCGATCCCCAGGGCGGCCGCGTCGCCGGGCGTCCGGATGTGGACGAGGCGGCCCTCCCAGAACATCTCGCCCTCATCGGGCTCGTGGATGCCCGCGATGCACTTGGTCAGCACGGACTTGCCGGCGCCGTTGTCACCGCATAGCGCGGTCACCTGGCCCGATGGGAGGTCGAGGTCCACTCCGTACAGCGCCTGGACCGCACCGAAATGCTTGCTGATTCCGCGCAACCGCAGGAGCGGCTCCGAGCCACTGACCGGGGTCGCACCAGGCTGGCTGGCAGGCAGGTTCCGCGCCGGCTCGTTCGGATCAGCCATCACATCCAACGAAACGTCCTTCGAATACCTGGGCGACGCTGTCAGCGGACACGATTATGACCCCGCGTGCCCGGTCGGGAACTCCGAATACGGCCGTGCTGCACCCGTCAGCCGGATGCAGCACGCCGATGTGTCGCGAGCACGATCCGCGTTGGAGGCGGACGTGCTCGCCAGGTTCAACCTGTTACTTGATGCCCGCGGCGGTGCACACGTCGGCGCCGACCGCGCTGCACAGGTCGGCCACCGCTACGGCCTTGTCGGTGATCACCGTGGCTTCCATGTTCGCGGCATTCACCCAGACCGGGGTCAGGAGGACGGCCGGCTCAGTGGTAGCTGCGTTGGTCGGATCGGTGGTGGTGCCGTTGAGCAGGGCGGCTGGCGGTGTCTGGCCGGCCCGCAGATAGGTGGCGAGGGCCACGGCGGCCTGGGCCTCGAGGTAGATCGGCTTGTACACCGAACCACACTGGAAGCCCTGGAGGACGTATTCCATGCCGGCGAGCGTCGCGTCCTGGCCGGTCGTCGGAATCTTCTTGGCCGGGACGCCTGCCCCCTTGAGGACGGTGATCACGGCCTTGGCGAGCCCGTCATTGGCCTCGATCGTGGCGTTGATCTCCGGATGGGCCGTGTAGGCCTGCTGGAAGATCGTGCCGCCCTTGGCATTGTCCCAGCCGGGAGCGAGCGCCTCGCCGACGAGGGTTGCCCCACCGGTCTTGCTCGTGGCACCGGCTGCGACCTGGGCGACCTTCTGGCCCCAGACCGCGTCGTTGTAGCCCTTGGCGAAGTCGATCGCGTTCGGGTCGGTGTCCTGGCCACCGTCAACGGTGTAGACCTTCGGGCTGGTGACGCCCCAGTCGGTCAGGCACTGGAGGAAGCCCGCGCCAATCTTCTCGCCCACCTGGACGTTGTCGAAGCTCACGTAGTACGTGTTGGTGCCCTGGAATGTGGCGCGGTCATAGCTGATCATCGTCACGCCGGCGGCGGTGGCCGCCGCCTGGATCGACTTGCCGGTCGGGCCGTCGAGCGGGTCGACGAGCAGGACCTTGGCCCCGGCAGTGATGTCGGCCTGGGCGATGCCCAGCTCGGTGGTCGTCGTGCCGGCCGCGTTGTCAATCTTGAAGTCGGTCGTGGCGTAGCCAGCGGCCTTGAACGCCTGGGTGAGATAGGGCAGGTCGTAGGCGGTGTAGCGGGCCGACGTCGTGACGTCGGGCAGGATCACGCCAACCAGGCCCTTGCCGGCCGTGGTCACGCTGGTCAGCTGCGCCATCGCCGTGAACGCGCTATCGAACGACGTGACGCTGAGCCCCGTCCCTCCGCCCGCGCCGGACGACGACGCGGGCGCCGATGGGGCTGGCGTTGTGCTGCTGCTGCAGCCGGCAGCAACGATCGCCGTGGCCGCTAGTGCGGTCATCAGCTTGGTCCATGTTCGCATCCGTGTCTCTCCTCAGTCCTTGGATTGGTGACGATTGGCGAAAGACCGTGTGGCGCCCGAAGCTGCCACCGGGCCGATCAGCCACCCTCGACAGGTGTGTCGATCTCCTCCAGCGCCGAGCGTACCACTCCCGAATAGCGCGGACCTTGATCTCGACTGAACCGGCGTCCGGTCTCAGCGAGGCATGTTCCGCAGTCACCGTGGCGGTGGGGCGCAGGGCCTCCTGGCTGGCCTCAAATCGCAAGTCTGGTTGCGTCCACCTCCTTCGTCGCACCCCGGCGATCAGCTGCGCTCGACCAAGCGGGTCGATCGATCAGCGGGACCGAGGCAGGATCATCGAGCCAATGCTCGAACGCAAGCTCGGCCGCGCCGATGAGCGGTCCATCCGCTCCGAGGCGAGCCGGGACGATCGTGGCAACGGCGAGGGGCTCGATCGCCAGCTCGCCCAGCGCCCGGATCAGGGCGTCGCGCGCATGCGGCAGGATCGAGGCAAAGAACCCGCCCAGCGCGATTCGCTCGGGGTTGAGGGTATGGATCACGGTGGCCAGGCCAATCGCCAGCCAGCGACCACTCGATTCGATCGCGCTGATCGCGTCCGGGTCGCCGGCGTCCGCCATGGCCAGGATCAAGTCGACCGCCAGTGGTCCGCCCGAACCAGCCCGGCCGGCCCGCCGGAGGAGGGCGTCCTCACCGACCTCGGTCTCCCAGCAGCCGCGCGCGCCGCAATGACACAGGCGTCCCGCCGGACTGAGCGGGAGGTGGCCAACCTCGCCGGCGAATCCGGATCGACCACTCAACGGCCGCCCCCCGGCGATGATCCCGGCCCCGACACCAACCTCGCCCCACAGGCAGACGAAGTCGTCGCAGCCGATGCCGGCGCCCCGGAGGTGCTCAGCCAGGGTCGCCAGGTCGGCATCGTTGGCGGTGAAGACCGGCACCTCGAGTCCCAGGCTCGTCCGGATCAGGTCCGCCAGCGATACGTCCCGCCAGCCGAGGTTGGGGCCGACGACGAGACTGCCATCGGTCCGCCGGACGACGCCGGCGACCGCGACGCCGATGGCGTGGATCGGGGGTTGATCGGCTCGCCCGTCCAGCAGCGTCCGACAGATGCCAGCCAGGCGGGCGACGGTCGCCTCCGGTGACGATCCGTCCCGTGGGCGCTCAAGGCGCGCCCGCGCGAGGACTCGACCACCCAGCCCGATCACCGCGGCTGCGAGCGAGTCGGTGAAGATCTCGACAGCCAGGACGGTGATCCCATTCGGATTAGCCATCACGATGGGCGACGGCCGGCCCGGAGCGCCCCGCAGGCCAGCCCGTTCGTGGACAAGGCCACGCGCCGTGAGCTCCGCCACGAGGTCGCCGACGGTGCTCCGGTTCAGGCCGGTGTAGTTCGCCAGGTCGGAGCGCGACGCCGGCCCGGCCACGTGGACCCGGCGCATGACCGCACTGAGGTTCTGACGACGGACCGCATCAAGGCCTGCACCCGGAGTCTCTTCGTGCAGCGTGGACGATCCCTCCAGCGACCTGCGACCGATGGATCCGACGATTGTGGGGAGCAGCAACAAACCCGGCCGATATCGTGCAACAGCGGCTCATTCGGTGTCAATCAGGTTTCGAGCCCGGGTGTCATCCAGGGTTCTCCGTCAGGGCTCGGCCTACCCCGTTGACCGGGCGGCCAGATCAAGGTCGACCAGCGTGGCGATCGTGCCCCGGCTGAAATCGAGACTGACCCGCGGCGGCGTCCCGTCGAGGATCGCGCCGGTCAGGTCCTCCACCTCGGCACGGTATTGATCCATCGAGGGTACGGTGATCTGCTCGCGCACCCGGCCGCGCCACAGGGTCACGACCGGGCGGGGACCATCCGGCGCCGGCACGAATGGGCTGTCGAGCACCAGCCGGCCGGCCTGGCCGACGATCTCGAAGGACTCCCGGTCACTGGCCCGGAAGCCACTGTCGAACTGGGCCAGCAGGCCGCTCGGGAAGTGGAGCTGGCCGATGAACGTGCGGTCCACGCCGCGCTCGTCCAGCCGGGCAAAGGCGGCGACCCGATCGGGCTCCTCGCCGGCCAGCCGGCGGGCGAAGCTGACCGGGTAGCAGCCGACGTCCCACAGCGAGCCGCCGCCCATCGCCGGATCGATCCGGGGGTCGTCCGGCGTGCTGAGCAGGAACGAGAAGGTCCCCAGGATCAGCTCGAGCGGCCCGAGCAGCCCGTCCCCGGCGACCTCCAGGGCGCGCAGGATCTGGGGGTGGTGAAGGTACATGAACGCCTCGACCGCGATCCGCCCGGTCATCCGCGCAGCGGCCTGGATCGCATCGACGTCCTCCACGGTCAAGGCCAGCGGCTTCTCGCACAGGACGTGCTTGCCGGCCTCGAGCGCCCGGATCGTCCACTGGGCATGGAGGTGGTTGGGCAAGGCGATGTAGACGACGTCGATCTCGCTCGAGGCCAGCAGCTCGTCGTACGACCCGAACGAGCGCCCGACGCCGTGCCGGCTGGCATAGGCGGCCGCTCGGTCCGCATCGCGGCTGGCGACGGCGGCCAGCGTGCCCCGGCTGGAGCTGGCCAGGGCCCGCACGATTCGGGTCGAGATCCGGCCGGGTCCGATGATCCCCCAGCGCAGGACCGCCACCGTCAGTCGTCGTCAGCGCTGAGTGGGAATGGCAGCGCGATCGGGTCGGCAGCCAGCCGGCTGCGGCCCTCGGCATCGAAGCGATCGAGCCCCAGCTCGGCGACGTCGAGCAGGTCGGTCCGGCCGTGAACCGCCAGGTCGGCGCCCACCCGGGCGACGGCCGGCCCCCACATCATCCCGTGGCCGCCCGGCGAGGCGACCGTCACGCCCTCGAGCCGATCGCCGGCCGGGGTGATCCCCGGTCCCAGGATCGGCTGGTGGTCGGGCGTGAAGTCGATCGTCGCGCACCAGGCCTTGCGCAGGCCGAGGCCGCGGACGGCCGGCACCAAGCGTTCGAGGCGGCGCTGCATCCGGCGCAGGTACGGCCAGTCGATCTCCCGGGCGATCCCCGGCCGCTCGACCGGATTGCTCATCCCGAAGAGCAGGCCGCCCTCCTCCAGCCGCCAGTACAGCCCCCGGCCCAGGTCGAAGACCATCGGCTGGCGCTCGACCTCGAAGGCCGGGTGAGGCTCGGTCACCGCGATCTGGTGGCGCGCCCCACCGGCTGAGATCCGCAGCCCCGCGAGCTTGCCCACGCCGCGCAAGGTCGGCCCGCCGGTCAGCAGGACCCGCTCGGTTGCGATCGGACCGCGGGCAGTGTCGACGCCCACCAGCCGGCCATGTTCGAGGCGGAGACCCTCGAACGCTGTCCGTTCACGCAGGTCGACGCCCCGGCGCTGCATCGCCAGCGAGTAGGCCAGCACGTTGCGCGGCGGATCGATCGCCCCATCGGTCGTGGCGTAGCTGCCACCCCGATGGCCGGCCGCGGCCAGGCTGGGATTGACGGCACAGGCCTCGGCTGCGCTGAGCCAGCTGACATCGAGGCCGGCCTGACGCTGCATCTCGACCCGGGCCCGGCCTGCCCGCTCATCGCGGGCGGTTACCGCCAGGATCAGGTAGCCGAGCTCGCGAAAGCCCGAGTCGGTGCCGTAGCGGGCCTGCTGGCCGCGATAGAAGTCGATCGTCCAGCGGCCGAGCGCGACGGTGGCCGGCGTGCCGCCCTGGGCCCGCACGATCCCGGCCGCCCGGCTGCTCGCTCCTCCGCCGACGAGCCCACGCTCCAGCACGACCACCCGTCTGAGGCCGGCCTCGGCGGCAAACGTCGCGGCCCAGCCACCGATCGTTCCGCCTCCGACCACGACCAGATCCGCCGAGTCACCGACCGCCATTCAGGGCACCTCCTGCTCAGTCGAGGATAGGAGCGGGTCGGACTTGCCGGATGGCCTGTCGCGCTGCCCGGTTCAGTGGGCGAAGGCGCGACCCTCCATGCACATCGCGCCGATCCCGCTCGATTCGAGCCGCCGGCTGACCCGTAGATCGGTCACGGTCCAGGCGATGACCTCGAGGTCGGCCGCCCGGGCGCGGGCGAGGCCCGGCGCGTCGATCGCGTGCCAGTTGACCGACAGACCCACGCAGCCGAGCTCACGCGCGATCCGCACGTCGCCCGGGCGGAGATGCTCGGTGTTGAGCCAGCACGGCCAGGCTGGGGCAAGGCTCCGGATCCGCTCGATCGCCGGCACCTCGAAAGACGAGATCACGGCGCGCTGGAGATCCGCGCCGCGCCCGGCGGCGAGCACCTCGACGACCGAGCGGCCGAGGTCGACCTTCAGCTCGACGTCCAGGAACGCCCGGCGGGGCACCCGGGCCAGGACCTCGGCCAGGCGCGGCACGCCGTGGACGGCCAGCTGGGCCGCTGTCAGCTCGGTCACCGGGGCGTCGACCCCCTGGACCCGAGCCAGCGACGGATCGTGGAGGAGCACCGGGATCCCGTCGAGCGACGCCCGGACGTCGAACTCGAGCCCGTCGCAGTCGGGGACGTCCATCGCCGCGAGCATCGCCGCCAGGCTGTTCTCCGGGTGGACGCGGTGATCGCCGCGGTGGGCGAGGCGCAGGACACGCGGCCGGCCCCCGGCCGGCCAGGCCTGCCCGGCTCGGACCTCGGTCACGCTGGCGAGCCGCCGATCTGCAGCCGCGCACTCAGGCCGAAGTGGTCGCTGGGGTACAGGCCGGGGTCGTCGATGGACGGACGGTCGAAGACGACGCGGGCCGAGAGGACCCGCACCGCGCCTCGGACCCAGATGTAGTCGAGGCAGCTCGGCTCCCCGTCGGTGTCGATCGCCGGCCCCTGGAGGCCCGACGGCCAGGTCACCGCCGGCTCATTGCCGTTCGCCTCGAGGCAGGCCGAGCGGAATCCCGCGGCCGCGATCCGGGCATAGGCCGGCTCGGCCGGGCCCGCGTTGAAGTCGCCGACCACGATCCCAACGTCGGATGGCGGGGCCGCAGCTAGCCACTCGAGCACGATCCGGGCCTGCTCGTCGCGGATCGCCTCGTCGGGGACCTCGTGGTGCAGATGCAGGTTGACGAACAGGACCCGAACCCCGTCGCGCTCGATCACGATCCGGCCGGCCGATCGGCCCTGGCTCAGCTCGAGCCGCTCCGGCTCGGACGTCGGCAGCTCTTCGCGGATCAGGGTCGAGTTGCCGTATTCGGGCCGGCCCGCCCACCATCGCGCGGCACGGTAATGGCCAGCTCCGGCGGCCCCGATCAGCCGATCCTGCTCGAGCGGGTAGACCACTTCCTGGAGGCCGATGACATCGGGCTGCAGGGCGGCGAAGTCGCTGAGCACCAGCGGCAGCCGCTCATACCAGCGGTCCGCCAGGTTGCGGATGTTCAGGGTGGCGACATGGAGCTCGGTCATTCGGGAGGCTCGGGCGGATCGGCGATCGGGAGGGCAAACGAGAACTGGGAGCCGCGGCCCTCCTCGGACACGACCCACATCCGGCCGGCATGGCCCTCCACGACGTGACGCGCGATCGACAGGCCGAGGCCCGTCCCGCCGCCCCTGACCCGAGCCCGGTCGACCTTGTAGAAGCGCTCGAAGACCCGGTCGAGCGAACCCCGCGGGATGCCGATTCCATGGTCCTCGACCGAGACCACGACGTCGGGTGGTCGCTCCTCGACGCGGATCGTGACCTCGCCGCCGTCCGGGCTGAACTTCACGGCGTTGTGGACGAGGTTGACCAGGACCTGGCCGAGCCGCTCTTCCGCCCCGCGCACCGGCGCCACGCCGGCGCTCGGTAGCTCGACGACGAGCTGGACGCCCTGTCGCTCGGCGAAGAGCCGGAGCCGGTCGGCCGACGAGGCGGCCAGCCGGCCGAGGTCGACCACGTCGAGCAGGAGCATCGGCCGGCCGGACTCGATCCGGGCCAGGTCGAGCAGCTCGCTGACCATTTGGACGAGGTGGCCGGTCTCGACCTCGATCTTGCTGATCCGGTCACGCATCCGGGCCGGGATCTGCTCCCCGGCGGCTTCCGACTCCCGGACGAGCGTCTCGGCCAGCAGGCTGACGTTGGTCAATGGAGTGCGCAGCTCGTGCGACAGATTGTCGACAAACTCGCTCCGGATCCGTTGCAGGCGGCGCAGCTCGGAGACATCCTCGAGGGTCAGCCAGGTCGCCGTACCGTCGGCGGTCCGGCGCGCGCGGACGACCAGCGAGAGGCCCTCGGTCGAGCGCAGGGTCAGCTCACCGCTCGCCGTGCCGGACTGCCCGGCGGTCCCGGCCAGCTCCTCGATTCGGCGGTCGATGAACGCTTCCATCAGGCTCCGCCCGACCAGGCCCCCGGCCGGCCGGCCGGCGAAGACATGAGCGGCCGGGTTTGCATAGCGGACGATCAGGTCCGGGTCGAGCCGGATCACGCCGATCGCCAGGCCGTCGGCCAGAAGGCGCAGATCGTCGCTCAGGCCGGCCATCGATCGCTTCTCCTGCGCCTCACCCGCAGAGGATCGCACAGCCCATTGACGGCCGGCCATCGGGAGTCGATCCTGCCCATGCGCGACATGGGCCCAATCCGTGCCCGCGGACGAGGGAGAATCGACGCGATGGGGCTCTTCGACAAGGCCAAGGAGGCCGCCGAACAGGCGGCCGAGCGCGCCCGCAGCGCCGCCGAACAGGCCTCCAGCCGCGCCTCGGGCGCGACCGACCGGACGTCTCTGCGGGCGGCCGCCGATCAGGCAAGGGCAGCGGCCGGGCAGTTCGGCAAGGCGACCAGCGAAGCGGTCGGCAATGCCGCGACCGCCGTGGCCGACCCCAGCAACCAGGCTCACGCTCGGGATGCCGCCTCGCGCGGGTTCAAGCGGGCCAAGTCCGGGGTCGCCTCGATGATCGACCGGATCGACCCCGGACTGCTAGCCGACATCGTGATCAAGGCGACGTCCCTCCAGGAGAAGGCGAATCGCCGGCTCCGCGAGAAGCATTCCCCGTATCGGATCAACGAGATCACGATCACCGCTGGACTACCCCCTGACGTGGCCTTCACGATCGGCCGGATCGAGGTCGAGGAAGAGGACATCCCGCCGTCGACGGAGGCGGCCGACGAACAGGCCGACCTGGTCGCCGAGAAGCCCGGCGCGGTCCTCGATGCGACGGGGCTCGGGTTCGTCCACCCGGGTGACGACGACGCCGGGGCCAGCGACCTGGCCGAGGCGTCGCTGGCGACGGAGGAGGTCGGTGTTCCGATGATGGCCACCGAGACGGAGACCGAAGCGGGCATCGCTCCGGATGTGCCCGCTGCCACGGTCAGCGGGGGCTAGGAGCCGCCTTCAGTCGCCCGTCGGCGGCGGTGCTCCGTCGCCGGTCAGCCAGGCCCGGGCAGCGTCGAGCGGCATCACCGCCCGGGCGCCTGTCGCCCGGCGGGTCACCTCAAGCCCGCCGGCGGCCAGCGAGCGCGGGCTGATCGTCACGATCCAGGGCATCCCGAGAAGCTCGGCGTCGGTGAACTTCACGCCGGGCGATTCCTCGCGATCGTCCCACAGCAGCTCGCGGCCGGCCGCGGCGGCGCCGGCGTGGAGCTCGGTTGCCAGCTCGGCCACCCGGGGCTCCTTGTTCGTGCCGATCGACACCAGGTGGGCCGCGTAGGGCGCGACCTCGTCCGGCCAGGCGATTCCCTTCTCGTCGTGGTGGGCCTCGACGATGCAGGCGACGTTGCGGCCCAGGCCGATGCCGTACGAGCCCATCACGATCGGATGGGCCTGGCCATCCTCGCCCAGGTAGGTCGCCCCGAGCGCGGCGCTGTAGCGGGTGCCCAGCTTGAAGATGTTGCCGACCTCGATGCCGTTGCGCAGGATCACGGGGTGGCCGCAGACCGGGCAGGCGTCGCCCTCCCGGGCGTTGTCGATGTCGGCCACCAGGTCCGCCTCGAAGTCCCGCCCGAGATTGACATTGCGCAGGTGATAACCCACCCGGTTGGCTCCGGCGACCAGGTTCGAGCTGCTGGCGGCCAGCAGGTCGACGACCACGAACGTGTCGTGGGCGCCAACCGCCGAGCCATAGCCGGGCTCCATCCCCGCGGCGTGGATCTCATCGACGGTGGCCGGCCGGAGCCCGCCGGCGACCTTGGCCACGTTGCCCAGCTTGGTCTCGTTGACGTCCCGGTCGCCACGCACGATCGCGGTGATCAGGCGGCCATCGCCGGCCGTGAAGAAAGCGGCCTTGGCCGTGCTCGAGGCCTCGATCCCGAGGAACGCCGCCAGCTCGGCGATCGTTGTCGTAGCGGGTGTTTCGATCTCTTCCAGAGCGAGCGCCGGGGCCGGTTCCGCGAGCGGGACCTTGACCGCCGCGACCTGGCGATTGGCCGAGAAGCCGCACGAATCGCACAGGACCAGGTCATCCTCCCCGGCCGGGTTGAGGACCATGAACTCGTGGGCCAGGCTGCCGCCCATCATCCCGACGTCCGAGGCGACCGGGATGGCCTGCAGGCCGAGGCGCTCGAAGATCCGGACGTAGGCGCCGTGGTGAGCCCAGTAGCTCACGTCGAGGCCCTCGTCGTCCCGGTCGCAGCTGTAGGAGTCCTTCATCACGAACTCGCGGACCCGGATCAGGCCACCGCGCGAGCGCGGCTCGTCGCGGAACTTGGTCTGGAAGTGATACAGCCGGACCGGCAGCTGGCGATACGAGCGGATGATGTCCCGGAGGAGGTCGGTGACAACCTCCTCATGGGTCATCGCGATCACCATGTCCCGATCGCCGCGGTCCTTGAAGCGGGCCATCTCCGGTCCAATCTGGTCATAGCGACCGGACTCCCGCCACAGGTCGGCCGGGTGGATGACCGGCATCTCGAGCTCCTGGCAGCCGATCGCGTTCATCTCCTCGCGGATCACCTGCTCGACCCGCTTGGTTACCCGGAAGCCGAGGGGCAGGAGCGAGTACAGGCCGGAGCCCAGCTGGCGCAGGTAGCCACCGCGCAGGAGGAGCCGGTGGGACGGCATCTCCGCGTCGGCGGGATCGTCACGCAGGGTCGCGAAGAAGAGCTGGCTCAGGCGCATGCGGCCAAGGATACCGGCGGGCGCCCGGCCCGTTCAGGAGCGGGCCTGCTCAGACCGGTCGGCGGAAGACGTAGCCGGTGCCGCGGACCGTGTGCAGGAACTCGGGCTTGGCCGGATCGTCCTCGATGCGGGAGCGGAGCCAGTGGACGTGGACGTCGACCGTGCGCGTCTCGCCGGCGTAGTCGTAGCCCCAGACGTGCTCCAGGAGCTGGTCCCGGGTGAAGACCTGGCCCGGATTGCGAACGAGGAAGGCCAGCAGCTCGAACGCCTTGGGCTTGAGCGGCACAGTGACCCCGTCGCGCAGCAGGCGATGACCGGCCAGGTCGACCTGGACAGAGCCGACGTCGACCAGGTTGGGCAGCCCGCCGCTGGCCGCCTGCTGCTCGGTCCGCCGGAACTGGGCCCGGACCCGTGCGATCAGCTCGCGCAGGCTGAACGGCTTGGTGACGTAGTCGTCCGCGCCCAGCTCCAGGCCGACGACCTTGTCGAGCTCGGAGTTCTTGGCCGTCAGCATCAGGATCGGCACGCCCGACTCGGCCCGGATGATCCGGCAGACCTCGATCCCGGACATCTCGGGCAGCATCAGGTCGAGCAGGACCAGGTCCGGCCGGGTCTCCCGGAACTTGAGCAGGGCGGTCCGGCCGTCGGCCGCCGTCACGATCGTGAAGCCCTCCGCCTCCAGGGCCTCGGCCAGCATCTCGCGCTGGGTCGGCTCATCGTCGACGACCAGGATCGTGCGTGCCATGTGGGGCACAGCCTGGAGCATCGCCGTCAACGGCCGATGAACGGTTCGTTAACCGGCCCGCCGGACAGCCGGGCTGGGCGAATCGTCAGGGTCAACCGCCGGCCGGTTCGCGGCGCTGGAGGTTGTAGTACTCGACGAACGAGCTGCACTGGCCGTCCGCATCGAACTCGAGCAACCAGCAGTTGTGGTACATCCGGGCGGGTCGATCGGCGGTCGCGTTGTAGTCGCTCGTCCCGATCGCCACGGCCCGCTGGCCCTCGACCAGCCACGGTTCGTAGTGGCTGCGGAACGAGCCCGGCTGGTCGCGCTGGGCGGGATCGCCCTCGGGGTTGAGCCAGTCGGCCAGGATCGCCTCCCGCCCGACGAGCGGCGCGTCCCAGGCGTGATAGCGGTATTCGGCGGCCGCGCTGAACAGGTCCCGGATCGCGTCCGGTTCGTAGGTCTGCCAGGCCTCGCTGTAGCGATCGAGCCAGGCCTGAACGGCGTCCTGATTCATCCCTTCCCTCCTTCGCCGGCGGCATCCGTCAAGAGCCCGATGGCAGAGTCGAGCCGAGCCAGGACGCGTTCCCGGCCAAGTGCGACGAGCGTCTGGAAGAGCGGCGGCGTGGCCGTCCGGCCGGTGACCGCCACCCGGATCGCCATGAACAAGTCGCCGGCCTTCCAGCCGTGTTCCTCGGCCAGCGCGCGGAGCGGCTCCTCCAGGCCTTCGGGCTCGAAGGCGGTGGCTCCGACCCTGGCGATCGCCGTCCGGGCCGCGATCAGGCCGGCGAGGGTCGTCGGTCGATCCCAGCGCTTGGGCACGAGGAGGGCCCGATCCACGTCGAGCCGATCGGCGAACAGGAAGTCGACCAGGTCGCCGATCGCGCCGAGCACGGGCAAGCGTTCCTGGACCAGGGGCACCAGGGGCAACAGCTCGGCGTCGGCCGGCATTCGATCGATCCGGCCGGCAGTGGCCTCGGCCTGGACGAACGGTCGCAGGCGGTCGATCAGCTCCACTGGGGCGAGGCGCCGGATCCACTGGCCGTTCAGCCACTCCAGGCGCTCACGGTCGAAGACCGCCCCACCCTTCTGGACGTGCTCCAGGCTGAACCGGGCGGCGATCTCGTCGAGGCCCAGGATCTCCTCCTCGCTGCCCGTCGACCAGCCGAGCAGGGCCAGGTAGTTGAGCAGGCCTTCGCGGATGAAGCCCTCGTTGATGTAGTCGTCGACCGCCGTCTGGCTCTTGCGCTTGCTCATCTTGGTCCGGTCCGGATTGAGGATGAGTGGCAGGTGGGCGAAGAGCGGTTCGGCCTCACCCAGGGCCCGGAAGAGGAGGATGTGCTTGGGCGTGTTGCTCAGGTGATCCTCTCCCCTGATCACGTGGCTGATCTTCATCGCCGCGTCATCGACGACCACGCAGAAGTGGTAGAGCGGTGTGCCGTCGGCGCGCACGATGGCCAGGTCGCCGCCGAGGGCCGAGGCGTCGATCTCGACATGGCCCCGGACGAGGTCGTCGAAGGCCACGATGCCCGGCTGGATCCGGAAGCGGATCGCCGGTCGACGGCCCTCGGCCTCGAAGGCCGCCCGCTCGGCAGCCGTGAGGTGGGCGCAGCGGCCGCTGTAGCGCGGCGGCAGGTGGGCTGCCTCGAGTCGCTTGCGCTCGGCGTCGAGCTCGGCCGCCGTGCAGTAGCAGTAATAGGCCTGGTCGGCGGCCAGCAGCCGGTCGCTGATCGCCTTGTAGCGGGCCAGGCGCTCCATCTGGCGATACGGGCCGTACGGGCCGTGGTCGGGCTCGCCGGCCAGCCCGGGACCCTCGTCCCAGCCCAGTCCGAGCCAGCGCAGGCCGTCGAGGATGTCCTGCTCGAAGGCAGCCGTCGAGCGCTCGACATCGGTGTCCTCGAGCCGAAGCACGAACGTGCCGCCCGAATGCCGCGCGAAGAGGTAGTTGAAGAGCGCCGTCCGGGCCGTCCCGATGTGGAGCGGACCGGTGGGGCTCGGCGCGATCCGGACCCGGACCGCGGCTCCTTCGGACGTCACCGGCGCTCGGTGCCCGGGACGTGGTGGAAGAGGGCCGGGTCGGCCTCGCCGGGCAGCACCCGGATGAGAGCCGCCGGCCGGAGCCCGAGCGTCGCCCGCCCGCGGGGACCCTCGAGGGTGAGCGAGTCGAGCGACTCGGACCGCGCCAGGACGTTGATCGCGGCTCCTGGCGTCAGGGCGCGTGCCTCGAGATACGAGAGCAGGCCGGCGTCCTCCTCGGCCTCCTCGGTGATCCGGTAGATCGTCGCCCGGCTGCCAGCTTCGACCTGGTCGAGCGGGGTTCCGGCGGGCCGGCGGCGCGCCGTCGCGGCGTCGATCGGATTGCCGTGGGGGCAGGTCTCGGGGTGCCCGAGCATCTCGTCGAGGCGGGCCTCGACCCGCGGCGAGATCGCACCCTGGAGGCGGGCCGCCTCCTCGTCCGACTCCGCCCAGCCCAGGCCGATGACCGACGTGAGCAGCCATTCCAGCAAGGCATGGCGGCGGAAGATCGCATCAGCGGCCGCCCGGCCCGGTTCGGTCAGGACGAGCTCGCGGCCGCCGGCCTGGGAGACGAGCCCGTCGGCGGCGAGCCGGCGGAACATCTCACTGGCGGCCTGGGTCGTCACGCCGAGGTGCCGGCCGACCTGGGCGGCCGTGACCTTCGAGCCGTCCACGGCCATCACCCGCAGGGCAAGCAGGTACTCCTGGGCCGCGCTCGAGATCGCACTGGCGATGTGATGCCGGGTCATGCCCTCATCGTACGCGAGCCACCCGCCACGGCGGCAGCGGGATCCGGCCCGACAGGGCAATCGCCACGCCGGCCAGCCAGCCCACCGCCATCGCCGAGTACAGGAGCTCCGTGGTGGCGCTGGATGCTGGCCGGCCGCCGCTGCCGGCGGTGAGGACGGCCGCCAGCGGCACGGTCACGCACAGGAGCAGGAGGCTGCCGCTGGCAGCGATCCAGGCGACGCGCGGCGACGCCAGCAGTAGCGCGAAAACGACGACCTGCGGGATCCAGACACTCCATGCGACCGGGTCGGTGCAGCTGGCCAGGAACTGCGAGCAGCCGGTGACCTGGCCGTGGATGCCGAAGATTGCCAGCCCGATCGGGAACCAGGCCAGGGCAGCGAGAAAGAGGCGGCCGCGCCACGATCCGGTGACCCTGGCCGGCTGGAGGCCGCCGAAGCGGGCCGGGTGGAAGGTCGACGGAGCTGCCTCGGATGGTCGGCTCAGCGGCCGAGCCGACTGGGGCTCGGGCACGGGCGGCCTGGCCGCAGCGCTCGTCTGGGCCGCGCCTCCCCGAGCGGTGACGTCCGGTCCAGGCGCGGCGGCCCGGGTCATGTCGGCGGGCACGTCGTCGGCGGCCATCGAATCGGCAGGCACGTCGTCGGCCGGCGTCGAGCCGGAACGGGCGNNGCGCGCGGCATCAGGCTCGGCACGGGACTCGGCGGTCCGTTCCGCGGCCTCCTGCCGATCACCCCCGGCGGCCGTCATCTTCGGGCTCCGGCGGGCGCGGGCGAGGTACTCCGGGCCGTGCTTGCGCGGGTCGGCGTACTCCTTGGGATTGATCGTCCAGTACGTCCCGCTGGCTGCGCCGTACCAGCCCGCGCCGCTCCAGCCTGGCTCGAACGGCTCGCTCTCGGTGCCGTCATACGAGGTCGAGCCGATCGTGGCCTTCGACCGGCCCCGGCGCGAGCCGCGACCCATCCGGGAAGCGCCCGGCGGCGGGCCACCGGCTGGCCCCGCTGGGCCGCTCGTCGAGCCCGGGCCCGACGTCGAGCCAGCGCCCCCTGCCCCGCCCGCTGCTCCGCCCGCTGCTCCGCCGGCGCCCCCGCTTCCGGATCGTGCCCCGGTCCGGGTGCTGCGCTTGCGAAACGCGTCCCGGGTCGCCCTGGCCCGCTCAGCGTCAGCGCTCCACGGACGGCTCGGAGGCGGCGGCGACGCGGGACCCTGGGGTCCGGCCCGTCGGGATCCGCCATCGCCGCCGGCGGATCTCGCACCGGGCTGGCCCGAGGTCAGCCGCTCGTAGGCCGCCTGGATCGCCAGGAATCGGGGCAGGGCGCGCTCACCGGCACTGTCCGGGTGATAGGCCTTGGCGAGCCGGCGGTAGGCCCGCTTGATCTCCGCCGAGGTCGCGCCCGGATCGAGCCCAAGCGTTCGATATGGGTCGCTGGCTGGTGTCATGCCTTCCTTGCGCTGGTCTCCGATCGGCTCAGCCGATCAGCTCGCCGATTGGTGCGAGCTCGAACTCGGCGATCGCCTCGGCTGCGATCCGCCCGTGGGGGTCGACCGACGGCGGCCGATGGTAGCGGGCCAGCGCCCGGAGGGTTGCTCCTTTGAGCAGCCCCGCCTGGCGCAGCGATTCGACAGTCGCTGCCCATGTTGCACGCTCGTAGCCACTCCCGTCTTCGATCTTGAGGGCGAGCCCGGATGACGCCCGGCCGTCGGAGCCCAGAATGGCCACGCCGCGCAAGGCCTCCATCCCGCCTTTGCTCACGACCCGGCCGGGGAGCGTCTTCATCAGCGACGTGTCGAGCCGGTCACGCGAGCCGGCGACCATCTCGGGGTAGGCGATCATCGCATCCCGGACCCTGGTCATCGACGAGGCGAGGCGCGCCCGCGGATCGCCGACGGGGACGGCCGACGGATCGGCCAGGAAGGCATATGCGCGGGCGACCTCGGCCAGCGGGAAGGCGTAGGTTTCGATCCCGCAGCCGTCGATCGCCCGGACGAGCCGCCCGGGTGTCGTCCGGAATGCACCCGCGACGGCGGCCCGATAGGCCCCCTGGCTGGGATGCTCCGGCTGCCAGTAATCCTCGAGGGCCCAGCCGTTGAGTCGGGCGAGCAGGATCATCGAGCTGTGCTGGCCGGAGCACATGTGCCGGATCGGGCCTGCCTTCTCGCCATCGCGAGCCAGGCGCGCCGCCGTCAACGCGTCGAGGGGCATCCCCTGATTGCCGCAGGCCAGCACGGTCTGGCTGATGTTCGCCCGGCGAAAGATGCCCTGCAGGGTTCGGACATGGATGTCCTCGCCGGAATGCGACGATGCCATGATCGCCAGCTCAGCCGGAGACAGGTCGAAGGCCTCGATCCCGCCCGCTTCGACGAGGGCCAGCAGGCCGAACGGTTTGACGCACGAGCGCAAGGTGACCAGCCGATCCGGATTGCCGATCGCGCGGATCAGGCGACCGCTGACGTCGACTTCGACGACATCTCCGCGATGGACGGATTCGACGATCCCGTTCCGGATCTGGCGGACGAGGATCGGCGCCGCGACGTTCCGGACCGGCGCGCCATGGGCTGCCCCGTTGCGCGCGCCAGGGCTCACCGCGGCGGGAGAATCGGATGCGCGGACACGACTGCTGGACACGGCCCGAGGATACCGCGCGGCGATGCTAGGATGCCCAGCGTGTCGAACCCCGAGGCGCCCGCGACGGCCTGGCCGAGCCTCCACGTCTCGAGCCACCCGGCAATCCTCCACAAGCTGGCGATCCTGCGCAGCACGACGACCGAGCCAAAGAAGTTCCGGGAGGTCGTCCGCGAGCTGTCCTGGCTGCTTGGCTACGAGGCCCTGGCCGATATTGCCGTCCGGTCGATCGAGATCGATACGCCCCTCGAGCCAATGGCCGCCAGCGAGCTCGCCGACCGGATCGGCCTGGTCCCGATCCTGCGCGCGGGCCTGGGGATGGTCGACGCGATGCTCGAGCTGATGCCCACCGCCCAGGTCTGGCACCTCGGCCTCTTCCGCGACGAGCGCACGCTGCGACCGGTCGAGTACTACAACAAGCTGCCCGACTCGGCGACGGTCGACCTGTGCCTGATCCTCGACCCAATGCTGGCCACGGGCGGCTCCGCGACCGCGGCGATCGAGGTCCTCAAACGCTGGGGTGCGGTCCGGATCAAGCTGGTCAACCTGATCGCCGCGCCGGAGGGCGTGGCTGCGGTCACCGCAGCGCATCCCGACGTCGAGATCTACTGTGCCGCGCTCGATCGCGGGCTGAACGAGAAGGGCTACATCATGCCCGGCCTGGGCGACGCCGGCGACCGCCAGTTCGGGACCGGCCGCTAGCCTCAGTCTGGGGCGGCAGTGGCCTCAGCTGGGGAGGAGGCGAAGCGTGGCTCGCTCTGCCTCGGCCGTCACCACGGTGCCGACCGGTCCCGGGCCATAGCGGTCGTACTTGGCGTGGTACTCGCGCTGGAGGTCCTTCTCCAGTCCTGGTTGGACGAGCTCGAAGGAGACGTCCCGCTCGAGGCCACCGGCGCGGATCCGCCGCTTCTCGACGAGCCAAAACCTACTCAAATCTACGCGAAGGTGGGCGACTCGCTCACCCTAGCACCGATCTTCCTCGTCGGCATCGTCCGGAGCCGGCCCGAAGTGGGCGCGGACGGCCAGCTAGACCGAGTCGGGAAACACCCAGGCATCGGCCCGGATGATCGGCAGGACCCGGCCGTCGGCCAGGATCCCGTCCACATCCACGGCCGGGCCGCCGACGGTGAAGTCGGTGTGGATCGCGGCGACGTTCAGGCCGCGGGCGATCCGCTCCCCCTTGGTCTGCGCGTCGGAGCCCGGCAGGACCTCGGTGAACCCGGCGCCGTAGGCGATGTGACAGGCGACGTTCTCGTCGTACAGGGTGTCGTGGAAGACGACTCCCGCCTGGCGCACCCGGGAGGTGCCGTCCACGAGGGCCACTTCGCCCAGGTAGTGGGCCCGCTCTTCGCTGTCGATCTGGGCCCGGGCCACGTCGGCGTGCTCGTCCGCCTCCACGTCCACGATCCGACCGGCCACGAACCGGAGGCGCAGCCCGGTGACCAGGGTCGATGACAGGACGAGTGGGGCAGTGCTTCGAACCACGCCGTCGGCGCGCCGCCAGTCTGGCGAGGTGAAGACCTCCTCCGTCGGGATGTTGGGCAGGTACTCCAGCCCGGCCTTGGTCCGCGCTGAGCCGCCGAGCCACTCCCCGCCGGGGATCAGGCCGATCGTGAGGTCGGTCCCGCCGCCGTGCAGCCGGACAGCGTCGAGTCGGGCCGCATTGAGGGCCGCCTTGCGTGCCCCGAGCCGGCCCAGGTGCTCCCGCCAGGCAGCGATCGGATCCGCCTCGTCGAGACGGGTGGCGACGGCGACCGCCGCCCATAGCCGATCGACGTCCGGCTCGCCGAAGACCTGGGTTGCCCAGCCAGGATTCGGTGCCGCCGCCACGGTCCAGGCCAGGAAGGGCAGCGCCTCGACAAACTCTTCCCGGAGGGCCATCGACGAGGCGGCGGCCATCCGGGCGGGATCGAGGCCGTCATACAGATGCGGATCCGCGTCGCCGGTCAACCGAATGAGGGCCGTCCCGCGCTCGCGCCAGGAGCGGATTTGTTCGAGCTCGTGGGGATAGTGGCTGCCAAGCCCGGCATCGGGCGCATGGCGAATCGCCGATCGCCGGACATACGGATCGAAGTACTCGACGACGACCCGTCGGGCACCGGCCAGGTAGGCCTGCTCGGCCATCGCCCGGGCGAGCCCCGCGTGCTCGACCTCGGCCCCGACGTGGACGTCCTGGCCGGGCTGGACGTTGACCCCAACCCGGACGACGAACTCGGCGTAGCGCTCGATCAGATCCATCAGGCCGATGGTACGGGCTGGGCTTCGACGCCCGCCTCGCTCCCGTGCAGTGCGCCCCGAACCTCGGTCACGAGCGCGAAGAAGCGGGCGGACTCGCGGCTCACGGCGCTGCGCGGCTGGGGCAGGTCGATCGTGATCGCCGCGCTGATCCGGCCCGGCCGGGCGCTCATCACCAGGACCCGCGTCGAGAGGAAGACGGCCTCGGGGATCGAATGGGTCACGAAGACCACTGTCGTGCCGGTCCTCGACCAGATCCCGGTCAGCTCCAGGTTGAGCCGCTCGCGGGTCATCTCGTCGAGGGCCCCGAACGGCTCGTCCATCAACAGCAGGCGCGGGTTGGGCGCCAGGGCCCGGGCGATCGCCACCCGCTGCTGCATGCCGCCCGAGAGCTGCCAGGGATGCCGCTCGCCAAACCCGTCGAGCTCGACCAGGTGGAGCAGCTCTGCCGACCGCCGGGCGCGTTCCGGGCGGGGGACACCCATGATCTCGAGAGGCAGCTCGACGTTGCGGGCGACCGTGCGCCAGTCCATCAGGACAGGGGCCTGGAAGACCATTCCATAGTCGCGGCCGAGGCGAGCCTCGGTTGCCGACTTGCCGTTGACCCGGATCTCGCCCCGGGTCGGCGTCAGCAGGTCGGCGATGATCCGAAGCAAGGTCGACTTGCCGCAGCCCGACGGCCCGATCAGGCTTACGAACTCGCCTGGCTCGACCGTCAGGTCGACCCCCTCGAGAGCCCGACCCCCATCCGGAATGCCCTCGAAGACCTGCTCGATCCGCCAGGCCGCGATGACCGGGCCCGGCCCGGCCGAGGTCACCCGGCTACGCCTGGAAGGCCTGGTCGGCGATATCGAGGGCGCCGTCGATGATCGCGAAGCCCTCGGCCAGCTCGTCCTCGCTGATCGAGAGGGGCGGGTTGGTGTGGATCGAGTTGTTCGAGACCATCGTGTACAGGTGATGTTCCCGGAGGTAGGCCGCGACCGCCTTCATCTCGTCCGAGGTGGCGTTGAACGCAGTCAGCGGCACGTACGGGTCGCGGCTGCGAACGAGGTCCAGGATCCCGAACAGGCCCAGGTTGCGGATCGAGCCGACGCTGGGGTGCTTGGCCTGGAGCCGCTCGTGGTGCCTGCGCATCACCGCACCAAGCCGGGTCGTCCGCTCGAGGAGGCCATCCGCCTCGTAGACCGAGATCGTGGCCAGCGCGGCGGCCAGGCTGACCGGGTGGCTGCTGTAGGTCAGGCCGCCGTAGTAATAGTTCTTCTCGAAGTGTTCGGCGATGCCGTGGCGCATGGCGACCGCGCCGAGGGGCAGGTAGCTGCTGGTGAGGCCCTTGGCCATCGTCATCAGGTCGGGCACGGTGTCCCAGTGATCGATCGCGAACCAGCGCCCGGTCCGCCCGAAGCCGGCCATCACCTCGTCGGCCACCATCAGGATGTTGTTCCGGGTGCAGATCTCGCGGACGCCCTGGATGTAGCCGTCGGGCGGGATCAGGATCCCGTTGGTGCCCACGATCGTCTCGAGGAAGACCGCCGCGATCGTGTGGGCGCCCTCATAGCGGATCACGTCCTCGAGGCCCTGCAGCGCCTCGGCCACCGGACGCGGCTCCTTCTCGCCCCAGCGGTGGGTGTCCGGGTAGCGGACGACGCCCACGATGCCAGGCTCGTTCGGCCAGCGGCGCGGGTCGCCGGTCAGGGTCATCGCCCCCAGGGTGGCGCCGTGGTAGCTCCGGTAGCGAGCCAGGATCTTGATCCGGCCGGTCACGTGGCGGGCGATCTTGATCGCATTCTCGATCGCCTCGGCCCCGCCCAGGGTGAAGAAGACCTTGTCCATGTCGCCGGGCAGGATCTCGGCCAGCTTCTCGCCCAGCCGGGCGCGGGGCTCGGTCGCGAACGCGGGCTGGACGTACTGGAGCTTGAGCGCCTGGGCGGTAATCGCGTCGATCACCCGGCGATCGCCATGGCCGATGTTGACCGACATCAGCTGGCTGTTGAAGTCGAGGATGCGGGTCCCGTCGGGCGTGTACAGCCAGACGCCCTCGGCGTGATCGATGGCGATGGGATCGACTGCACCTTGCACCGACCACGAGAAGAAGGTGTGCTCCTTTGACAACCGCGCGATCTCTTCGCTGGTCATCCGTCCCTGCGCGACCTGAACGGTCATCGTGTCCTGGACTCCTTCACTCTTCCGGTGCTCGGTCAGCCGGCGTGACACACCCGGATCTCACGTGCGATCAACGTGGCACAGTATGACCGTGCCATCAGCGGGGAACCTCGGCATCCGCATCAACCGGCCTGAGCCCGGTACGACGAGGACGTGACCCTGCTCGTCGGTGTCGTTGAGGGTGATCCGCCCAGCCGTGACGTGCTGGCGTCCCGTCCCGACGTCCGGTACGTCTTCATTGACCCGGGATCGCCGCCGCCTGCCGAGGCCGCGGCAGCCGAAGCGCTGCTGATCTGGAACGTGCGCAGCGGCTACCTCCGCGACCACTGGAGGGACTTCACGCGCCTGCGCTGGGTTCATGCCGGAACCGCCGGCGTTGAACGAGTGCTCTTCCCTGAGCTCGCGACCAGCGACGTGGTGCTCACCAATTCGCGATACGTCTTCGACGAGGCGCTCGCCGAGTACACCATCGGGCTCATGCTGGCGCTGACCAAGGACCTCCAGACGACCTTGAGGCACCAGTCCGAGCATCGATGGGTGCAGCGTGAAACCGAGACGCTGTCGGGCAAGAACGTCGTGATGGTGGGCGTCGGTCCCATCGCCCGGCGAACCGCCCAGATCGCGCGGGCGCTGGGCATGTCGGTGCGCGGTATCGGCCGGACCGCGCGCAGGGGCGATCCCGACTTCGGCGACATCGTCGCCGCCGGGGCGCTGCGAGCGGCGTTCGTCGACGCCGACTACGTCGTCATGGTGCTGCCCAGCACGCCGGAGACAGCCGGCCTGGTCGATGCCCGGGCCATCGCCGAGCTCCGGCCCACCGCCCGGCTGATCAACGTCGGACGGGGGTCGACGCTCGACCAGGGCGCGCTGTGCGCGGCGCTGCGCGACGGGCGCCTGGCGGGGGCAGCGCTCGACGTCATGACCCCGGAGCCGCTTCCGGCCGACTCCCCGCTCTGGGAGGTGCCGAATCTCATCATCTCGCCGCACATGTCAGGCGACCACGCCGGCTGGCAGCGCGATATCGCCGAGCTCTTCACGAGGAACCTCGAGCGGTTCCTGCAGGGTGAGCCGCTGCTCAACGTCGTCGACAAGACCCTCGGCTACGCGCCGTCGGAGCACGTATGAGTCCGGCACGAGCCCGATTGGTGGTGGCGCGTGGCGCCTGAGCGGGTGCGGCTGATTCCGGCGGGTGAACTCGCTGTCGGACCGTCGACCCCGGGGATGATGCGCAGACAGGCCGTCGTCACCGGCCGGGTGTGGGCGGGGGTCGTGCACACCGAGCCCGGGGCATTCTCCGGCTGGCACCACCACGGCGAGCATGAGTCGGTCATCTACGTGGCGGCGGGTGCGCTGCGCGTGGAATCGGGGGAGGGTGGACGCGACGTAGTCGACGCTCAGCCCGGCGACTTCGTCTTCGTCCCGCCCCTCAGCGTGCACCGCGAGGGGAACATCACAGAGGGCCGGGCCACGCTGGTCGTGACCCGCTCAGGGCAAGGGCCGTCCGTGATCAACGTCGAGGGGCCCGCCCGGTGATTTCTGTATCGTTCCCCCACCATGCCGGAACCTGAGAACGGCGCCCACGAGTTCGCCACGGTCACCGACATCGAGCCCCTGGCGCTCATGGAAGGCCTGCGTGTCCGGCCGGTGAGTGGCGAGCGCATCACGCTGGCGGTCTTCGAACTCGATCCAGGCACCGTCATGCCCGAACACAGCCACCCGAACGAACAGGTCGGGGTCGTGGTTCGCGGCGAGTTCACGTTCAGGATCGGCGGCGAGACACGCCTGCGCAAACCCGGAGACATGTGGGTCATTCCCGCGGGCGTCCCCCACAACGTCGAACGGGCCGGAAAGGCGGGATGCACGATCGTCGAGAGCTTCTCCCCGCCTCGTGATGACTGGGCTGACAAGCCGCGCACCCCGCCCTCCGCGGATCAGTGGCCGCCGGTCTGATCCCCGCCTGAGTCAGCTCCCGGTTGGCTCATCCGTTGCGAACTGGAGCCCGTGCATGTCCTCCAGCATCCGGTCCGTAAGCCTGAGGAAGCGTCGCGTCCGCCAGGCCTGATCGGGTTCCGCCACGGTGAGCACCGGAATTGCCGCCTCCTTGATGGCAAGCAGCAATGCCTCCAGCTCGCGCATCAAACGCAGGACGCGCGCCCACGCATCTTCCTGTTCGTCCATTTGTCCCATCCCCTTCCGCCATGCCGTGCCGGCACGCACGCCCATCATCGCACACTTCGTGATTCGTTCGGAGCGTTCGATCCTGTTGGTACGCCCCGCTAGAGGTTGCCCCGCGCAGCCTGCTCGGCCTCGATCGACTCGAACAGCGCCTTGAAGTTCCCTTTGCCGAAGCCCTTGCAGCCTTTGCGCTGGATGACCTCGAAGAACAGGGTCGGACGGTCGCCGACCGGACGCGTGAAGATCTGCAACAGGTAACCGTCGTCGTCGCGGTCGATCAGGATATTGAGCGCGCGCAGCCGGTCGAGATCCTCGTCGATGCCGGCGGCGCGGTCGCCGAGAGCGTCGTAGTAGGCGCCGGGGGCGGCGAGGAACTCCACGCCTCGGTCGCGCATGCTCTGCACGGTGCCGATAACGTCGTCCGTGTGGACGGCGATGTGCTGGATGCCGCTGCCGCGGTAGTAGTCGAGGTATTCCTGGATCTGTGACTTCTTGAGCCCCACATGCGGCTCATTGATCGGCATGGTGATCTGCGTCCGGGGGTCACGCGCGACCTTCGAACGCAACGCGCTGTACTGGGTCGCGATGTCCTTCTCGTCGAACTCCTGGAAGACGGCGAATCCGAATACCTCGGAGTAGAACGAGATCCAGTCGTCCATCTTGCCGGTGTCGACGTTGCCGACCGTGTGGTCGATGAAGCGCAGCCCCACGCCACCGCCGCTCCGGTTGTCGGCACGGTATCCGGGCCAGAAGACCCCCGAATACTCGTTCCGCTCGACGAAGGTGTGGACGGTGTCCCCGAACGTCGCGATCGACGCAGAGGTCACCACGCCGTGCTCGTCCTCAGCGCGATTCGGCTCGGCGACCCCGCGCGCTCCGCGCGAGGTGGCGGCTTCGTAGGCCGCAGCGGCGTCCTCCACCCGGAGCGCGATCGCCCGGACGCCGTCTCCGTGGAGCCTGATGTGCTCAGCAATCTCCCCTTCCGGCTGCAACGGGGCGGTGAGCACGAGACGCACCTTGCCCTGCTGGAGGACGTAGCTCGCCCGATCGCGCACGCCCGTCTCGGGACCCGCATAGGCAATCACGTCGAAGCCGAATGCCTGGCGGTAGTGATATGCGGCCTGGCGGGCGTTGCCGACCCACAACTCCACGTGATCGGTGCCTTCGAGCACGGGAACGCCAATCTCAGCGACCTGAACCATGTGGTTCTATTGTAGGAGCATGAGATCGAGCGGCCAGATCGAGCATGGCGCCGCCGGAGTTGCTCCGTCAGGGGGTGAGACCGCCGCGAGCGCAGGCCCAGACCCTCGCGAAGCCGAGTTCCAGGCCCTGATCGACGCGGACCAACGGATCGAGCCGCGCGACTGGATGCCGGAGGCCTATCGCAAGACGCTCATCCGCCAGATCGCGCAGCACGCCCATTCCGAGATCATCGGCATGCAACCCGAGGGCAACTGGATCACCCGAGCACCTTCACTGCGGCGCAAGGCGATCCTGATGGCCAAGGTGCAGGACGAGGCGGGGCACGGGCTGTACCTCTACTGCGCGGCTGAGACCCTCGGCGTCGATCGTGCCGAGCTCATCGACCTCCTGCACGAGGGCCGCCAGAAGTACTCGAGCATCTTCAACTACCCCACGCTCACCTGGGCCGACGTCGGCGCGATCGGCTGGCTCGTCGACGGGGCGGCGATCACCAATCAGATCCCACTCTGCCGCTGCTCGTTCGGCCCCTACGGGCGGGCGATGGTGCGCGTGTGCAAAGAGGAGTCGTTTCATCAGCGGCAGGGATTCGAGCTGCTCTACGCCCTCTCCCACGGCACACCCGCGCAGCACGAGATGGCCCAGGACGCGGTGAACCGCTGGTGGTGGCCGTCGATCGAGATGCTCGGCCCACCAGACACCGAGTCGACGCACAGCGCGCAGTCGATGGCCTGGGGTATCAAACGTTTCTCGAACGACGAGCTGCGCCAGCGCTTCGTCGACATGGTCGCGCCGCAGGCCGTCGTGCTCGGCCTCACACCTCCAGACCCCGAGCTGCGCTGGAACGAGCAACGCGGCCACTACGACTTCGGCCAGCCCGACTTCGAGGAGTTGCGCCGCGTCGTCGGCGGTGACGGCCCGTGCAATCGGCAGCGGGCCGCACATCACCTGAAGGCCCACGAGGATGGCGCCTGGGTTCGCGAGGCCGCGGCGGCGTATGCGGCCAAGCACGCAGCCACCACCGCCGCAGCGTGAGCGAGGAAACCCCCGCGCCGCTGTGGGAAGTCTTCATCCGCAGCAAGCGCGGCCTGTCACACAACCACGTGGGCAGCCTGCACGCCCCCGACGCCGAGATGGCGCTGCGCAACGCGCGTGACGTGTACACGCGGCGCATGGAAGGCGTGAGCATCTGGGTCGTCCCGTCGGCGGTGATCACCGCATCGTCACCGGACGAGAAGGACTCGTTCTTCGACCCCGCGGCCGACAAGCCATACCGTCATCCCACCTTCTACTCGATCCCCAAGGAAGTGCAGCAGCTGTGACCCTCGTGGTCGCCGGCGCGGCGGCCGTGTACACGCTGCGCATCGCTGACGATTGCCTGGTGCTGTCGCACCGGCTCGCGCAGTGGTCATCGTGGGCTCCGGCACTGGAAGACGACCTTGCCTTGACCAACATCGCGCTCGACCTGCTCGGCCAGGCGCGCGGGATGTACGCGCGCATCGCCGAGCTGGACGGAACCGGACGATCAGAGGATGACTACGCCTTCTTGCGTGGCGAGCGTGCGTTTGTGAACTGCCAGCTCGTCGAGCAGGAGAACGGAGACTTCGCGACCACGATGGTTCGCCAGCTGCTCTGTTCGACCTATCAGCTCGCCCAGTGGCAGGCGCTCACCGCGTCGACCGACGAGCAGGTTGCGGCGGTTGCGACCAAGGCCGTGAAGGAGACCGCGTACCACCGCGACCTCGCGACCGACTGGACGCTCCGGCTTGGAGATGGAACCGACGAGAGCCATCACCGTATGGAGCACGCACTCGCCGCGCTCTGGCCGTTCACAGCCGAGCTCTTCGAGAGCGACGCGGTGACCCGTGAGGTGGCCGCCCTGGGCGTGGGCCCCGACCCGGGCGACCTTCGCCCCGAGTGGGATGCGTACATCACTCGCGTTCTCGGCGACGCGACGCTGACGGCTCCTGAGGTGAGCTGGAGACCGACCGGCGGGCGGCAGGGACTGCATACCGANNTCCGAGGCTTTTGGGTACATGCTCGCTGAGATGCAACATGTCCATCGGTCATTTCCTGGGGTGACGTGGTGACCGCCATCGACGAGATCCGTCGCATCGCCGGTGCGATTCCCGATCCGGAGATGCCCGCTCTCACGATCGCGGATCTCGGCATCCTTCGCGATGTCCGGATGGACGGTTCCGGCCATGTCGACGTCGACATCACGCCGACATATTCGGGGTGTCCAGCCCTCGACGTCATCCGCGAGGACGTGGAGCGATGCATTCGGGACCAGGGCTACACCGATGTTGCGGTGCGCGTCGTGCTGTCGCCCGCGTGGACAACCGAATGGATGTCTGAGGCCGGCCGGGTCAAGCTGCGGGAATACGGCATCGCTCCTCCCCGTCAACAGCTGTTCGACCTGCAGGCCCTGAAGATCGCTGTGGAATGTCCCCGATGCGACTCACCGCGCACCCACGAGCTCGCGCACTTCGGGTCGACACAGTGCCAGGCGGTACGCCGATGCGACGCGTGCGGCGAGACATTCCCGCACTTCAAGGAGCACTGAAGGCTTGACCGTCACGCCGGCTGCGGCGTCCCCGGGGCATCGGCGCGCAACCATCCATCCGCTTCGGGTGAAGGGCGTCGACTCGCTGACCGACGACGCTG
>PNAZ01000019.1 GCA_003169655.1 Chloroflexota bacterium
TGGCGGGTGTCGTCGTGGGCCACGACCCGATGGACATCCCCGGCGCCTGGCTGGCGATGATCGAGGCGATCCGCAACCTCGGCCGTCCGGGCATCGCCTCGATGGCCGTCGCAGCCGTCGACAATGCTCTGTGGGACCTCAAGGCGAAGGTCCTGGGGATCCCGCTCGCCACGCTCTTCGGCCGGGCGCGCGAGCGGATCCCCGTCTACGGCAGTGGCGGCTTCACCTCGTATTCGATCAACGAACTTCAGGATCAGCTCGGAGGCTGGGCTGACGACGGTCTGGCCGCCGTCAAGATGAAGGTCGGCCGCAACCCGACCGTGGACGTCGCCCGGGTCCGGGCCGCGCGAGAGGCGATCGGTCCGGACACAGCGCTATTTGTCGACGCAAACGGCGCCTACGAGCGAAAGGAGGCCCTTCGCTTCGCGGCGGCGTTCGCGGATCTCGGTGTCAGCTGGTTCGAGGAGCCGGTCTCCTCGAACGACTTGGACGGCCTGCGCTTGATCCGCGACGGGGGACCGGTCGGAATGGCCATTACAGCCGGCGAATACGGTTATGACCTGGCCTATTTTCGGCGGATGCTCGAGGCGGGTGCGGTCGATACCCTCCAGGCCGACGCGACTCGCTGCGCGGGGCTGAGTGAGTTCTTGCGGGTTGGAGCCCTGTGCGCGTCTCGCTCGCTTCGTCTGTCCTCGCACTGTGCGCCATCGATCCACGTTGCGGCCGGTTGCGCGCTGCCCGCCGTGGTCCACCTCGAGTATTTCTTCGACCACACCCGGATCGAGCGCCTCGCGTTCGATGGCGCGCCCACGCCGCGGAACGGCTGTCTGCAGCCGGATCTCTCGAGACCTGGCCTGGGCATCGAGCTGAAGAGGTCCGACCTTGAGCGCTGGCAGGTTTCGTTGTGAGTCTGTCGTGAGAGCGCCTGCGCCGGATCCAGAGACGTGGCTCGAGCTGGCGGTAGTTGTCTTCGGCAGCGCGATCCTCGCAGCGGTCGGCGTCCTCCTGGTGGGTCGCCTGCAGGGCGACGCCAGCGGGCGCCGCGGTCAGGCGGAGACTCCTCCGCGAGTTGGCAGCGTTGACGGAGACCGCCACCGCAACATCGGCGCGGTCGCCGCGCGATGAGCGCTCTGGAGGTCATCCGTCACCTGCGGCGCGAGCTCCGCGAGAGTCGGTTTCAGCGAACAATGGCGTTGATGACGGCGTTTGCGGCGATCGCGTCCGGCTTCGAAGCCTACATCCAGCACCGTCGCGGCGACTTTGCGGATTGGCGCATGTGGACACCGGTCTGGCTCATGGCGCTGACGGCTGCTGGGGCGCTGGCCGCGGTCGCAAGCCGCCGCGCGGCGCACACTGTCCTGCCAGCCCTGTCCGTGATTTCGGTCATCGACGGGGTCATCGGTTTTCAGGCCCACTTGGCAGGCATTCAGCGGATGCCCGGCGGTTGGCGCCTCGGCCAGTACAACGTGGTCATGGGGCCGCCGGTCTTTGCTCCGCTGCTGATGTCCAGCGTCGGGGTCCTCGGGTTGCTGGCGTCCGTGTTGCGGCCTGCCGAGTCAGGGGGCGGGGCCATGGGGCAACGCCTCCCGGATCCTGACCGTCAGACGGGCCTCGTCGCGCGGATCGCCCAGGGCGAGTTCCAGCGGGGCATGGCCGTGACCGCAGGAACCTTCGCGATCCTGGCCGGTGGCGAGGCCTACTTCGAGCACCTTCGCGGCAGCTTCAACGCGCGGCTCATGTGGAGCCCGGTCTGGCTGACGCCGCCGGTGGTCGCCGCGACGTTGGCCGCGGCCGTCAATGAGGACGCAGCCCGTCTCGTTCTGCCCGCAGCTTCGGTGGTGATCCTTACCGATGGTCTGGCCGGGTTCGTGTTGCACCTGCGGGGCATCGGTCGGATGCCTGGTGGGTTCCACAACCTCGACTTCAACCTGACCATGGGCCCGCCACTTTTCGCACCGTTGCTGTTCGCCTCGGTCGGCGCGCTCGGGCTCATCGCCTCGTTGATGCGCCGTGGTTCGGAGGGACGATGATCGGCAATCGGTACCCCGCCGCCGATGTGCTCGCACAACGAGGTCGCTGGGACGCGGCAACCCGGGCCGTCGTTCTCGACCGCGTTCACAACGTTCCGGAGTTCCGGTACTTCAACGGGCACGACCGAGTGACGCTCGAAGCTCTTTGCGCTCGAATCATCCCCCAGGATCATCGGCCGATCGAGGATCGCGTCCCGATCGCGCCCTGGATCGATGAGCGCTGCGCAGGCGCGGCAAGCGTTGGGTTCCGATTCGAGGACATGCCCGACGACGCGACGGCCTGGGTGCTCGGCCTGACCGGACTGGATGACGCCGCCCAATCGATCGCCGGTGCGCCGTTCTGCTCTCTACCGAGCATCAAGCAGGACCGGATCCTCAACGCGATCCGCACGGGCGATCCGCCGGGTGACACCTGGCAGCGGTTGCCCGCGCGGCGCTGGTGGATCAACCTCGCGCTCAAGCAGATCAGTGGTATCTACTACGCCCATCCAACGGCCTGGAACGAGATCGGCTTCGGTGGGCCGGCTTACCCACGTGGCTACGCGGCGCTGAACTTCGGAGCGCGCGAGCCGTGGGAAGCCGACGAAGTCCTCGATCCCGGCTCATCACCAGCCTGATGAAACTCGACGTCCGCCTCTCGCCGAACTGGCTGCTGGACCTCGAGATGCGGGAATACCGCACGACTGACCCGGTCGATTTCTGCATCATCGGGACCGGCGCGGGGGGCGGGGTGCTCGCCCAGCGGCTGGCCCGCTTCGGCTTCTCGGTCGTGGCGCTCGAGGCTGGCGACTGGCACGACAGCGAGCGTGACATGGTCTCCGATGAGGCTGGCTCCGGGCGTCTCTATTGGAACGACCTGCGCGTCACTGGTGGGACGGACCCGCTCGAATTCGGGGCCAACAATTCGGGTCGCGGCGTCGGCGGTGGGACGGTCCACTACGCCGCGTTCTGTCCGCGCCTGCACCCCTCGGACTTCCGGGTCCGGACGCTCGACGGCGTGGCAGTGGACTGGCCCATGAGCTACGAGGACGTCGAGCCCTATTACGAGGCCATGGAGCGGGAGTACCCGGTTTCGGGGCCGGCCCATTTTCCGTGGGGCGCCCCGCATGGATATCCGTACGCCCCGCTCGAAGCCGGCACGGCGGGCCAGATGCTGATCAAGGGCTGCCAGGCTCTCGGGATCCCGGTCGTGGCGGGCGGGCCGGTGGCCATCCCGTCTGGCCGGGTGGGCAAGCGTCCCCATTGCATCCAGCGCGGTTTCTGCCTGCTCGGCTGCAAGGTCGGGGCGAAGAGCTCGATGCTGGTCAGCCACATCCCCGACGCCATCGCTCAAGGCGCGGAGATCCGGACTGGCTGCATGGCCTTCGAGATCCCGCTTGACCCGACCGGGCAGGTCTCAGGCGTCCGCTACTACCGCACCGATGGCGACCAGCGGATCGAGGCGGAACAGCGCGCCCGGGTCGTGATCGTTGCCGGCTACGCGATCGAGACGCCGCGGCTCCTGCTGAACTCAACATCGAGTGCGTTCCCCGACGGGCTCGCGAACTCGAGCGGCCTGGTCGGGCGCAACCTGATGGCCCAGGCCGGCCCCGTGGTCTGGGGCCGGTTTCCTGACCTCATCCGCCAATACAAGTCCCCGCCCGCGTGCGCGCTCACCGAGGCGTTCTACGAGACCGATCCAAGCAACGACTTCGTCCGCGGGTATGCCCTCCAGACGGTCTCGCCATTGCCGATCGCGATGGCCCACCTCATCACCGAAGAGGCAGGCGGGTTCGGTGATGAGCTCCTCCGAGCCATGCAGGACTACAACCACATCGCCGCGATCGGCGTCCTCGGTGAGATCTTGCCCGACGAGCGAAACACTGTGACCATCCACCCGACCGAACGCGACGAGCTGGGAATCCCCGTTCCCTCGATGCACTTCAGCCTGTCCGAGAATGACCGGCGGATGATGGTCGCAGGGACGGGCCGGGCGCGTGCGGTGTTGACGGCCGCGGGCGCGACTGACACGCATGCGGTTACCCGCTACGCTCATCTCGTGGGTACGGCCCGGATGGGTTTCACGCCCACGGACTCAGTCGTCGATCGTTGGTGCCGAAGCTGGGACGTGCCGAACCTCTTGGTCTGCGACGGCAGCGTCCTCCCGACACAAGGCTCGGCCAACCCTGCCCTCACGATCTCCGCGCTTGCCGCGCGGACGGCCGATTGGCTGCGCCGCGCCGCCGCGGCTGGGGCACTGGCCCGGCGGCCGTCCGACCCCCACGCGGTCGAGGCATAGCCGATGGCGGATCCGTGGACCCAGCTGCTGGCCGTCCTCAGCTGGATCGTTCGATCGTGGCGTCGGCCGGCCGGTGCCGGGGCCGCTTGGCAGCAGGCAGCCCGGCGCATCGGGCCAGCCGACGAAGGGATGGGCAGGCATCCAGCGCTGGCCAGGTCGACTCGACCGATGGTCGTGGTGGTGGGTGCGGGATTCGCTGGGATGGAAGTCGTCAGGAATCTTGCCAAGGCGCCGGTCGACGTGACCTTGATCGACCGTCACGACTACCAGCTCTTTACGCCCCTGCTCTACCAGGTTGCCTCGGCCGTCTTAGCGCCGTCCGAGATCGTCCGCCCGCTGCGATCGATGCTGTCCGGTCGGCGGATTGATGTCCGGCTTGCCACGGCAACCAGCCTCGATCTCGACCGGCGAGTTGTGATCACCGACCGAGGCGAGGTCGCATATGACATCCTCGTGGCCGCGACCGGTAGTGTCGCCTCCTTCCCGAGCAAGACGATCGAGCAGCGCTCCCTCGCACTCAAGGACCTCGATGACGCGGTCACCCTGCGGAGCCGGGTCCTCGAACAATTCGAGGCAGCCCGCTGGGAACCCGACGAGAAACGGAGGCGCCAACTCCTCGCGTTCGTGATCGTCGGTGGTGGGCCGACCGGAGTCGAATTCGCCGGTTCGTTGAATGACCTCGTTCAACTGATCCTCGATCGCGAATCCGCGGGTCTCGATCGCCGCGAGGTTTCCGTCACGATCATCGAGGGCGAAGGATCGCTGCTGCGGACCTTTGGCCCGAAGCTCGGCAAGCAGGCGCAGCGCGCCCTAGTTGGAAAAGGCATTCTCGTGGTCCAGGGCAGCGTCCAGGCGGTCACTGCCGGGAGGGTCAAGCTCGCTGATGGAAGCGAGGTTCGGAGTGGTCTCACCGTCTGGGCCGCGGGCGTCCGTGCCTCGGACCTGGCGAGCGCGCTGACGGACAAGCCGGGTAAAGGCGGTACCGTCCTGGTCGACCGGTCGTTGCGTCTGACGACCCATCCGGAGGTCTTCGTCCTCGGCGACCTTGCAGCAGTCGGCGCGGGGGATAAGCTGCTGCCGATGCTGGCCGCAGTCGCCCAGCAGGAAGGCGAGTATGCCGCCCGGAGCATCACCGCCCTCGCGTTGGGCGCGCCGGACATTCCGTCGTTCAGGTACCGGGACCGAGGGATGATGGCGACCAACGGACGTTTCGCCGCAGTGGTCAAGGCGGGCCCCTACCAGTTTCACGGCCTGCCCGGCTGGCTGGCCTGGCTCGTGGTCCATATCGCGTTGCTGACGGGCTTCCGCAACCGCGGGCTCGTGATTCTCAGCTGGCTGAGCGCGTTCGTTTTCCAGAACCGAGCCGTGCGCCTGATCGGACCGAGCGTCAGGAAGCCGCGAGGCGGGTAAGGACAACCCGGGCAGGTGCGGCCTCCGCCGCCGCGGCAAGGATCGGCAGCGCGACCATCTGGTACCGGCCGGAGTCGATCGCCTCCAGCTCCAGGCCCTCAAGGATGACGACCTTGGCGCGAAGGAGCCGATGGTGGACGGGATTGCCCTGGTCCTCGCTGCCGAAGGCTTCGATAGAGAGATAGTCGATCCCGACCAGGCGGATCCCATGATCGACGCACCAGTCCGCCGCCGAGGCATCCAGGGCGACGAAGCCGGGCCGGAAATCTTGATCTCGAGTCCAGCCCGAATTCCGGGTCCGAAGGAGGAGCCGCTGCGTGTGCGCCGGGATGCGGCACCGTTCGAGTTCGGACGCGCTGACCCGCGCCGAGAGAGCAGTCAGGTCAACGACCACGGCCGACCCGATGAGCACCTCAAGCGGGAGCGAGGCGACCGTACCGCCGCCGGCAATGAAATGAGCCGGCGCATCGATGTGGGTCCCGGTGTGCGCGCCAAGGCACAGGTCAGAGACGGTCGCTGGATCTCCCTTGGCGCGATCCAGCACGAGTCGTCTGCGCAAACCGTGCTGCCCGGGCCAAACCGGCAGCCCGGGGGTGAGTGCAGCGCTGACGTCGTACAGCTGGGTTACGACGACAGCTCCTTGAGCTTGTCGCGGAAGAGTGTTGTCGCGATTCGTCCCTTACGGGGCTGGCCGCGCAGGAAGGCTTCGAAGAAGCCTTTTGCCTGGTCGTAGCTGATGCTGGCCGGCATCGGCGGCTCATCCGGGTTGACCATCACGTCGACCAGGGCCGGTCCGTCAAACGCGAAGGCCACCTGGATCACGCCTTCCAGATCGGCTGCCTTGTCGACCCGCGCGCCAAAGCCGCCGCATGCCTGAGCCCACGGAGCAAAGTCCGCAGGAAACCGGCGACGGACCCCGAATTCGGGGTAGCCGAGGACCATCTGCTCCCACATGATCTGGGCCAGCGCACCATTGTTGTTGATGAACACCTTGATCGGCAGGCGGTGCTCCGCGGCCGTCAGGAATTCGCCCATCAACATGGCGAAGCCGCCGTCGCCGACGAAGGCGACGCACTGCCGGCCAGGATGAGCCGACTGCGCACCGATCGCGTACGGCAGGCCGGGCGACATCGATGCCAGGTTGCCCGAGAGCATGAAGAAGCGGTCGCCCCGGATATCGAAATGGCGCGCCGCCCACGTGGCAATCGTGCCCGAGTCACAGCACAGGATGGCGTCATCAGTCGCGTGGCGATCGATGAGTCGCATCAGGTATTGCGGTTGGATGGGATCGCGTTGTGGATCCTCGAGACTGGCCATCTTCTCGCGCCATGCCGTCATCGAGGCCTGAGCCGTTGCCAGGAACGCTCGATCCGTCTTGCGCGTCAGTCGGGGCAACAATGCCCGCAGGACCGGCGCCGCCTCGCCCACCAGGGGCACTGCCGTCGGCATCCGATTGCCGACCCGGGCGGCGTCTCGCTCAATCTGGACGACCTGGGTCGAGCCTGGCTCGGGCAGGTATTTCGTGAACGGAAAGTTCGTGCCGATCATCAGCAGCGTGTCGCAACTCTCCATCGCCTGCTGAGTGGGCTCCGTCCCGAGAAGGCCGATCCCGCCGATGACCAGCGGGTGAATGTCGGGGGCAGCCGCCTTGCCCGGCAGGGTCTTGGCGATCGGACTCGCCAGTACCTCGGCGACCTGCAGCAACTCCGGGCGCGCCCCGAGTGCCCCGGCTCCGGCCAGGATGACGACCCGCTTGCCCCGGTTGAGGACCGAGGCCGCAAGGTCCAGCTCCGAGTCGACTGGCACGGATGGTGCCGGCAGCATGTTCGATGAGGTGCTGGGCAATCGGGCTGGCGCCGTGCGCTCGGCCGGACCCTCCTTCGCGTCGGTGATCTGGAGGTTCACCGGGAAGGTGATGTGGGCGACAGTTCGGCGCGCCAGCGCCGTCCTGCAGGCAAGGTCAACGAGGGTCGGGATCTGGACCGGATCGTGGACCATGACGTCGTATTCGGCGACGTCCATGAAGAGCTTCTCGAGGTGAACCTCCTGCTGGTACCCGGTGCCCAGCAGGTCCGTCTCCTGCATACCGGTGATCGCGAGGACGGGTTGGTGATCGAGCTTCGCGTCGTACAGGCCGTTGAGGAGATGAATGCCACCGGGGCCCGAAGTTGCCATGCACACGCCCAGGCGGCCTGTCGACTTGGCATACGCGGTGGCCATGAACGCTGCCGCCTCCTCGTGCACCACGAGCACGAACTTGATCCGGTCCTGGTGCCGGCGGAGGCCCTCTGTCAGCCCATTGATTCCGTCACCGGGCAGCCCAAACACGGTGTCGACGCCCCAGTCGATCAGTCGTTCAACAAGCAGCTCGGAGGCGATCTTCATGGTGAACTTCCCTTTCCTCAACGCACGAGTCGCCCATCTGACCGCGGCAACCATAGGGCCGCCCGGCTGCGTCGATCGGTCAGGGTGATGACAGAACCGCCACTGCCCGTTTGGGACGACCAGGGGACGGGCCCGAGTGCATCGCCTGGCCGGTGAAGATCAAGAATGGGACGAGGAGATTTGATCGTCGGCTACGGCTGGGGTCGCCCGAAACTCGTCCGCCAGACGTCGGCGAAGGCGGCCCTATTCCGGGCGAGGAGAGCTTCGAGGTCGGACCGCCAGATCGAATCTGGCAGTGATTCGCTCGAGAAGATCTCGAGGACGTATGGACCGTCGTAACCAGTCGCCCGGACGTGACCCACGATTGCCGCGTTGTCGAGCGAACCGTCGCCGAGGCCAAGCCGATCTGCGCCACTGCGCGGGCGGCGCCAATCGCTGACCTGGACGACGAAGATCCGGCCGGTACATCGTTCGATCACCCGCGCCAGGTCCGGCGTCTGCCAGACGTTCCAGGTATCGAGGCACAGCCCCAGGGCCGGGTTGCCGACGTCCTCGACGAGCTGCAGCCCGGCATCGAGGCCCCACAGGGCGGTGTCGGTGTTGAACAGGACCGGGTTCAGCGGCTCGAACGCCAGGCGCATGCCGAGGTCGGCGGCGTGCGTCGCAAGCTCTCCGAAGGCGTCTACGGCCAGACTGTAGACGCGCTCGGTGTCACCACCGGGCGCCGCCCCGGTGACGACCACGAACGGAGTTCCGGGTGGGACGTGGGGCGCGATCCGCTGGATCGAGCGACGCATCTGGCGAAGCCGTTCGAGTGGATCGGTTGGCTGGCCAGCCAGGCTGTCCGGGAATAGGGCATGGATGGACGTCTGGGCTGAGCTGATCTCGAGGCCGTGGGGCGCGATCAGGGCCAGCTGACGCCCGTAATGGTCGGCCTCGAGCTTGAATTCGGTGATCTCGATTGCGTCGATGCCGTGCGCAGCATAGCTGGCCACATCGTGCTCGAACGACCATGGCCACGTCGTGAACTCGCTGACCCCGAAGCGATAGGCGGGTGTCATCACGTCTCCTGGCGCAGCTCGATTAAGCAGAAACCCTTGCGCTCGATCTGGAGCGGGATCCCGCGCTGCAGCTCGGCGGGGTCGAACGTCTTCCAATCGAGCCAGTCGCCGCGCAGGCTGTTGAACATCCGGCTCGAATAGGCCCCCTCGATCACGCTGGTCAGGCGCACGGCGGTCGTCACCGTCCGATCCGAGGTGTTGCCGACGAGGATCGTGAGGTGGGCATCCTTGCGCAGGGCGATCGCCGTCACGGCTTCGCCACTCATCTTGATGTCGCTGGTCACGTCCTCGTCGTAGGCCTCGTAGGGCATCGATTGGTCGAACCGATGGGTTGCGTACATCCGCAGCTCGAGCGCCCGGACCACGAACCAGCTCACCCGTCGCCCGGCCAGGACCAGGTTCCGCACCCCGAGCCACTTCCAGTCCGGGGCGAGGCGCGGGTTGATGCTCGGCTGGTCACCCGAGAGATCGAGCCCAGCAGCGCCCTCGATCGCCGCCCACAGGTAGCGTGGCGGGAACCACGGCGACAGCATCATTCCCTGGTTGGCCAGAGTCTCGCCGTGAAGCCACTCGGAGAATTGGCCCGGCACGGTGTTGTTGCCGCGGGGATCCTCGGCGTAGTGCCGGAAGCTTGACGACAGCGAAGCCGCCATGAACTCCTGATTGAAGCGGGCAGCGGCGAAGGCAAACCAGAAGGACAAGGCGACCCATACGCCACCGAGCAGCCCGTAGCCATGGGTCGGCCCATAATCGATCGCGTCGCGCGGCACGGTTCGCATCCCGGCCTCCGTCCAGAACGCCGGAGAACTGAGACGGCTGATGATGTGGGCGGCAGTCTCGTCGTCGGCGACGCCGAACATCACCGGAAAGACCAGGTCGGCGGTGACGTCGGTGCGGGCCGCGCCCGTGACATCGATGTTGAGGTAGTACAGCCCGGTCGCGGGATCGAGCAGGAATTGATTGATCGCGCCTCGAAGCGTGTTGGCTTCCTCCTTGAACGCAGCGGCTTCAGGGTGGCGGCCCAGGACCCGGGCCATGCGCGACACAGCAGCGAGCGCGGCGTAGCACTCGGAGTTCAGCTCGGTCGTCGCGCCCGACAACCGGTAACTGGCGATGACGTTGCGCCAGCCCACGATGCCCCAATCCGCCGTGCCGGTTGCTGTGCACCACACCAGCCCCTGCTCGTTTCGCTGCGACAGCAGGTAGCGAGCCGCGGCGACTGCCCGGGGGTAGACCTGGCGCAAGAACGCCCGATCGCCGGTTGTGTTGTAGTGATGCCACAGGCCCAGGATCAGCAAGGGCGTGTTGTCGTTGATGTTCAGGCGGTAGTCGGCACTCTCGCCGGTGCGGACGTCGTAGTACTCGACAACCATCCCATTTGACTCGAGGTGGGTGGCGTACCACAGCAGCGAGGCCCGCGAGAACTCAGGCGTGATGTAGTCGGAGCCGTATGCGAACCAGGCCGTGTCGCGGCCCACGCTGTTATTCGAGCGAGTCGGGTCGTTGACCACGGCCCAGCCGGTCCGGCCAAGCAGCTCGGTCCGCAACATGTTGGCCTTGGCCCACAGGACGCCGCGGTTGACGTCGGGATCGGGAGTCACGACGACGGCCCGGCCTAGGATCTCGTCATAGTGTGCCGCCGTCCGGCGGAACGCCTCGGCGGCTGGCGGACAGCTCTGATGGACGCGCCGGGCGGCCGCCCGACCGGCGGTCGAGACGCTCAGGAGCAGGTGGATCGAGACGGTCTCGCCCGATCCGAGCCGATTCCGGAAGTGGAGGATGCCGAGCGGATCCTCAGCGGCCGCGGCCAGGCAGTTGGCCAGCTGCCCCCGAAAGCTGCTGGCACTCGCTTTGCCGTGGTCGCCGGTCGTCTCGTAGCTCGTTGGCGCTGTGGATGACCCAAAGCTCCGCACCAGACCGGGTTCCGCCGCGTTCCACGCGTAGAGGGCATGCTGCCGCCGGCGATAGCCCGTGCGCACATCCGGTCCGGTGTCCCCACGCAGGCGGGCGGAGGCATAGGTTCCGATGACGATCGGGTCGTGGGTCGGGTTGCTGAGCTCGACCGTGTAGTAGGCAGCGGGAGGGTCGACCCGCCGGCCCGCGGGCTGGCTGCTGAGCACGAAGATGTCCTCTCGCACGGTCACGCCGTTCGACAGCTCAAGGAAGTGTTCCTGGTGGTGCGGGTGGATCACGAAATGCCCATGGCTCCGGGTCAGTGGTACGCCCGTGCTCTCGTCCCAGTGGTGGACCATCACTGTCCCCACGACGTCGCGACCGGCGTCGATCGAGTAGAACTTTTCGATTGCCCCGGTCGCGCCGATGATCACGACCGCCTTGGGCGAACCCAGAGTGCTGCCCTGGGCCATTTCGCTGTCGCTTACGACGTAGGCCGATTGCCGTTCGCTTGGCCCGGTGACCTTGCTGATCACGGGCGGGCCGCCCGGGTCCTCACAGGCTGCCCGCGTTCCGACTCATCCCACCGTCGATGACATACGAGGCGCCCGTGACGTAGGCACCGGCGGCTGAGGCCAGAAAGACGCACACGCCGGCAACTTCGTCAGGCTGGCCCATCCGATGCAGCGGGATCTCGTCGAGGAGGACCTCGAACGCGTCCGGTTCCACTTTCAGGCGCGCGTCCATCTTCGTGTTGATCGCCCCCGGACAGATGTTGTTGACAGTGATCCCGTGAGGCGCCAGCTCGACGGCGAGGGTCCGCATCAGCATCCGGACGCCGCCCTTGGCCGCACAGTACGGCGCGTTCGTGGGCATCGCCACGTCCTCGTGGATCGATGAGATATTGATGATCCGTCCGCCGCGGCCCTGGGCGACCATCTGGCGGGCCGCACCTTGCGAGCACAGCCAGACCCCGGTCAGATCGACCGCGATGACCCGCGACCAGGCCGCCAGGGGCGTCTCGAGGAAGGGATGCTGCTCCTCCAGGCCGGCGTTGTTGACGATGATGTCGAGACCGCCAAATGTCGTTACGGCATGCCCGATCAGCCGCTCGACCTGGCCGGGATCACTGACGTCGGCGCGGATCGCAGTGGCGCGGCCACCGAATCCTTCGATCTCCCTGACCAGCGCCCGGGCAGCTCCGTCGTCGGCGCCGTGATAATCGATCACGACGCGAGCGCCAGCGCGGGCCAGGCCCAGGCTGATCGCCCGGCCGATGCCCGAGTCGCCCCCGGTGACCAGCGCCGTTCCATCCAACTGTATGTTTCGTTCGCTCCGTGCGGGATCCAGATCGAGAGTCACTCTTTACGGGTGTCGCTTCCGTCACCCAGCGGACGCAACGCGAGCCTTTTGGCAGCGCGCGACCCGTGTCGCAGGTGAGGTGGAATCGCCTGATCAATTTTCCGGCAGATCATCAGGTTGGCTGTCGAGGAGATCCTGCGGTCGGACGACCCGTAGGTCCCGAACCGGCGGACCACGACGCGCGGTGAAGATCGGGGCCGGATACCGGAGGGCGCGAGCATGTCGCTCTTGAGGATCGCCGCCAACCGTTATCCGCGCGATCTCCGGTCAATCGTCGCGCGCGATGGCGTGGCCGTCGCTTGGTGCGTCATAGCGCAACGTCCCTTCGGCCATGATGTGCGCACCAGGCGTGAGCGTCGCCGGGACGACCTGGCCACTTCCCATGATGTGCTCGACGCGGGCTCCAGCGGCCAACAGGTAGTCGGTGATGATCCGGCGATGACAGCGCCACCAGAGCGCTTCGGCGCACATGATCGCGCAGCGCTCATCGCGCGCGAGAGCGCGCAGGGCGTCGAGGCCTGCGCGGAATCCGTCGGTCTCCGCGTAGTCTGCGTAATCCCGGAACGCCGCGATCCGCCAATATGTGTTGAACGAGGGCGGAGCACCCTTGCGATGGTGTCGTCGACCACCGAGCGCGGGCAGATGCCGGTACCTGATCCCAGCGGCGGCGAGGGCCTCCGGCAGTGTCTCCTCGTCGAACTGGGGCACCGTCCGCGAGCGTGGGATCGAGCGCACGTCCACCAGCAGCTCGACGTCAACCTGCCTCAAGAGCGCCGCGAAGTCGGCCAGGGTCCGCGTCGAGTGGCCGATGGTGAAGATCGGACCGCCCGCCTCGCGATTCATGTCCGGAGCTTCGTCAGCGCCGACCCCTTGTGCATCGCGATGTGGTCTGTCGTGTCGCTCTTGATCTCGTACTGCGGCTCGTCAGCACTCGCATGGACCGTATAGCCCTTGAATTTCGTCGGCGACGTGACGATGCGAATGATCCTGCCGCGTACGACCCCAGCCTCCGAATTCCACGAGACGTGATCCCCGGACTTGAACCGCTCGGCCGTCATGAGCCTCCTCCAGCACGGGATGGGTGATAGGTTGCGGTCCGATCGCCCTCGCATCTTACGAGCCGCGGAACGACCACCATATGTCGAGGTTCGCATGCCATCAGTTCCTCGATCGCCCGACGCTTTGCGCGCCACGACCCACGAAATCCGCGTGGTCACGCCGTACCGGCTCGACCTCACGGTCAGCGCACTACGTCGAATGGCAACAAACCCAGTGGACGTCTACACAGAAGATGGCCGCTACTTGCGCGCGCTTGGTCACTTCGCCGAGCCGGTGATCGTGAGCGTCTCCCAGTTGCGTGCCGATGCGCTCGCGGTCTCGGTGATGAGCAGGGCAGCCGACACCGAGAGGGCGCTGTTGGTCGTCCGCCGGATGCTCGGCACGGAGCGCGATCTCTCGGACTTTCACCAGCACGCGCGGGTCATCCGCTGGTTGGCTCCGCTCGCGCAAAGGATGCGTGGTCTCAAGCCGCCGCGGTATCCGACGCTTTTCGAGGCGTGCGCCAACGCGATCGTGTTTCAGCAAGTCAGCCTGCAGTCGGCGAGTGCGATCATGCGGCGCCTGATCCTCGCGCTCGGCTCATCAGTCGAATTCGAGGGTGTGCCCCTGGCCATATTTCCGAGCGTGGAGACCTTCCTTGGGGCCGACGACGCCGTGCTACTGGCCGCGGGCTTGAGCGGCGGAAAACTCGCGACGCTTCGACGCGCGGGAGAGGCGATCGCGACCGGTGCGATGAGCGAGGCGATGCTGGGCGCGCGGTCGAGCGTAGATGCAGCCCACCTGCTCGGCGACATCAAGGGCATCGGGCCCTGGACAGCCGCGGTGATCTTGCTGCGCGGGCTCGGCCGGCTGGATGTGTTTCCGGGCGGCGACAGCAGTGTCGCGGCGAACCTGCTACTCGTTGCAGGCGAGCGCGTAGATATCGGAGCTGCCCTCGAGACATTGGGATCGCACCGCGGGATGCTCTATTTTTGCCTGCTGCTCGCCCGCCTCGAGGCCCGCGGCGAGATTGGCCGTACGTCCGACGTGGCGACGCGGCGGTCGCCACGCGCGGGCCTTTGAGCAGACTCATCGCCCCATCGAAGCTGCTCGGACTCTTCAGAGCGACCCCGATAAGCTCACGACCCCGAATGTCGAAGCGATCCGCGGCGGCGAAGTCCGGGAACGGTCGTTCGACCAGGGTCCGAGTCAATCTGGACGTACAAACGATCTGGAGCCCACGCGAATCGCGCTTGATAAGTACTAACGCGACCCACAAGGTTGACGTCCAAGCCCGGGAGCCCGCGTGGCCGACGAAACGCAACAGCTTTGTCACAGCGCGTGAAACATTCAAAGTCAGGCGCATATGTCGGGAAGAGTCAGGCGCACAAGTCGGGAAGAGTCAGGCGCACAAGTCGGGAAGAGTCAGGCGCACAAACGACGGTTTCACGCTCAAAACGAGTGCGCCTGATTTTCGGGGACCGCCGTCTCGCTGGACGCCACCCTGGCAAAAAGGGACCCCTCCACAAGATGTTGTAGTCGTGTCTCCTCGACACCCCAACAGGTCGTGGTGTTGGCTGGCGAGGAAGGATTCGAACCTTCGATCTCCTGATCCAGAGTTAAACGCCAGAATCAGGTCTCGCGAGCCATCTCGTGAGCGTGGCGGACAGCGATCTCTATCCGATTCCGGGATGAGTCAAGCGCACATCCCGGCACTAGTTAGACGCATATGGTAATTCGGGAATGAATCAAGCGCCATTCGGGCCGGGAGTTGGCGCGCCCGACTGGTGTTGGACGCGCGATTACAACCTACAGCATGCGTGGTCGCGGCCGTCCTCGCGGCCGGGTCGGAGAAGGCCGCCGCCCACCGCCTCGGCCTGTCGCGCTCGACGGTGAAGCACCACCTGGCGAACGCGCGGTCCAAGGTGGGGGCGGAGACGACGGCGCAGCTCGTCTGGATCCTGGCGCCACGGCTGCCAAAGCCAGACGGCGTGGCCCAGACGGGCTGTGGCCCCACACTGCGACAGGGAGCGAAGGGCCGCGGCACCTCGACTCCCACCGGCGGTCGCCATGAATGAGCTCTCAGATCACGGTGAGCCCGGCAACGGGTCTCCTCCCGTCGTGGCATTGCCCACGGAACCGTCGGCAGCCAGCGTCAGGGTCTGGGTCATCGAGCCCGCGCCGATCGCGGGCCCGGCCTCCCAGCTGACCGTGAGCGTGAGGTGCCAAACCTGCGTCTCCGTGGGGGCGATGTCGGCGCGGCAGGTCACCGCAAGGGGGGCCCGGAGCGTGCCGTTCGGGCCGTCGGTGATGGTGGCGGGGCGCGGCGTCCCTACCGCGGCCGGGAAGCATGCGTAGTAGCTCGACCCGGCTCCGGGGGTGGCGCCCGCCCGGAGCGACGCTAGGGCCGCCGCAGCCGCCCGCGCCCCCGCGGCGGAACCCGCAGCGCCGGTGGGCAGCGGGACGACCGGCTTGACGAGGGCGATCTCCTTCGCGATCGCGTCCACCTGCTCCGCGAGTCCGCCGGGATCGGCGCCCAGGTACCCGTCGACCGTGTACCGGTTGTCCTCGGAGTCTTGCCGAGCGATCTGCCAGCTGCGGGCCTGCGCCGCGCCGTAGGGGATGTCCGAGGTGGTAACCGTGAGGGCCGCGGGAAGGCCGGCGATGAACGCGCTCCAGCCGCCTGCGGGCTTCATCCCCTCAACAGTCCAGCCGGGGAACCCCGCATTGCCGACGAACACGAGCGCCTGCCCGGACCGGAGCGACAGGTTCTGGAGGCAGCCGCCGCTGATGTCAGGCAGTCCGCACGCGGCCCCCAGGTCGAAGTTCGCGAGCACGCCAGCCCTGCTGGTGAACGACGAGAACTCGCTCATGGCATAGAACCGCCAGCCGGCCGGGACGGCGACGATCAGGTCCCCGACGGTCACCCTCGCCGAGCCGGGGAGCGACGAGGCAAGCGCGAGCCCCGCGGTCGAGAGCGATCCGGTGATGACCGCCGGCGCCGGCGACATGCCCTCGAGCCACGCGCCGGTCGTCGCATCCACGAAGTCGGTCGACGAGTTGCCGCCGCTGAACGTGATCGCCCACACGAGACGGTCTGCTGGGACCACGCGCTGGTTGGGGTCGAAGTCGCCGATATGCCCGACGCGAGCGTCGACCATCGTCCCGCCGCCGCCGTTCGCGAGGGCCACGGCAACCGCCGCCTCCCGGGTCACGGCGACACCGGGTGGCATCGAGGGCGAGGCGGCCGGCGAGGCGGATCCGGCGCCCCCGCGCGGCAGGGCAACGTTGAGGGCGACAGCGCCAGCAGCCAGGGCGACCATGAGCACGACCGCAGCGCCGAGGACCGACGATCGCCGACCGCGGCCCCCTCCGGCGCCACGCTGCACTCGCTGGACGGCGTTGACCTCGACGACCCCCTCCGCAGGTGGCGCGAACGGGCGCGCCATTCGGGGCTCGTCTGGGGCGGGCTGGCGCAGCAGCCGGTCGAGGTCACGGTTGTTCACTCAACGACTCCCTTCTCTGGAATGCCGAGCCCTGCTCGAACCGCCGCCAGCCCGCGGCTCGCGCTGACCCGGGCGGCTCCCGGCGAGATCCCCATGGCCCGCCCCACGTCCTCGTATGTCAGGTCGAGGCGGTAGTGGAGGTAGATCGCCGCCCGCTGCCGCACGGGGAGCGCGTCCACCGCCGCCCATGCCGCCAGGGCGTCGGTCGGGTCGCCGCTCCGCCCGCCCGCCGGTCCACTCGATGCTCCCAGCCGGCGCCGAAGCTCGCCCACCCGCCGAGCGAGGCGGTGCTGGTCCATGGCCAGCCGATACGTCGCCGCGGCGAGCCAGGCTCGACAGTCGCGGACCTCCTGCCCCTCGGAGAGGACGCGCCACAGACGGACGTGCGCCTCCTGGACCGCGTCCCACGCCTCGTCCTCATCGAGCCCCAACCGGCGGCCGAGCGCGTAGAGCGCGGTTGCGTGGCGTGCGTATAGCTCGCCCACGGCCCCACTTGCGCCTGTGGACCCGATCGACCGGTCCATCATCCCGCTCAGGTTCGCTCCCCCAACGGCGGACAGCATGCCCTATAGACGCTCGGCGGGGCAGGAAACGCATCGCCTGGAACAACTTGCGCTCCGAGACGGCTAGCGCCTTTCCGCCTCAGCTATGGACGCCATCGCTGACGAGCAGCTCCAGCCCGTTCGGGCCATAGATCCACAACAGGACGTGGTGGCCGTCGGAGACGAGCGTCAAGCTGGAGTCGCTGCCGACATCGACGCCGGCGACGGGTACCCAGCTCGTCCCATCCGTCGAGCTCCAGAGGTGTTCGGTCACATCAAGACCGATGGTCCCGACAGCCAAGTAGCCGCCGGGAACACCGACGATCGAGGCGTAGGTACCGAACAGGGCCGGGCTCGACGGACCGGCGTGCCAGGTGACCCCGTCTGTGGACGTCCACGGCGTCACCGGTGCCCGGAAGTCGCCGGGCGCAACCTCAATCCCGCCCGAAGGTGCACCGACGAGGCTCACGAACCCTGCCGGCCCGTTGGCGAGCCCATTGAAGAACCCGCTTCCGGACGGGAGCGGTGAGTGCACCGTCCATGTCTGGCCGTCGGGCGAGGTCCAGGTGGCTCCCTCCTCCCCGATCCGGCCGACGATCACCAGTCCATGATTCGTCTGGGCGATCCCGGTCGCCTCGGACAGGTCGAACGGAAAGACCGACTTCACGAGGACCGGGCCCCAGTGCAGCCCGTCAGGCGACGTCCAGACCGTCGGGCTACCGCCCTCGCTGTCGCCGATGGCGACGAAGTTCAACGAGCCGGTGGAGATCCCCCGGAAGATCGCGCCCGCCAAGCCCGCCTGGGCAGGTGCCTTCGTCCAGTGGGCGAGGTCGGTCGAGACCCACGCCGCACCGTTCGACTGCATCCCGTAGAACCCGCCACCCCCCTCGCCGCCGAGGGCCACATAGACGTGGCCGTTGAACGCGACGGGTCCGGTGATACCGAGCGCGTCCGGGCCGGTGATCTCTCCGACTTCGGCCCAGGCCGAGCCGTCAGGCGATGTGAGCACGACCGTGCGGTCCGCGGCGGCCGGCACGAAGTCGATGAAGCCGCCGCCCGGCAACGCGGACGGCCCACCCCCAGGCCCGCCGATCGTAATCGGCTGGGTCACGATCGTCGGCAGCGTCACCTTCGTCCACGCCGAGGTGACCTGGGCGGGCGGCTGCGTTGGGATCTGGACCGTCGGCATCGGCGTCGGGCTCGGCGTCGAGGCCGACGGATCGCCGGCCCACAGGACATCCTGGACCGTCACGGATGGCCCCGGGCAGCCGCCCGGCGGGATAGAGACGCACGTCGGGGCCGGTTCCGCGGTGACACGCAGGACGAGCGCAGGAGCTCCGGGCACCGAGAACGCGCCCCAGCGAACCCCGATGACCATCGGCCCGCCTCGTGTCTCGGCCAGGGCTTCGAAGCTCGGGCAGGGAGGGTTCGAGGCGCCTGGGACAATGGCTGGACAGGAGACCGCCAAGGGACCGGCGTCCCAACCGCCAAGGAGGAACGGTCCGGTCGGTACCGTCTTCCCGAGATCGCCAGGGCGGTAGACGTGCTGGCCGAGGAATGTGCTCGGGATTCCGTCGGGGTACCGGGCGGTGACATCGGGAGAGGCCGTGGCCGACGAGGGGGCGGCGATCGCGACCGGGCTCCACGTCCGTCCGCCGTCGGTCGTACGCAGCACGCCAGTGGCTGGTGCCTGCCCGTTCGTCATCTGCACGACCGCGGCCCCGTTTCTCGGATCCCAGAAGCGAAGCCGCAGCGCGGCGGCGAGACCGCTCGATGCCGCCGGCTGCCACGTGACGCCACCATCGCTCGTGGCTTGGAGCTGGCCAGTGTGCGAGTCGATGACGACGTAGTGCAGGGGGTCGACGACGGCGACGCCGGTCGAGCCGCGCTCGCCGATGTGCACCTGGGCCGCCAGGACCCAGGTACGACCGCCATCGCTCGAACGGTAGAAGCGAACCATGGGTGAGGTGTCGGTCGAGGCCGCGATGACGGCGACGGCCCCGTCCTGGCCGGAGAAGACGGGCGGGCCAACGGGGTTGTCGTTGACGAAGATGTCTCCGACGAGACCGGGCAAACGGGCATCCGTCCACGTCCGACCGCTGTCGCCGCTCACGTCCAGAATGGGTCGTGCGACGGGCCCGGCATCTCCTTCGTTGCCGGCCCACAGGGTCGCCGCATCGCTCGCGCTGAAGATCGAGCCCAAGCTGTCCGCACCGCCGACGCGCTGCCACCTCGCGCCGCCGTCCGTGGTGGCGAAGACGACGCTCCCACCTCCACCACGAAGTCCCGACAGCAACAGGAAGCCGCGCTCGGCATCGGCGAACGCGAGGACCGGTTGGGTGCCGCCCCAGTCACCCGGGACGGTCACGGACTGCCAGGTGGCGCCGCCATCGGTAGTGCGGCTGATGACGACGTACAGGTGGTCGTTGCCGGGGCCTTGGCCGCCGTAGGGGACCGTGGAGCCAGACCCAGGGCTGGCCGTCCAAGCATGGTTGGCATCGAGCACGAAAACACTCGAGAGAACGTCGCCGGAAGTGGCATCGAGGGCGACGGTCGGCACGAGCGTGCGCTGGACCCACGTGGCGCCGAAGTCGCCCGAGAGGTAGAGCTCGCCGCCTGCCACGGCCCACAGGCCGCTCGCGCCGAAGATCCCGCCGTCATCGATCGGGGTCGCGATCGCCGGCGAGCCGGTCGGGTGGGGCGAGGCCATGGCGGGTTGCGATGTCAGGGGCGAGGCCGTGGGGGCGGCGGATCCGCGCTGTCCCGCGACCAGGAGCAGCCCGCCCGCGAGGATGACGATGGCGATGGCCGTCGCCGCGGCGGCGAGACGATTGCCCGGGGCCTGGCGCCAGCCGACCGCGAGCCGGCGCACCGGCGTCGTCGGCCTCGCGCCGGACCCGACCTGGGCCGCGAAAACCCGCAAGGTCGGCGGAGCCGCAGGCGTTCGGGTGGCCTTGAACCATGAGCGAAGCTCGGACTCGATCGGGTCGTCGGTCTGATCGCGATGGTCGCTCATCGGGCATTCCGCTCACTTTCGAGCTCGGTACGCAGCGCCTCGAGGGCGTAGTGCAGGCGCGAGCGGACGGTCCCGGGTGGCACGCCGAGACGCTCCGCGATGGCATCGGTCGAGAGGTCGGCCCAGAAGCGAAGGACGACGGTGGCGCGGTGCTCCGGGCTGAGGCGCCCGAGAGCCTGGCTGATGGCGTCCAGCTCGGTCGAGCCTGCGAACACGTCTCGATCCGCGATGTCGGGTTCGTCGGGCAACGTCGCCTGCGGCCGGCGTCCCCGGCGACGCAGGTGCTCGATGCAGGTGTTCACGAGGATCCGATCGAACCAGGCGTCGAAGCGGGCAGGATCGCGCAGTCGGGGCCAGGCGGACCACGCGGCGAGGAGCGCCTCCTGACAGGCGTCCTCGGCATCGGCAGCGTGGCCCAAGACGTGCCAGGCAAGCCCGTAGGCGCGATCGAGCCGCGGTCCGATGAGGACCTTGAACGCTTCCTCGCGCTCGGGCCATTCGACCGACTTGTCGGCCGCCCTCGTCATTTGCACCTCAGCTCTCGGCACCGAACCAATCACATCATTCCAGACGGTGTGGCGCGGCCGTTTGTTCAGGTCGGGACGCGCTCATCTTCGTCCGTCGAGGGCGGCCATAGGCTCCCGGTCGTTCTGGCGACCCCCCCAAGATGTGGTCCCCGAGGCGTCGCACCGGGGGCGAATAGACCGCGCCGGGTCGGTCGGCGACGATTCTCGCGATGATGACCTCGCTAGTGGCGTCTGCATGGGCCAGGGGCTCGATCCGCGCGCCGGTCCCGCCGTCGCGCCTCCCGGTCGTTGACCGCCGGCGGGTCACGTGACGCTCACGACCTGCCTCGACTGCGGCACCCCGTCGCGTCAAGCGGGATGACGTTCCAGGCGAGCCAGCCAAGCGCCAGCAGCGACCACCGCCAGCCCGATGATCAACGAGCCCCGTTCGGCGATCCGTGTCACGGCCCTGGGACCACGTGGCCTCGCTTGCCGTGACGTGGTTACGTCACGATGAGCACGTTGTGAGCCTGGGCAACGCAGGGGCGTGCCCGAGTCCCTATCGTGTTCGGGGAGGCAGGCGGATGAACGCACACGACGCCAGTGATGTCATTGGGGTCGGACGCCGTCGAGCGTGGGTCGCCGGTGGCCTCGTCCTGCTTGCGTTGGGGATCGGGTCACTTGCCGTCCCGCTGGCTGGGCTCGTCGCCACGGGCGGCCGCCTCGGCGGACTGGCCTTTCTCCCCTTGGCTGTGCCGCCGATTGCGGCGGGCTACGGCGCTCTGCGACAGATCCCGTGGGCCCGCGTCCTCGGCTTCACTGTCGCGCTCGCCTACGCTGTCGTTGTCGCGTACATCGCCACGACGCCGTGGCGCGGCCTGGCCCCGGCCCAGGGTCAGAGTTCGCCGCCGCTCGACCCGGGTACGGTTCTCGTCGCCGTCGCATTCCTGATCTCCGCCGTCCTGATCGCCGTGGGCAGGCCTGACAACCAGGCCGGTGGTCGTTGAGGTAGGGCCCACGGCTTCTCTGAACCCAGCCCGATCACACGTGTACGGCCCGCGACGTGACGGTAGGCTGGCACCGTGCGGACGGGGACGTATGACTGACGCGATCCGGCGACACTGTGGATGGACGACTCTCGGTCTCGCCCTGCCCCTGGTCGTCGGCGGTTGGCTCGCCCTGCTGTTCGGCGCGTGGGACTACCTGCCGTGGTTGACCTCACAGGCCGTCATTGCCGGCTTGGCCGCGACACTCATCGCTGGGCTGCTCCGCCAGCGGAGAGGTGCGATCCGGACCCGCCAGATCGGGCTTGCCGTCCTCCTTGGGGGCGTGGGCTTCGCCCTGAGCCTCATCGTCCTGTTAGTCGCAGACTTGGCGATCTGGTTTCGACCTTACGTGGACCCGCATTTAATTAGAGCGGATCGACAACCATGACATCGTCGTGTACGCCCCTCGATCGGCGATTGCACGTCGGGGTCGTCTCGGGGTCACGATCTCGTCGGCGTCCACGGCTTCCCCCAATCAACGAGGCGGCCTAAGGACGTGACGACGGCGCGGGCCGAAACGATCGCCTCGCCGACGGATCGATCCCCTTGACCTGCTCGATGCAGCGCAACGAGTCGGACCACGCTGCTAGGTCGGAGGTGTCGCCGTCAGGCAGGATCGTGAAATCGGCCAGGAGTGTCTCCATGTCGTTCCCCCCGGATCTCGTCCGCTGGCGCTGACCCCAGGGGCGCCAGGCGAAGCACCTCTCGACGGGCGTCTCCGAGGTTGACCCCGAGCGACTCGAGCACACCCGCGGCCACGCTGTCGCCCTGGCGCACGATCCCAAGAAGCAGGTGCTCCGTGCCGAGGTAGCGGTGCTCCATGCGCCGAGCCTCATCGATCGCGAGCAAGATCACGTGCTTGGCGGCCGGAGTGAGGCCGACTTCGCCGACGACCGGCCGCTGGCCAGCATCGATCAGGAACTCGACCGCCGTGCGCACCTTGGGTAGCTCGACTCCGAGGTTGACCAGGACC
>PNAZ01000117.1 GCA_003169655.1 Chloroflexota bacterium
ACCATGCCGTACATGCCATCGGCCATGTGCATGAGGACGGGTGCCGCCCCGCAGTGGTACATGAAGACGCCAGGGTACTTGGCCGTCCACTCGAAGCTGAACGAGGCGCCCGGGGCCACCTCCTGGTAGACCCGAGTCCAGGCGATCTGCGCGGCGTGGAAATCAATCGAGTGGGGCATCATGCCCTGGTTCGTCAGCGTGAAGTGGACAGTGTCTCCTTCGGTGATCCGCAAGGTCGGCGCCGGGACCTGGCCATCGAAGTTCATCGATTCGTACGCTGCGTCCGGTGAGCGGGCAATCAGGATCGACTGCCCCGGCCCGTCGTTCGAGGTGAGTTTGAACTCGACCGGCGTTGAGAGGCCGGGGCGGTATGGGGGCGGCACCGCGAAGTCGGCAGGGCTCGGATCGTGAGCTGTCGACGCGCCCGACGGGGACGGCATCGGGCTCGCGAGCGCGGACGGACTTGCCGCCGCCGTCGAGGCTGTTGACCCTGAACTCGCTACGGGCAGGCTCGGGGTGGCAGCCCCCGCGGCGGCCGAAGCCGCCGGACCGAATGTCCAGCCGGCGGCCCCATTCTGCCCGCAGCCCGCGAGGAAGGCCGCCGCGCCGACGCTGCCGGCGACGAAGCCGGCTCGCCGCAGGACCGCCCGGCGGCTGATCAGGATTGGGGACTCGCTCGTTTCCGGTTGGATGTTCGCGGCGGTTGATTGGGACATCTCGTCTCCGTTTCATAGATCTCAAAAGCCGGCAATGAGGGAACTCGACTGGCCTTCCTCAGCCCACCAGCTCGTGGAGACCGCTCAGCAGCTCGCCGAGCGACACGTTCGGGTCGGCCACGAGGGCCGGAATGAGCAGCTCGTTCTCCTTCCACAGATGCGCCTCGAACAGGGCGAGGATGGCGCTCGCGGTCGCCACCGCTTCCAGTCCGTCCTCGGCACCCTGGAGGCGCTCGACATGGGCGAGGATCCCGTGGTGCTCTCGCGCATGGCTTGCACCAGGAGGGCGGTCAGCCCGCTGTCGCCGGCCGGGTAGAGCGCCGCCTCCTCGGCGGCGGCGTGGGGCAGCAGGTCGTCTTCTAGGTAGCCGATGACCGCGCGCTCCGATGCCTCGTATGGTCGGCCGGCCCGCACTGCGTCGCGCAGGTCGCCGACGCGCGCTTGGAGGGTGTCCCGCAGCTCGTCATGGTGCGAGCGGATCGCCGCCGCGGCCTCCTCGTCCTGATCGATCGACATCTGGTGGATCCTCCTAGAAGTGCACCGGGATCGGTCCTTGATATTTACGGTCATTATCGTGCAAAATGCAAACGATGACTGCAGAACATGATCGCCACCGCCTCCTGGCTGGTCTGACCCGGTCTAGGCTGCTCGCCGTCCTGCGCGGTTCGGGCGGACCGCTGGGAGTCCGGGAGTTGGCCGCTGCAGTCGGTCTCCACCAGAACTCGGTGCGCGAACAACTTGCTCGTCTTGCGGACGCCGGGCTTGTGTCCACGGAGGCGGCGCCGGCGACAGGCCGCGGCCGACCACGCCTGCGTTATCTGGCCCGAGCTGAAGCAGACGAGCAGGAGCCGTACCGCGCGCTGGCCAGGGTGCTGGCCGAGGAGCTCGATCGGACGGCCGATCCGGCCACCCTAGCTGTCGAAGCTGGAGAACATTGGGGCCGGGCCCTGATCGGCTCGGCCAGGGTCGTCAGGGACGAGGATGCTGCCGTGAGACGCCTGGTCGAGCTGTTGGCTGACGCAGGATTCGAACCTGAGGGACCGGCCCTCCCCGGCGGCCCGATCCGCCTGCGTCGCTGCCCGTTCGAGCCGTTGGCGCGCGACCACCGCTCGGTGGTCTGTGGCGTCCACCTCGGCCTGATGCGCGGAGCACTCCGCCAGATGGGAGCGCCATTGGACGCGGCGGCGCTCGAGCCGTACGTCGAGCCAGATCTGTGCTTGGCTCACCTCACAAGGAACTGAGCGGATGGCGAGGCACCCGGCCGAGCAGGCGGCAACGATTGATCCGGAGTTGGCCACTCGGTCCGGCGGAAGGCTGCCCCCGTCACCACGTCTAGCCGATACGGGGGCCGAATCCTGAGCCCGCCCGCCACGTTGAATCCCCGGCGGCCGTCCATCGATCGCTCGTTCGATCGCGTGGTCGCCGTTGGAGCAATCGGGATCGCAGTCGCCTATCTGCTGGGGGCGGTGCTGGCGATCCTCTTGCCAACTGCGGTCCGCGGTGGGGCCTGGTTACCGCTCCACCTCGCTCTTGCCGGGGGGGCGACCAGCGCGATCGCGGGCGTGATGCCGTATTTCACCTCGGCTTTCGCAGCCGCGCCGCCGGCCGACCGGTGGCTGCGGACTGCCGCCGTCGGAGCCGTCGCTCTCGGCGCCTTGAGCGTGGCATCCGGCGTCGTTGGCGATCAGGCCGGCCTGGCCGTCGCGGGTGGGGTCGGCTTCATCGCCGGAATCGGGCTGAGTGGGGTCGCGGCGCTCCGGCCGCTCGGTCGAGGGCTGGGGCCGAGTCGAGGCCTTGTCACCCAAGGATACGTCGTCGCGCTCGCCGAAGTCGCGCTCGGAGCCAGTCTCGCGACGCTCTACCTGGCCGGTTGGACACCAGTCGTCGACGCCTGGGCCCAGATCAAGCCAGCCCATGCCTGGCTGAACCTGATTGGCTTCGTGTCACTCGTCATCGCCACGACGATGCTGCACCTGTTCCCAACGGTCGTCGGGGCTCGGATTGCGCGCCGCCCAAGTACTTGGATCACCCTCGTCGGGCTGGCAGCCGGAGCTCCGATCGTCGCGCTTGGCTTTGTCCTGACCTCCGATGCCGTTGCGCGCGTGGGTGCGGTCAGTGTCGCCGCGGGCTCGGCCGGCCTGGCCGTCTACGCCTGGCGGACGTGGCAAACGCGGGCCCACTGGACGACCGATCCGGATTGGCATCGATTCGCGATCGGTGGCCTCGTGTCCGCCATCGTTTGGTTCGAGGTCGGGATGGCGATTGCCGCCGGTCGGGTGCTCGCCTTCGGTGCGAATCCCGCGGCCTGGTCGGTCGACGCGGTCACGGGTCCATTGATCGTGGGCTGGATCGGACTAGCGATTGTGGCCTCGGCAACACACCTGATCCCGGCGATCGGCCCAGGCAATCCGGACACCCATGCGTGGCAGCGGCACCTCCTGGGGCGCGCCGCCATCCTGCGGCTAACCGTCGCCGACGTCGGGATCGCCGTCCTCTTGGTGGGCTTCACCTTCGGATCCGGGCCGCTCACGCAAGCCGGGATCATTCTCGTCATGATCGGTCTGGGCGCCACCGCGGTCCTGTTCGGTGCAGCGATCCAGATCGGACTCGTCAGGTAGGCCGGACCGGGGACTTCTGCGCCATTTGGTACTCAGATGAGTTGTGCACGGATGAACCCGACGACCAGCCGCGACCCGGAGCGGTCATGCGCACGGCTGTGAGCCGCCGGGCAGGCCTCATGGATGGCCACGCCCGGCTGGAGCGTGCACGACTGAGCTGGGCCCCGAACGCAATTCCGGATCGGAGGCCAACTGCGAACCTTGGCAAGGAGCTACGGAAGGTCTGCGATGCCCTTTGGGTTGTGAACTGGATCGACAGGCTCCCCTAGCCGCCGACGCTGCTTCAGGATCCAATCCCACGCCGGATCCCACCACTCCGGCTTGCGCACATCCAAGTCGCGCATTCGGGCCTCGGACTCCCAACCCGAGATTCGGAGCTCCGCGGTCGCTTCGCTCAGTCTCGACTCACGGACGAGCCGCTGGAATAGGGCTGCCCGTCGGGCGGCGTAGGTATTGAGTGGATACGGTCGACGAGCCATACCGTCAGGGTACCTAGAGCGATGACAGGTTGAGCGTCGGCCACCCGCGAGTCGACCGACTCGTCACGACGACACGTACTGGGGCATCGGACGTGCCTTGCTCGGCGCCATCATCAGTCCGTCGTGTTGCTACTGTCGACTGGGTTCCGCTACCCGTCCGCACAGAAGCCGCCGTTGAGACTACCCACGATCGACTGCGTCCCGCCGAGGAGGTCGACGTGGTCGAGAAGAAGCCGAAACTCGGAGCTCGCTCCGCTCCGGCTCGATCCTCTGATTCTGGGCTACCCGAGCTGCCCGGCGGGTCCCGCCCGCCGAGCTCTCCGGCCGGCCTGCGCCACGAACGGTGGCAGGACGCGCAGCGCTCCGGCCCCTCCGACCCACCTGACCGCCGCTGATGACGGCCAAGCCCCGCCCGGGCAGTTCAACGATCATCGCCGTAACCGGGGATGGCGACCGCCATGCGGCGGTACGGCGCAAGGCGATCGATCTGGCGGCTGCTGGAGGTTCCGCGCTCATCCTCTACGACTGGGAGGCGCCCACCTTCCTTGGAGCTCCCCTCCCGACGTGGTGGTCAGGCGAAGGGGCCTTCGCTCCACCACCTCGGTCGTCGCCGTCTGGCCTCCGTGGCAACGTTGCCGGTCCGAGCGTCTGGAGGGACGTGACGAATGAGTAGCGTGCGGGTCCTGATCGTGATCGGCCTCCTGTGTGTCCTAGCGGGCGTCGGCGGGATCGCGTTCTATGTGGGCGACCGGTACGCGCTGAGCACCTTGACGGTGCGTCGGGCAACGCCGGACGAGCTGGCCGCGGCCATGGCGAACGACGAGTTCTACTCCGACTACAGCGAAGCTACGCTGGTGGTCCGCGGAGTTGTGGCCTCGCTCACGGGCGATGGCGGCGGCGCGGTCGTTCAGTTCCAGACCAAAGGCGCCTTCACGACGCGCTGTCAGTTCGACCAGTACCCATCGACGGTCCATCCGGGCGACACGATCAGCATCTTGACCGAAGGAGCCAGCGCGGAGCGACTCACGTCGGCGGTCTTGCTCAGAGGATGCATCCTGGCGGGCGGCTGCTCGCGGTCCCCTGACCGACTGCGCAGGGGCGTCGTGACCCGACGAGGCCAGCCGACACGCAAAGTGCCCGGCTGGATTAGGCCGGGCACTCTCGGATCATAGCCGTCGGGCCCGACTTTGCCAGCATCAGGCCCGACGGCTGAACGTTACTCCACCATGCCGACCCCGACGGCTACCGCTTGACCATCTACGAGAGGGATCAGCCGCTCTTCTGGCCGCCAAGGCGAAGTTGAGACGGTCCTACGTCCGGCCCGGAGACCTTTCGTGAACCGTACTGGGTCTGATGGAGGCTCCCTTCCTTGGAGGAAGATGGGGTCATGGCACAGCAACAAGAGCAGCAACGACCATCCCGCCGAGGCGAGTTCCAGCGGCGGTATCCCCCTGAGATGAAGGAGCGGGCCGTCCGGCTCGTGTTTGAGACTGCCGCCGAGCAGGGTGAGTGGCACGGCGCCGTGGATAAGGTGTCCAAGCAGCTCGGGATCGGCCCCGAATCGCTCCGCCACTGGGTCCACCAGGAAGAGGTCGAGCGCGGCGCCAGAGCCGGCCTGACGACCGAGGAGCGCGCTCGGCTCAAGGAGCCGCGATTCTGGCCAGCCCCCTGTTGGCCAACTGCTCAGGTCCGGAGGGTAGACTCGGCCCCATGACCCAGAAGCGGGCCCGGACGGCCGCATCCCTGCTCGTTGACTGCCTCGCGGCCGAGGGCTGCGAGTACGTCTTCTCCGTCCCGGGCGAGGAGACGATGGGCATCCTCGACGCCTTGAGCCGCCAGGCGGCGGTGACGCACATCACGACCCGCCATGAACAGGGCGCCGCCTTCATGGCCGACGTGTACGGTCGGCTCACGGGCCGAGCGGCCGTCGCAATGGCGACCCTGGGACCCGGTGCGACGAACCTCGTCACCGGTATCGCCGATGCCTTCCTTGATCATGCGCCGATGGTCGCGATCACCGGTCAAGCGGGCTCCGATGTGACCCACAAGGTGGCCCATCAGTTCGTCGACATCGTCCGGATGCTCGAGCCGGTGACGAAATGGAACCAGCGCGTCGAGGACGTGGGCGCCGTCCCGGAGATCGTTCGCCAGGCATTCCGGGTCGCGCAGCTGGAGAAGCCCGGCCCCACCCACATCGAACTTCCCGAGAACCTTGCCGCCGCGGCGGTGGACGACGATGCGCGCCCGATCGAACCGACCCAGGCCTACCTCCCCGAGCCGACCGACGAGGCGATCGCCCACGCCGCTCGGCTCGTCGTTGAGTCCGGGCGGCCAATCGTCCTGGCCGGCAACGGCGTCCTCCGCCGACATGCCGCTCCCGAGCTCCGGGCGTTCGCCAAGGACCTCCACGTGCCGGTCGCGGTCACGTTCATGGGCAAGGGTGCGATCGACGATCGGAGTCACCTCTCGCTCATGGCCGTTGGGCTCCAGGCACGTGACCATGTCCTGACCGGGTTCGACCGGGCCGATCTCGTGCTGGCGGTCGGCTATGACCTCGTCGAATACGGACCGATGCAGTGGAACCCGGACGGGCGCAAGCGGATCATCCACATCGATACCCAGCCGGCTGAGGTGGATGCCGCCTACCGACCCGAGGTCGAGCTGATCGGGGACATCGGGGGGACGCTCCGGCGCCTTCTCGCAGCGGTCCTGCCCGACGGGATCAGCGGACGCGACGCCGAGGCCCGCCATGCGACCCGGGAGACGCTCGTCCACCAGGACCTGCGGACGGCGCTCCTGGCCGACCTTCAGGCGTTCGCGGCGGATGACGGCTGGCCGATCCGGCCGCAGAAAGCGATCGCCGACCTCCGCCGTGCGCTCGGACCGAAGGACATCGTCGTGAGCGATGTCGGAGCCCACAAGATCTGGGTTGCTCGCCTCTACAAGGCGTATGAGCCCAATACGGTCATCATCTCGAATGGCTTTGCGGCAATGGGTATCGCCCTGCCGGGGGCGATCGCAGCGAAGCTCGTCCATCCCGATCAGCGGGTCGTGGCCCTGTGCGGCGACGGTGGCTTCCTGATGAACTCCCAGGAACTCGAGACCGCCCGCCGGATCGGAGCCAATATCACGGTCGTCGTCTGGCGCGACGACGGCTACGGACTCATCGACTGGAAGCAGCGCAGTGAGTTCGGCCGGCCGTTCGGTGTCGAACTGACGAACCCGGACCTTGTCGCCTACGCACAGTCCTTCGGCCTGGCCGCCTTCCGGCCGTCCTCGGCGGTCGATCTGTACCCCACCCTCATGCGCGCCCTCGAGCACGACGGACCGACACTCGTCGACGTGCCAATCGACTACCGCGAGAACCTCCGGCTCACGGAGCGCCTCGGGAGCCTGTCGCACACCGGCTGAGGGCCCACTCGGACGGATCCCAGCGCTCGTTGACGTCCTCGCCCGGCTAATGGGGTTCGGGTCTTGCCGGGCGGGACGTGCGCCGACGGTATCAAGACGATCTGCGCCGTTCGATCGCAGATGGGTGTCGCGCCGCTTGAGCCGCACCGCATCGAGCGTCCGGCGAGCGCCTAGTCCTGCCTCACGCTTGGTCAACGTGCTCCGCTGGACCACGATCGTAAGGTGACGGAGGTGCCTCAGCAGCGCGCAGCCTCATCGACCGCCTCCTTAGCGGCCAGCAGGGTAGATCGCGCTGGGTCTGCCTGCGCGTTGAGCGAGGCCACTGCTACCGAGTTGCCCGACACATAGTCCTCGACAGACGCGTCCATCGCCGCCTTCAAGGATGCGATCGCCGACGCATCCTGAGCGGCTGCCGCGGTCAGGCAGGGCAGGCGAGGCTGTGAGCTGATCCACGCGTCCTCGGTCGCTGCGAAGGCCGAGTCAATGGCGAACTGTTCGAGGGAGCTGCCCTCCGCGTCCTCGAAGATCGCGCTGATCTTGTTGAAGGTTGCGTCGACGTGTGCGGCGAAGGCGGCCGCTGGCTCCAGGACCGGCGTCTGGACGGTCAATGCCGGCGGGTGTGTCAGAAGGAGCCCGTCATGGTTCCCGCGGTTGCCGATCAAGGACGCCACGACAACCGCAATCGACGCGATGAGAACAACGGCCACCGCTGCCACGGGCCCGGGCGGTGGGATCCGGGTCGAAGGGGCGACGCGTCCCGGCGGCTTCATGTCGGGTGCGCCGAGCTTCAACTCTCCTCGACGACCACGACCGCGCAGGAAGGCGTGGCCTCATCTAGGCCGGCGACTTGATCGGCTCCGTGGAGCAGGGCATCCAGGCCGCCGACCTCCCGCAAGGCCGATGAATCAGAGGATCGAGCCGGAGCGGAGCGAGCTCCGAGTTTGAAACGCCGATCAAACTTGGACCCAGCTGCCCGAAAAGGCTGCGGTGATGCGCCTGCGTTCATCCGGAGCTTTCCTCACTCGCACATAGGTGGAGCGGTCCGATGCGACGTACGACCGTCGCCTTCGGATTTCGCCAGCGCCGTGTTCATCCTGGCGGTTATTGGAGGTGGTCCGCCAGAAGCAACCATTGACCTGGATCCGACACTCGTCCCTGCGCAGCCGGCAATCATCGTTCGTTCGCCCGAGCTCGGGCAGTTGGGCAGATGATCTCAGTGACGTGTCGCACGCAGTCGGATGTCAGCAGCAAGAGTTACAAGCTTGCCGGTGGCTCCTCCACTCTGAACTTCACCGCGACTGCGCCGGGTGGCGACTAGACGCTTCGATCTGTTTCCTCACGACGAAGGAGAACGGACCGTCGATCGAAGGCGCAGCCTCAGTATTTCAGTCCGGCCGGGCCCCACGACAGGAGCTGTCGATTGGACGGCGTTCCTGCTGGGACCTACATCCATCGGGAGAACCACTCAGGTATCACCAGTTGCAAGCAGCGATGGGGTTCAGTGAGCTTCGACGTTGGCGACTATCGAGTGGCTCCTGGGCGCGTCTCTTGTGAATCTGATCGCCCGCGGCACACGTTGGCTCGACGTGAGTCTCGGGCGACGTCACTTTGCATCGCCGATACTTGTGCAACAGTAAGCGGGCAGCAGAATTGGTCGCTCGCTTCTGAACGAGAGGAAGGAGACTGGCATGACCGGTCGGTCCGGGTCCAACATCGGCATTCGCTCGGTGCTCCTGATCATCGCGATCATCTGCTTCATCGTCGCCGCCCTCGGGATCGACGTGGGCAAGGTTTCGATCCTGGCCGTTGGCCTGGCGTTCTTCGCAGGCGCATTCCTGGTCGGAGAACTCCACCTGTAGGGCTCCACGGACAGCCACACTGATCTCCCGCCCCCTGAGAGCGCAGTCTGCAAAACCACCGGGGGGTGTTCCATGCATTCCCGCTCCGCACCTAAGCGGTCTACGACGTTGCAGCCGCCCCAGTGACAACGCGAATCCGCTGGGGCAGGCTGCTTGGCTGGCTATCGGTCGGATTGACGACGCAGAGCCGTCCCCACGATCCCCGACCCTTCGATTTGATCGAATGGTCCAGCCGGAGGCTTCATCTTGGCTTCAGCCGGCCCCGCCACCCTCGTTCCCGGCCACCCGCTGAAGTCGGCCTGACGTTCGTCGGGTAGGCTCGAGAACCGGCGAGGTCCACCGCGGTGCATGAGAGCGCGCGACCCTACTTGCGAGCCGCCGCGACCCGCCTTTCGGCGGTCCCGAGGATGCGCGTCAGCTCGGTTGTCCTCGCGGGAATCCTTGTCGGCATACTCTTGACGAACAGCGGGAGCGGCTACCACGGGTTGACGTTCACCGGACTGTTGATCGTGGTGTTCGCGGGCCTCGCGATCGGGTGGGTCGTCCTCGATCGATTGGCGGCGCTGCCCCTCCGGCCATACGTGATCGCCGTGGTCGCGACCGGCTTCGCGATCATCGGCTGGATCGTCGCGAATGGCAGCTTCTACGGGTCTGAACAGGCGGCTGCCTCGAGCCTCGCGATCGGCGCCGCCCTGGGCGGGCTGATCCGGGGCGTGATCGACGGCCGCCGCAGCCTGGCCTCGCTCGTCACGCTTGCCACGGCGGCGACCTGGCTGGTCTTTGAGATCCCCTACCTCTCGTTTCAACCGATCCGCGACTTTCACCTCTACCTCGGGGCCGGCGCGACCGCGCTCGCGGGGGGATCGCCGTACCTGACCCAGCCCCTCACCGTGTCCCCTGCTCTCGACAAGCTGCCCTTCGTCTACCCGCCGCTCACCCTCCCGCTGTTCGAACTGCTCGCGATTCTGCCGCGCCCGATTGCCGATGGGCTGTGGGAAGTCAGCTCGGTTGGCGCCGTCGTCGCGGCGCTGTGGCTGCTTGGAGTTCGGGGCAGATGGCTCGTTGTCCTCCTCGCGTGGCCCCCGTTAGCCCTCGGAATCGCCGTCGGCAACGTCGCCTCGTTCACGTTCCTGCTCTACGTCGCGGGCTACCGAGTCGGAGCCGCGCTCGTCCTCAGCGGGATCTTCAAGGTCCAATCGATGATCCCGACACTCTGGCTCGTCCGCCAACGGCGCTGGCGCGAGCTCGGCGTCGGACTCGCGGTCGTGGTCGGGCTGACGGTCCTGAGCCTGCCGATCGTCGGCGTCCACACGTGGCTCGCGTGGCCGACTGGCCTGCAGGCGTTCGCCGCGAGCCTCGCCAACCTCCCCGTCTTTCAGGGGGCGGCGCTCGCTCGCTGGAACGGGCCGGTCGTCGCGCTAGCGATCACCGTAGGACTCGTCGTCTTCGCCTGGCGCGGACATGGTCGCAATAGCCTGGCACGCTTCGGGCTCGCGTCCGTCGTCGGGTCGTCGACCCTGTACCTGCACGGGCTCTCGCCACTCCTCGCCGGTGCCCTTGTCCTCGGGCCGGAGCTCCTGTGGTTCTTCCTCGGCCTCGGCACCCGGGGCGTGCCATTCGGGATTGACTCCGCGTGGCCGGCCATCGCATTGGTCGGGCTGACACTGTTAGTCGCCAGAGATGAGCTGCATGTGCCCAAGGACCTAACGCCGGCTCGCGCGGATCTTCACCCACTCGCCCGGAGCGGCCAGGTCTGGCCGCCTACCTCCAGCGAGACGGCGCGGCAGGAGCATTCCGCGGCATTCGATCACGACTCCGATGTCGATTGGGACGGGATCGCCACGAAGAGCGGGCCGCTGTAGCGGCCACTCACGAGCAGCCCATTCGACGTCGATGGACGCCGCGGTCGCGGCGGCTCTTTCCCGGCCTGCATTCAGTCCGATTGCTTGATCGGCAGGATTAGCGAGGAGGAGAAGCCCCCAAGCCGACGGGCCACTAGCGCGGAGATCGATAAGCGTCCGCAATACTCAGCGCACTGCCGAGTCATCCCCAGACAGGTCCGGTCCGATTACCATCGGACCTACGTCCTGGCCAGGTCAAAGCTCTTCGGCACCCGGCCAAGCCGCAAGTACGAAGCAGCGCCGGCTTCTCTCCTGAGGGCCGGCGCTGTGGTTTCTTGGGCAAGCCGCCCGCAGAGGGGGGATTCTGCAGGCGGTGGAGTGAGTCTGAACGGCCGAATGTCGCATGTCGACAAGAAAGCGCCCCGATGGCACTCAGGCCGTTCGTACCACCCCGATCCGGCCCCGGCCTAGCCGATCTGACCCATAGGTGGCCTGGCGGCCTGTGCGCAAGGATGCCCGGGCACGAGGTTGGTCGTCGACTCCTTCGCATCGGGCGCGGTCGACCTCCTGAATGGCACAGAGGCGCCCGGGACGACCGCGAACCGCTCCGGGCGCTTCTGTGGTCAGAAGACTGGTTCGTTCCGGCCGGGGCATGAAAACGCCCGGAGCGGTGTTGGGCCACTCCGAGCGTTTCGGGTCTCGCCCACGGCCGGGGAGGTAGGGCGGGCAGGAGATGAGTCTGGCAGTTCCCGCCCTGAGAGGCACATGAGAACGCCCGGAGGGCTCTTCACGGTCGCAGGGGCGGTTCATCGCATGGCACTTTCGTGGCATCACTCGGATCGTCCGACTCGTCAACACGAGCTTCCGATGGCACATATGTATCACGGCTCATCGACGGGTCTCGGTGTCAGATAGCTCGGCCGTTGCCGCGCCCAGTAGCACCAGCGCGGCCAACGCGAGCACGGCGTAGCGGACGATCGCAACGGGCCATCGATGGCCGAATCCGCCCCCGGCGATGAGCAGGACGGCGATGAGCAGGACGGCGATGATCGCCAGGATCGGCGCTAGGTTCACTCACATGCTCCTGCGGCTCATTCCGACCATAGGTCATGACCAACGCCTTGTTTTGGACCGGCTCGGCCAATCGTAACGTCGAGCAATGACCCGATCCGCCCGCATCATCCCCTCGCCTCGAGTTCCTGCAGAACGGCCCGGCGATCTATGCCCAAAACCCCGCGTCGCTCAGGCTCGAGCTCGACCGACTCCATGTGGCCTATGCCACGACGGCAGCGGATGTCGACAACATTCGTCCGGCCCCGGCGAGCCCGTTCGGCCGATCAGGCGGCAAGCGGTGGATCTTTGAACGGGTCGGCTAGCGCCTTACGAGCAACGCGGGTCATGGGCGTTCCGGGTCGGGCTCTGAGGCTCGATCACAACGTGGCCATGCTCTGGCGCATCGCTCGGGCGCTCGTCATCGGCATCATTCAATAGTTCCCGAGAATCCGCAGCGCCGACGGTCGGAATGAGTGACCAGGTCGGCGCTGCATGGACTCGGCTGCTCCGCCAAGGGTAGCCCCCAGGCTCCGCTCAACGGAACGCAACGCGAATCCTAGGTGCGTCTGTCTACGGGGTCCTGACAGGATGGCAAGCGGCCATCACAGCTGCCTTGCATCTTGGCGAGCGCTACCCGAGATCGTGCTCCGCAATCCAAATCCCAAGCCGGGTCCCAGCAGCCACCCTTGCGTCTGGCTATCGTGAAGGCAGGATCTCGCTGTCGGCCATTTCGCTGAGGCTCGTCACTGGTGCCTCGAGCCGGATGTTGCCGAGCCCCTCATCCTCGGGACCAAGCCCCGCTTCCACATTCGGACCGTCCGGCCCCGTGGCGTCACTATCGGCAGACGGTCGAATGTTGCCGATTCCCTCGTCGTCCGGACCAAGTCCCGCAGACGCATTGGCATCGTCGCGATCTTGTCCGCGGATCGAGCCGTTCGTTTGGCGATCCATGTCGCACCTCCGCTGCAGGTTGGTTGTGGCAATCGTACGAGCAGCTTGGTGTGTCTGCTCCAACGACCTTGGTTCTATCGCAGCCGCGCACGCTCGTTCCCAGCCGGACCGAGTGCCTCGGCTGGTCAGTCGGCCCGGGGACCGCCGGCTCGGGCGATCAAACGCGATGGGCGCACACCTCGTTGCAGTGCGGCGCGCCCTGTAATCGCGATTGGTAGCAGAGCGAGAGCCAAGATGGGCCGCGGCGTGCCTGCCAGCAACAGCCCAATCATCACCCCCGCCGCGAGCGCGACCGCGGCGACGACGCCCTGGTCGGAGAGATCGTCCAGCTGAGCCGTTGCTGCCTCGATCAGGCCACTGACGCCGTCGACTGCCTCGGGTAGCTGGATCGCGACGGCCTGACCGCGCTCCCGCAGGGACTGCGTCGCTGCATCAACATGCGCCCCGACGCCATCGACCCGCTGGACTTCAGAAGTCTCGTTCTTCACCATCGATGTTCTCCTTTCGATCATCTCTCGCGTTTGGCGGCAATCGTCCGGACTGAGGCCTTGGCCGTCACCTTGCGGGCGGCCATCCGCTTGCCCAAGGCCTCGAGCTCTGAGCGGTCGAAGATCTGACGGGCCTTGACGAACATGGAGGTCTCTTCTTCCTCGATGTGGTGCTCGACGTTCTCGCGCATCACCGTCGCCTTCGCGCCCCAGGTCTCGTGGCTCGACGAAAGGTCGGTCAACTCCCCGAGCAGGTTGTCGACGACGTTGTGCTCTTCGATCCCCTCAAGAACGACGCCCTTGGCGCGGGGATGCGATTTCAGGGCCGGATAGAAGATCTCCTCCTCGATCGTCTCGTGGACGGTCAGGTCCGCCTTGATCCGATTGAAGAGACCGCGCCGGGTCACCTTGGCTCGAGGGGTCGTCGAATCGAGACGCGCCAACAGTGCCTTGACCTTGACGTGGTCGCGCTCGAGCATCGTGATTGCGTTCATGGGTCACAGCTCCTTACGAGATCGAAGCCGGTTGGCTCGTCGTGTCGAACGCACCTTGGCGCCAAGTTGCCGGGTGATCGGCGCCACAGGGTGCGGGCCTGGAAGCAGCGATCGCGGGATCTCATTGATGTTCCGGGGAGACATCTGCAATCGGCCGAGCGATAGCCCAGGCCTCGAAGAATCAGGTGCGCCGTGCACATGACTATCCATGCGACTTCGATCGAGGCAGCACGCCGTCGCTGGTTTGGTCAGGCTCGGCTGTATCCTCGAAGGTGGGATTCGCGCGGCCGTCGTTCGAGCCGAGACCTGCTGGAGAACCGGTTGCCTCGGTCGTGCCCCTGACCTTGAACGCGGAGGCTTCGATCGGGGCGGTCGCGGCCGCGTCGAATGCGATCGGATCGTCGATCTCATCCTGGTCGTACCCGGACCGTTTCATCGCCGCGATCCGCTCGCGGATCGCGCTGGCCCCATCTGTCAGCCGGGCGCGTACACCGTCGTTCCGCAGGATGACCCAGCTGGCCAGGGCTGCGACGGTCAGCCCGCCGATCGCCAGTCGCCAGCGAGGCCGGTTGCGGCGGCGTCCGATGTGAGCGGCCACGCTTGCATCCCGCACGGCCTTACCGACGTCCATCGACGAGAGATCAAGCTTGGGCCATTCGACCTTCGAGATGGCGCTCGGAATGTCGACGTCCGGAAAGTGGATCCCTGAGTGTCCGCCAACGAAGTCAGCCATGGTCCATCTCCACGTTCCAGTCCACGCCGGTCGGCGCTCATGCCCACAGTGCCTCCAGCCAGGTTGCCGCGGACCACCTCGGAGCGTCTGGACCATTTCAGCTGTGCGCCAGATCTGCCCACGAGGATCACGCCCGTGGTCGTCTTCCTATCTCGAAGGCTGTCGAGGCGAGGATCGTCGCGGTGGGGCAGGTCATAGCGGGGCAAGGGTGATCACGAACGCGGTATCGACCCCTTCTGCTTCGAGGATGTCCAGCAGCTCGCCCAGATAGGTTGTTTGCTCGACCCCATCGCGTTCGGCGGCCCAGTGAGCCGAAGCGGCGTGCCGTCGTCTCCCCATTTCCACGATCGCGTTCCCGCGGGCTGCTGAGCGGCCGCGCAGCGGTGGGTGGTACATCCGAACTCGGTGATCGCGACCGGCTTGCCCAGAGCCATCCCCTGCGCGACGAGAGTTCGGACGTCGTCGCGGTAGCGGTCGGCGACCTCGATGGAGCGGCGGCCGGCACCCTCCTCCAGTTAGTGGTGGCCGTATAGGCGAATTGACCCAGAGGAGGCCTACGATGCGCTTGGCGACTCTGGTGCATCCCCGGCAGCGGCGTCGCTATTCCGTCTCGGGGCTGGGAGGCACCGTGAGCGATCCTGATATTTGGTCCCGCAGGTATGTCGTCGGAACCCACGGAGGAGAGGTGGAGATCCGCATTATCCCTACGCCCAAACCCACATTCGAGAGACGCGTCGAAGCCGCGCATCTCGCGGCTGGGGACCCATCGGAGTTGATTACTCTCGTGCGCGAGCTCGCCAGTCAGGGTGGCTACACGATCACGGAAACGAAGGGGGCGGACGTGGGATCGTCTGGGCGCGCCCAGGACTTGCATCACGTCTGGACGGTGGAACTTCGCCTCGGCGCCTAACAATCGGCACGCGCTTCCGACGCCCTAGTACACCGGTCCATCCGCGTGCGTACCGGTCCCGTCCGCCGCGCACGGTGGCACGAGTGAACCTCGAGCGACCAGCGCTCAGCATCGCCATCCTAGTTGGCGACCGGATACGGGCGGCTGAATGGGCGCATCGCTTCTGAACGAGAGGAAGGAGATGAACTCCAGATACGCCGGCCTCAGCGCCGTGCATGTCGGTGCCAGGGTCATCGTCGTGCCGGTTGACTTGGTTGGCTAAATACGGTCTGCTCGATCGCCTCCTCTAGAACCGAGCAGGCCCTCGACGTCGACTGGTCGGCGGGGCGATGCGTGCGAACGTGCCGCCTGGCGCCGCGGGCGCCGACCAGACCGAGCGCAACGGGTCCTCGGTCCTCGCTGGCCAAACCCGCCCGTGACGCACCGGATCTCTCTTCTGGTCTTTTCGGTTGCCCATCGCGAAGTCGAGCCATAACGCAGTCCGGGTGCGGTCACCGCAGGGCGCTGTCGCGTGGCTGTAATGCGATCTGTCCGCTGACGCTCGCGATCGTAGATGTTTGGGCGCCAATGTTGCGCTGTCGGAGCGCACTCGATTGGTCGCCCGGCTGAAGTGACTTCCGCAACGACCTATCGGAGACGACCATGGATGCCCTTGAGACCCTCAGGCAGCAGCACGTCGAAGCGCAGGCGGCGTTTGGCCAGATCAAAGCGGCCGCGCAGCGAGGCCGAGCGACCACTTGGGCTGAGCTGCAGCCCAAGCTCGAGCTCCACGAGCAGATCGAAGAGCACTTTGTCTACGATCCCGTCGCGGCGGACGCCGGTTCAAGCGATCCCGTGCTGGCGCGCTGGGAGCAGGAGCACGAGGAGCAGGTCCGCGAGGCCAACGCGGTCATCGCCAGGATCGCCAAGCTCGATCCGATGGATGACGCCTGGCTCGAACAGGTCAGTGCCCTTGGTACCACCCTCGATGCCCACATCGCCCACGAAGAGAACGACATCTGGCCGCGGATTCGGGTCGCCTGGGACCAGGGCAAGCTTGACCGGGCCGGCCGCCAGATGGCGATGGCGAAGGCATCCGTCGAAAAAGGCGAGCCGATCGAGGAGGCCGTGGCGGGAGCCGAGGCAGTGAACTGAGGCTCAGTCCAAGCGGGCCGAAATGGCGATCCGAGCAGACGGCCGGTCGTCTAACCGAACGAGGAGAATGGCCGACCCAAGGCTGGGCGACGACCCTGGGCCCCGGCGGTTGGCCTTGACCGTGAAGCCCTCGGATGCCGCTCCGATTGGTCAGCCGGTACCGTAAACGCGTCGCCCGGTTGGTTCTACTCACCGCACCCGGTCGGGGCGGCACCAATAGCAGCACCGGCAGGATCCATGGTCCTTGCCGGCGTTTGTCGCTCCCGTCAAAGTCCGGAGGTGCGAAATGATCGGTCCGACCGATGATCCTGATGCCGACGAAGGCATCGGCAATCCTGATCCGCCCTTCGGGCCTGGTCCCGACGACGAGGGCATCGGCAACCTCCGCGACGGGGATCCGAAGTCCGACAGGACCCAGCGTTTGCCGCCAGGTATCGAGTTAGGGAACGGATCTGACGAGCCTAAGGACGTCGGGATCCAATCTGGCTGAGAGGAACTAGGTCTAGGAGAATGCCCGCCAACAGAAACGCCCGGAGCGGCTCGCAACCGTCCAGGGCGCTCTGAATGCCTGGGAGACCGATCGCCGCTGCTTGCGGAGGAGTTGACGATCGACCTCGTGGCAGCATGGTCGGCAGCGGGCGCGGGATCATCCATAGGTCGGATTGGCTAGGCCGGAGCCGATCGCGGGGTACTTACGACCGTTTGAACGGCGATGTCCTGTGAATACACTGCGACTTCAGCGACGCGAGGGGCACAGGATGCAGGTTCACGACGAAGGGCAGGGCAAGGCGAGCGAGGCTCGGCAGGCCCTGGTCCTTTTGGATCGCCCAGTGGTCGTCAGCCTGATCGAGCTGACCCTCACCCATGGCCTGTTTGTCGTGCGAACCGTCGAGAACCTGGCCGAGGCTGAGGCAATCCTCGGCGAGTCGGTGCCCGACCTGGCCGTGATCGACATGGAGCATGAGGACAGCTCTGCTCTGCTCGCTCGCCTGGGGGCCTCTACGGGACTCCGCCAGGGCGTCACCCCGGTTCTGGGGCTCACCAGCCGGGGCGACCTGCGGACCAAGCTTCGGGCGTTCGACCTGGGGGTGGACGATATCCTGACCGTGCCCTTCTCGCCCGAGGAGCTCCTCGCGCGGGCGATCGTGATCACCCGCCGCACGTCGGGGCTCGAGCGGGTGATCGTACCCACGATCCGGATCGGCGAGATGGAGATCGACATCGTCCATCGTGAGGTCCGCGCTGGAGGTTTGGTCATCCCGTTGAGCGCGACCGAGCAGAGCCTGCTCTACCTGCTGGCGGGCCGAAGCGGCCGCGTATTCAGTCGCGACGAAATCCTCGACGCGATCTGGGGCATTGATTTCGTGGCCGAGAGCAACATCGTGGATCGCCATGTCGGCAGCCTGCGGGTGAAGCTTCAAGACGACTATCGCCACCCGCGATTCATCGCAACTGTACTGGGCGAGGGCTACCGGTTCTTGCCGGGCCCCGCCCAACCTGTCACCGCTGCCGGATTGACGCCCCCGAACCTGGCGGTCCCAGCTCGCCCCCTTGGCGAGCGCTAATCGTTCCAGGCTCTGAGGACCTGATCAGTGAAGTCCTTCGTCAGCGGACCGACTTCGCCCGCAGGGACCTCGGGCGGGTCGGCATCTTCGACCACCGCAAGGCGGAACCAGTCCGTCAGCTCGCGATTGACGACCACCGTGCCCAGCGCGACCCGCTGGGGCTGGCCGGCTGACACGTACTCGATCGAGGCGTCGGTCAAGGGGATCATCGGCTTGCGGTGGCGGAAGCTCGCGATCGGGTCCGCGCCGGGCAGCACGTGGAGATGACCCCAGATCAGGTACGGCTCCGATTGGATGACGATCGGCCAGGCCCGGGTGTTCGTCCGCTTCGAGCGCGGGCCAGGCCGACCTGAGGCGTGGACCGCGATTACCTCATCGCGGGCCACCAGAACCACCGGTTCGTGCACGACTTGGCCATCGGCGAGGCTCTCGAGCTCGACATCGATGAGCTCGTACTCCTCATGGGCATTGAGCAGGTCACTGAGGCGGCCCGTCTCAAGGGCGACCCGGCCGTACACCCGGCAGTCCGCTGCGTGGGCCACGAAATCGCCCAGTGGCGGGCCGGCGTCGCTCTGGGCTTCAGCAGCTGCTTCGGCTGGCTCGAACTCCGAGGTCGGTCGGCCCGTGACCGGCGACCGGCTGGAGCTCGACCCACAGGCGATGTCGAGAATGGCCTGGCCGCGGATCGCCGGCAGCGAGCCGTAGGCGTCGATCAGGCGGGTCACGAACTCCGTCATGATCGCTGCGAGGTTCGGCTCCGCCGCGATCTTCGATGCGAGGTGGTGCGATCTTGTCAGCTCTTCGAGAGTGCGGCCAAGCACTGCTCGGTCAGAGGATGTCCGACCGAGCGCGACCAAATGTCCGAGAGCGTCAGTCATCGCCCGACCTCCGATGCTGGCGGGGAGGCCCCACGGCCATCGTCACGGTGGCAGCGTAGTGCTCGACCCTCGGAGGTGGCCTCGCCCGCGGCCGCCCGGCGCGCACCCTCCTGGATGCTGAGCGCCCGGGTGCAACCACCGGCCAGATTGACAACACGATCAGCGGATCGTGTGAGCTGATTCTGGGCCTCGGCTTGCTGTACGCGACGGGAGAGCACAACGCCTCAGGGCCTGTGAATGAAAGATCGCGCTCGGAGTAGCCCGCTCGTGCCATGGAACCGGTCGCGAACCAGTCGCCATCTCGGCGCGCATCAGGGCAGATGCACACCCGAGAGAGCGGGGATCCCGCTGAGAACGAGCGCAATGGCGAGGGTGATGATCGGGGCGACCACCCAACCCCGGGCCCCCTTCAGGCCGGCCAGTGTGGTGCCGACGGCCACGCCTGCGAGGTATCCGACCCACCCGATCACGGGCGGAGCCGCCGGGATCACCGCGGCCAGGATGGCACTCGTCGCGAACCAGATCGCGACGCCGATCACGGAGGTGGTGGCGTAGGGCCAGCGCCTTGCCCAGAGCGTGGCCACACCCCATGGGCTCATACCACCGGCAGGTCCGGTGGCAGATCCGGTGGCGGCGGTCACCGGATTGTCCCTGCTTCCTGCCATGTCAGTCCCCCTGTTGCACAGCCGCGAGCGAACGGGCTCGCCAAGATCCATCCAAGCGTGGGCGTGGCCAGGCCGTGCGTCAATCTGCCGAGAGACCTAAGCGCGATCACGCATGGCCTCCCCGTTCGTCGCCTCGTACAGCTCGGTCTGCGCCCGCGACCATGCGGATGTGCTTGGTGCGCATTCTCCGGTGAGCGGCATGGCCGCATTCTCTCGCCGTCGGGCCCGCTGCGCGAACCCGGTCCCCTGCCACAACATGGGACCAGACGGATCTCGGCGCGACACGAGGCTTCCATGGGCTGAGCGTGAAAACGCAGTGATGCAGCAGGGCCACGACGGGCGAATCGGCGTCAGGACGCCGGGTCGGGATAATGCCCCGATGCAGGATCTCCAGGCTGTCGGTGCTCCCGGGTTGATCAGGCGCTGGCTTGAGCAGCGGCTCGAGGGCCGCAAGGTTCCCGAGATCGATCTAGCGTTCTGGCTGATCAAGATCCTGACGACGGCGATGGGCGAGGTGACCTCCGACTATCTGGTCCACCAGTTCGACCCGGTGCTCGTCGTGCCGGTTGCGGGACTGGGTCTCCTCGTTGCCCTGGTCCTCCAGTTCCGGGCGAGCCGGTACTTCCCCTGGATCTACTGGCTGACCGTTGTGATGGTCGCGATCTTCGGGACGATGGCGGCCGATGTCCTCCATATCGGGCTTGGCATCCCGTATCTCGTCTCCACCACGTTCTTCGCGATCGCCCTTGCCACCGTCTTTGCTGCTTGGTATGCGACCGAGCGGACCCTCTCGATCCACCGGATCGACACGCGTCGGCGGGAGCTCTTCTACTGGGCGGTTGTGCTCACGACCTTCGCCCTCGGCACCGCCGCCGGGGACATGACGGCGAGCACGCTCGGACTCGGCTACTTCGCCTCGGGCTGGCTATTCGCCGGACTCATCGCGCTCCCGGCATTCGGTTACCGGGTCGTCAACCTCAATGCGATCGCAGCCTTCTGGATTGCCTACATCCTGACCCGGCCGCTTGGCGCGTCGTTTGCCGACTGGGTGGGCAGATCACGCAGCCTGAGCGGTCTCGGCCTGGGGACTGGCTTCGTCAGCCTGGGACTGACGATCGTGATCATTGTCCTGGTCGGGTACGTGACCGGCCGGCGAACAAATGTCGCCAGCGAAGCTCGCTGAGGGGTCCGTTCATTTAGGTCCCCTCGTGGTGATCCCTTACCCGATCTCAGTCCCACGCGCTGACTCCGACCCGGGCCCCAGCGCACGACGTACTCATCGTGTGGTTCGGCCGGGGCTGTAGGCTTCGAGCACTCGCGATCCAGGCGCGAACAACGTGGGGCCCAGATGACCGCCAAGCAGCGCACGCTCGCCGTACTGGCCGCTGTGGTCGTCACCCTTACCGCTTTCGGGGTCGGCTACGCGGTCGGTGGAAACAACGCAACGCACCCGCCGGTGTTTGTCGCAGACGGCCATGTCGGTGCCGACCAAGCATCGTTCCAGGTCGGCGACACGACGTACGGCTTCGAGTCATCGGTGAGCTGGACGGACAGCACGGGTAGCTACCACCCGGATGGCTGGCCGGCGTGCCTGCCGAAGCTGCAGACGGTCTCGGCGGTCCGCTTTGCGGGGGCGACGCTGTGGGCGGGCAACGTGGGACAGGCGCAGGTGGTCTGGGTGGACTGCCAGACCCATTGAGGACGGTCTGCTACCCGCCCGCCAAAACCCAATTTGGTCATCGTGTGGCCGGGCCGGTCGTAGTCACAATTTGCCTGCTGGCGAGCCAGATGCGGCTCGGTCCGCCGGGCCCGGAGGTTCGGCTGAAGGCCACGACCAGGTCGTCGCCCGGCGCGATCGCGAGACCCGAAAGGTCGCCCGCCTGCGTGACCGTCGACCAGGTGATCGCGCCCCCGGGAGGTCTGATCCCAAGCATCACCGCCCCGCTGTACGTTTCCTGGGCCGCGACCACGAGCCGGCCCCCGGGGTCGAAGGCAACGAAGGGCACCGCGCTCCCGGCGATCGACCACAGCCGAGTCGTGGTCCAGGTGCCCGAGGCGTTCGTCGTCTCGTCGAGCTCAGGGTGGCCGTTGCGCCGCTCGATCAGGTGGATGGCACCCTCGCCGTCGATCGCGATCGCAGGATTGAGGAACGAGCCGTTCGTGGTGGGGACGTGGGTATGGCTCCAGCCGCTTGAGGTCGGGCGCGCAAGGCTGATGCCCTGCAGTCCGCCCGTGAGCGTGGCATACGCGATGACGGGCTGACCACCAGGATCAAGCGTGACTGTGGCTGTTGAGGCGGGGGCCGTGAGGGTGGCAACGATCGACGGGCTCGACCACACTCCGGCGAGCGTGCGGTGCTGGTATTCGAGCACAGTGCCAGCGATCGTCGAGACCAGATAGGCGAGATCGACGCCGCCGGTAGGATCGAGCGCGATCGATGGGCGCGAAGCAAATGTCGTGCCCGTCGTTGTCACCACGATCTCGGATTGCCAGTCTCCCGTCGCGTCGTCCCTGTACTCGATGCCGACCGGAGTCTCATCCGCGACATAAAGATGTCCGGTTCGATCGACTGCTGGGCTGGCGTTCCAGCTCGGCTGCGAATCGGTTGGCGAGAGCTCCGTCACCGGCCAGAGGTCGGGGTCCGGGGGCGCGACCCAAGCCGTCGTCGGGGCTTGAAGACCGAGGAGTTCGGGGATCGAGACGAACGAGAAGCCGCGCGCTCGATAGCTGGCGATGATCGCCGGCAGGGCCATCGGTGTGAGCCGCGACCCGCAATGCATCAGGACGATCGAACCATTGGTCCCAGTCGTCGCGTTGGCGACCTCGGCCGCGACCGATGGGACGCCGTTCTGGTCGCGCGAGTCCACATCCCAGCCGACGAGGACCGGGTAGCCCGAGATCGCGGCGATCTGCTGAACGGGAAGGTCGTAGTCACCATAGGGTGGCCGGTAGGCATTGATCGAGGGGACAGCGAGCGCCGCGTCGACGATCCGGCGATCGGAGTCGAGGCTGAGCTCCAAGGCGGAAGCGGCCAAGGTCCGCGGATCGTTGTGGGTCGTGGTGTGGTTGCCGACCGGGAANNGGCGAGCAGGGTATCGACGATCGAGACGCAGGCCGGGACGTTGAAGCCATCGTCGAACGTGAGTGCGACCACCTTGCTGGCTCGCGATCCGTGGCGGACGAAGGCGGCGGGCGCCACGCACCCGAGCTGGCAGGGGGGCGAAGCGGGCGGCAGGCTGCTCGGCGAACTCGAAACGGCCGTCGGGGCGGTCGTCGGGCTCGGGGCCGGCGCCTGGGTATCGACCGCCGCGGGCGGGGGGACCGGCTGAGGCGGTGTGCACGCCGCGACCAGCGTCAGGGCAAGCAGGACCACGACGCGGACCCTGATCTGAGTCCGAGCTCGGTCGCGGCCCTCGACCGCAGGAGGCAATCGGAGCACCACAGGCCCATGGTAGGCAGGGAGTCGGGAACCGACTGCCGGGGCCTCAGCGTACGGGCCGTCGTCGGGATCACTCGCCCTTTCGGGTGCCGGCGAAAGGCATAGCGCCCAAGAACACAAGCGGCAGAACGATCGTGAGGACGCCGCCAAAGTCTTCTAATCCCGGTCGAACTGACCAACGGATCTGGCTGACCACTCCACGCTCCGGAGGTTCTCCAGCCCTTGTTCCACAACGGCTCCCCGCCGCGGTCTCCGATGGGTCCTCGGGTTGGCAACAGACCGTCTTGGCAGTCAAGCACGAACTTGATCCCTGGCAGCACCAGTTCGAGGTTCTACTCGCGCTTTCGGGCGTTGCCCTGACGAAATCCCCCTGCGTCATAAGGTAGGTTTTCGTGGATCGTGAACCGCAGGGCTTGGAAGGAGACATCGGAATGGACAAGGGAAGCTTCTCGAAGCCGGTCAAGACCGTCGATCTCTCCGGCATGGGGACGGTTGAGTTCGTCGAAGTTGGCGGGCTCAACGTGTCCCGCCTGACCTTTCGGCCCGGCTGGCGGTGGTCGGAGCACGCCAAGCCGATCGTCGGGGGCGACAGCTGCCAGACCCACCACTACGGCTTCGTGACGGCGGGTCACCTCGTGGTCCGGATGGACGATGGCACTCAGGATGAGTTCGTCCCAGGTGATGTCTGGATCATTCCGCCGGGCCATGACGCCTGGGTTGTGGGCGACGACTCGGTGGTGGCGTTGGAGTTCCCGCCAGCGTCCAGGAGTTAGCCTTCGGCGAAAGGGGGGCCTAGCCTCAAACGCACGATCTCCGAATGGTGTTGCCTATTCCGGGCGCCATGACCAATGGATGTGGCTGACCACGTCCGCTCAGGAGATCACTGGAATGCCAGCCCGCTACTTCCCCGCGACCGCCAGCGACGAGTCGTCCGGCTGGCAACAGACCGTGATGGCCTTCCTCGCCGAGAAGGAGAGGCGCTCGGCCTCTCGAAGAACCGTTGAAGGCTACGCTCGGATGCTCTGGCCATTCCTATCGGGCATCGGCTCACCGGACCGGGTGACCCCGGCCCATGTCCTCGCCTGGGCCCACGGGATCGGGCTCTCGGGCCGGGAGCCAAGCTCGGCCACGGTCGGGGCCCGGATCGCCTGCCTCAGCTCCTACTACCGCTTCCTGATCCGGATGCAGGCGGTGAGTTCCAAACCGTGCGATGCCCTCGAGCGGCCGAAGGGCGTCCAGTCGACGCCGAGCGGGCTTCAGGTCCTCACGATCAGCGCCGGCATCGCCCTGCTCGGACGAAGCGCGGCTCACGATGACGACGAGGTCCTGCGTGCGGCGGACGCCGCGCTCTACCGCGCCAAGCAGGCTGGCCACAGCGCGGTTGAGGCCATGTCGCTGTCCAACTCACCGAACGACCCTCAGTGAGCGCTCGAGGCCGATGAAGGTGCGCCCGACCGGCTCAGTCGAGCCCCGTCCACAGCCACCCTCGGGCAATCCGTGCGAGCCGCGTGGAATCGGGTGGCCTTTGACCGCGCGACGAAAGCTTCAACTTGTAGTCCGGGGTGAGAGCCCATCGGCCGTGCGACGCTCTCTACGACCGGCTTGAGTCCCTCGATGGACTCCGATATCGGCCGGCAGAACTGGAGCGGCTCGTCCCGACGTTACGTTACGCACGCCTGACTCCGTTTGTGACGTGCGTGACGAGGGGTACGTTCGGCTCATTGTCTGGATGCACCCCAGGCTGACAAGATCCGGATCGTCGACGACACCATCTTGGTCACTCGCGGCTTTTCAGGACAGAATCGCCATTCTTGACCCCGCGCTTCCGATCTGCCGAACGCCGACGCGCACCCCCCGTGACGATCCTCAGCCGCAGTCCGCGCTGATCTTCGTCGTCGAGCGGAGTCGATACGCCCTTCGACTCGCGGACGTCGTCGAGGTGACGCCCGCGGCTGCGCTCATGTCGCCGTCGGGGAGCGAGCCCATGCTCGTCGGGTACCTCGATCTCCGGGGTGAGGTCCTGCCGGTGTTCGGCGCTCGCGAGCTCCTGGCCCTGCCACCCCGTCCACTCGGACTCTCGGACCGCTTCGTCATCGTTCGCGCCGCGGCTCGCCGCGCCGCGATCGTCGTCGACCGTGTCGAAGGGGTCGAGGAGATCGGTCTCGTCGCGGGTCACGAGTCGGACCGAGACGACGGCCTGACCGTCGGTCGCCGGGCTCGGGCGACAGCGGGCGAGGCGCTCGTGGCCTTCATCGACCTCGATCGGCTCCTGTCGAGATCCACCGTCGGTCAGACAGAAGCGACGACATCATGACCGGGACGGCGTCGGTCGCCGAGCCGACGTTTGGGAGCTCTGCGCCCCCCGCCGAACCGCTCGTCGAGTCGAACCTGCGCCGCGCGGCGGAATGGCTGACGGCGGAGACCGGCCTGACGTTTCCCGAAAGTCGACATGCCAGCCTGCGTCGAGCGCTCGCGACCATGGCCTCGGAAGCCAAGATCACCGATATCGATGCGCTTCTAGACGAGCTCGACCAGCAACCGCGATTCCTGGAGCAGCTTGTCAGTCTCGTCACGATCGGAGAGACGTACTTCTTTCGCCATCCCGACCAACTCGACGTCGTGTCGCGGCAGATCCTGCCGGCATTGATCGCGGAAGGCACCGACGATGGGCGGGCGGTGATCAGCGTCTGGTGCGCCGGTTGCTCGACCGGCGAGGAGGCGTACTCCCTCGCCATCCTGGTCAACGAGGCCCTCGGTTCTCGTCCGGGGTGGGAGTTCCGGGTCACGGCCACGGACATCGATCGCGAAGCCCTGCAACGGGCGAGAACCGCCAGTTACGGCCGATGGTCCTTTCGAGCGGAGCTCGGCGAACGAGCCGGCTGGTTCGAGGAGGAGGGGGCACGCCGACGAGTCCTGTCAAGCCTCGTCGATCACGTCACGTTCGGCGCGGACAACCTCTCGCTCGACGACGCCGGTCTGCCGCCGGGGTTGGGGGGACCGCCGGATCTGATCGTCTGCCGCAATGTGACGATGTACCTGTCGGATGAGGCGAGAAGGCGGGTCGCCGCCCGGTTCCTGCGCATCTTGGCACCGGGGGGCTGGCTCGTGGTCGCCCCGGTCGAGCTCTCGAGCAGCGTCTACTCGGCCTTCGATACCGTCGTGCTCGACGGGCTGACGTTCTACCGGCGGCCGTCGCTCCGTGGCTCCGACCGGGTGGCCGCGGATGCCGGAGCGACCCGTCAGGGGGCGGTCGTCCAAGGCGGGAGCGTCTCGCTGTCACACGGATTGGGACGCGACGCCCGGATCGCGACGGCGGACGGTCGAGCGGCCCGGGATCGCCGGTCACCGTCGCCGACCGAGCACCGGTCGAGACCGCGCCCTGCCCGGTTGCCGGCGCCTGACCCCGCCGACCGTTTGGTGGCAGCGCGTCGCCTCGCCGACCAGGGCTTGCTGATAGAGGCGCGCCGCGAGTCCGAGCTGGCTGCCCGCGATGATCCGTACGGCCGGCGGGGATACCTGCTGCTGGCCTCGATCGCCGACGCGCAGGACGACCTGGCCGCCGCCGCGGCCGCACTCCGTCGGGCTGTCTACCTCGACCGAGCCGATGCCACGGCCCAGTTTCGGCTCGGCCTCCTCGAGTGGCGCATCGGACGGAAGCGTCAGGCCCGGGCGCGCCTCACGACGGCGCTGGCGCTTGTGGCGGACCGAGCTGAAGACGAAACGCTCGACGAGAGCTCCGACCTGACGGTCGGGCGCCTCCGGAGCACCGCCGAGCTGTTGGCCCATGGTTGACGCCGATCGAACCGCGGAGGCGCTGGCCGCCCGGGCGCGTCTCCTGGCGCGGCCCCAGGAGACCGCCGAGCCGGAAGGCGCAACGATCCAGATGCTCGGTTTCGAGGCCGGTGGCGACCGGTTCGCCCTGCCCGTCGAGTCCATCGTGACGGTCATGTCGGCCGTCCAGTCGACGCCGGTCCCGGGGATGCCGCCCTGGCTCGTCGGAGCCGTCGGCGTTCGCGGGCGGGTGGTCGCGGTCGTCAGCCCGGATCAGTTCCTCGGGACACGACCCGGGCCCGACGAGTTGGTCGGACGGTCCACGGCGGTCGTGCTTGCTGACGAGGCCGCGGAAGTCGCCCTGCTCATCGATCGACTCGACCTGGTCGAATCGATCGCGTCGAGCGCGCTGCTGCCATTGCCTGCCGGGTCCTCCGAGGTTGTCGGTCATGCAGCTCGCGGCACGGTCGGTGGCCGCCTCTTCCTCGATCCAGGCGGCCTCATCGCGGCCATTCGATCGGCACTCCAGCCAATGACGGATGACCCGTCGCCCGTGCCCGATCACCGCCCGATCGCGCCGAAGTAGGAGATCCCAGATGCTTGCCACCCAGAGCCTTCGGATGCGCCTCGGCCTCGTGTTCGCGCTGTTCGCCGCGCTCTTCCTCGTCAACGTGGGCGCCGTCCTCGTCCTGACCGGCGAGACCAACCAGGGGAGCACGGATGCGCTCCTGGTGGACTCCCTTCGGGTTCGCAGCCAGCAGATCGCCAAGGACGCGCTCGTCTACAGCACGCTCGGCGACGTCCAGGGCGCCCGTGCCGACCTCAGCCAGACGGCCGACCTGTTCGAGAGCACCCTCACGGCGCTCATCCAGGGCGGCGACGGGGTCATCGCCACCGAGCAGGCATCGATCCACGTGGACGGGGCAGGCCCTGAACTTGCCGCCCAGCTGCTCCAGAGCCAGACGTTGTGGGTGCCGCTCCGCGCGGCCGTGACGGCGACCCTGGCGGCGTCTCCCGCCTCCGCCGAGGCGCAAGCCGCGGGACAACCGATCCTGACCGGCAACGTCGCCCTCGACGCGCGGCTCGGCGTGGCGTTGAATACAGCCAGCGCTGAGTGGGCCACGGCTCGGGACCTGCGCACCTACGTCGCGATCGGCCTGGCGGTCGTCGCGCTGGTGCTCGTTGGCCTGGCCTGGCGCTGGGTCGGCCGCCGGATCGTCGGGCCGATCGTCGAGCTCGCCGCCGCCGCGCGCCGGATCGCCGCCGGTGACCTGCGCGTTGCGGTTGCCTCCGCAGGCCAGTCCGACGAGATCGGCGTGCTTGGCCGCGCGTTCCAGGACATGAGCACCAGCCTGCGCACGAACCTCGAGGCGCTCCGGGACGTCACCGTCAACCTCGCCGCGTCCTCTGCGGAGATCCTCGCTGCCTCCAGCGAGCTGACTGCCGGGGCCACCCAGGAGGCAGCCGCAGCGGCGGAGATCGCGGCGAGTGCCGACGAGGTCCGGGCGACCGCCGACGAAGCAACCACCCGCGCCGAAGATGTGGCCGGTTCGGCCGCGCGGGTCAGCGCGGTCGCCCTCTCCGGCCAGGCCGCGATCGAGTCGAGCCAGCGGGGGATGGCCGACCTGCGCGGGCGGGTCGAAGCCATAGCCGAGCGGATCCTCGCGCTGTCCGAGCAGACCCAGGCGATCGGTGAGATCACGTCGACGGTCGAGGATCTGGCCGATCAGAGCAACCTTCTGGCGGTCAACGCCGCGATCGAGGCCGCCAAGGCCGGGGAGGAAGGCCGGGGCTTCGCTGTCGTCGCCCGAGAGGTCCGTAACCTGGCCGACCAGTCGCGCCAGGCAACGGAGCAGATCCGGTCCGTCCTGTCCGCGGTACAGAAAGCCGCCCAGGGGGCGGTCCTCGTGACAGAGGCGGGCACCAAAGGCGTCGAGTCGAGTTCCCGACTCGTGGAACAGGCCGGCGAGGTAATCGATCAGCTCGCCGCCGCCGTCGGCGAATCGGCCGACCTGGCCCGTCAGATCGCCGCCGGCACGAGCCAGCAGCGCGTCGGGATCGAGCAGGTCGGCGTCGGGATCTCCGGCATCGTCCAGGTCTCCAGTCAGACCGCAGCAGCATCCCGCCAGCTGCAGCGCGAGGCGGAGAGCCTCGCCACGCTCGCCGAGCACCTGAAGACGCTGACCGAAGGCTACGACCTCCGGGACGAGGGCCCATCTCGACCCGGTGGCGGCCTCCGATGAGCGGGAAGCAGGTGCCGTCCCGCATGCTCTCCTTCGTCGCGGAGCTGGAGGCGACGTTTCTGGAGGAGCTCGATGAGCGCCTCCGGTCGATGGAGACGGCCCTTGTCGAGATCGAACGTCCCACGGACCGCGCGGCCCTCCGCGCTGCCCTCGAGGCCTTCGGCCGTGATGCCCACAGCCTGAAGGGCGGCGCACAGCTCGTGGGGCGCGACGCGCTCGCCCAGATCGCCCATGCCGTCGAATCCCACCTCGAGCGGATTCGCTCCGCGTCACCGGATGAGCCGCTGATCGCCGATCCGCTGTTCGCGGCCGTGGACGCCCTCGACCAATTGCGGCGATCGGGCGATTCGGCCGGCGTGGACGTCGCCGGGCTTGTCGCCCGGCTCACCGAAGAGGAGCCGTCTCGGCAACCACGCGGCAAGAGCGCGGACCGATTACCCGCTACGACCTCGGCAACCGATGAGGACGGCCGGGCCCGATCCGCGCCGCGACTGCCGGATCCGCCCGAGATCACGGCGTCCGTCCGTGGACGTTCGTCGACCTCCCGGCGCGCGCTGGCCGCGACGGCTGACCGCGCCGTCGAGCAGCCCCGCAGCGTCCGGGTCTCTACCGAGCGTCTCGACGCCCTGATGAACCGGACGACGGATCTGATCGCCGCGCGCGACGCGGCCGCGCGCCGAGCCGCCGGGCTGCGCGAGACGGTCAGACGGCTGGGCCCGGACCGGCACGGATGGGCGGCCGTCGGCAACCGCCCTGTTCACGCGACGCCAGGTGGATCCGCAGCACTCCGGGGTGATGCTGACTCGGCCAGCGCGATCGCGGCCGCCCACGTCGAGCGGGCCGAGCTGGCCGGGCACCTCAGGAACGCGGCCGACGAGGCGCGGGTGGAAAGCCAGGGCCTGGCCGTCCTCATCGAGGCCCTCGAGACCGACCTGCTCGGGTTGCGGATGGTCCCCCTGGAGTCGCTCTTCCGCGAGTTCCCGCGGATGGTCCGCGATCTCGCCCGCGCCTCCGGCAAGGAGGTGCACCTGGAGGCCCTCGGCTGGGCGACGCCGATGGATCGCGATCTCGTCGAGCGTCTGCGCGATCCGCTAATGCACCTGCTCCGCAACGCCGTCGATCACGGGATCGAACCCGCCAGCGTCCGGCGAGAGCGAGGCAAGGCCGCCAGCGGGACCATCATCCTGGAGGCGCGACCGCGCGCCGGCGGGATCGCGATCGAGGTCCGGGACGACGGCGGTGGCATCGATCTGGTGCGCGTCCACGATCGAGCTACACAGGCGGGGCTTGTCGATCCCGAGGCTCCACGCTCGACGGCCCTCACCCTGGGTCTCATCTTCGAGGCCGGCCTATCAACCGCCCTCGAAGTGACCGAGGTGTCGGGTCGGGGCATCGGACTCGACGTGGTTCGCGCGCAAGTCGCCGGGATCGGCGGCTCGGTGGAGGTCAGCTCGGAGCCGGGCCTGGGCACGCGCTTCGTCCTTCGGCTCCCGCTCACGCTCGTCTCGACGACAGTCCTTGTCGTGCGGACCGGCGACCGGCGCTACGCCATCCCGCTAGCGGCCGTCGAACGGGCCGTCCCGGTCGAACCGGCAGCCCTCACCGCGCTGGGCGACCGAAGCGCACTGGACGTCCCCGGTGGTTCGGTCGTTCTGTCCGACCTCGAGGCGATGGTCGGCGTGCCACACCGGTCGCCGGGCGGCCGGCTGGGGGAAGAGCCAGCGGGGCTGCGGACGGCGCTCGTCCTGGCATCGGCCACCGGCCGAGCCGGGATCGTCGTCGACGCCGTGGAAGCTGAGCGCGAGGTTGTCCTCAAGAGCTTCGGGGCCGTCCTCGGCACGCCGGCCCTCCTGGCGGGGGCGGCGCTCGTCGATGGTGATTCCCTCCTGCTCGTGCTCGATGCCGATGCGGTCGTCGAACGCGCGCTCGCGGGCCGAGCCACCTGGGGGCTCGAGACGGTCGAGATGCGCTCTTCCCAGGACGAGTCGTCCCGCCGGCAAGCCGCGGACCGACCGGTCCGGGTCCTCGTCGTCGACGATTCGATCACGACCCGAACGCTCGAGAAGAACATCCTTTCGGCCGCGGGGTTCGAGGTCACGCTCGCCGTCGACGGCCTGGAGGCGCTTCGAGCCATCCGGGCGAGCCGGCCCGACGTCGTCGTGAGCGATGTCGATATGCCCGGCCTCGACGGGATCGGTCTGACGACGCAGCTTCGTGCCAACGACGCCACTCGCGACCTGCCAATCATCCTCGTCACGTCGCTCGACGCACCCGAGCAGCGCGACCAGGGCCTCGTGGCGGGTGCCGACGCCTACCTGACCAAGCAGACCTTCGACCAGCAGCAACTCCTCCAGGCGATCCGCGAGCTGGTCGGATGACCCGCGCGCGACGGATCCGGACCGTGATCGTCGACGACAGCGCCGTCGCGCGTCAACTGCTCCACTGGACACTCACCCAGGCAGGAGACTTCGAGGTCGTCGATACGGTCCCCGATGGCGAGCTGGCAGTCGATCGTGTCGCCTCACTCCGGCCCGACCTGGTCACGATGGATCTCCACCTGCCCGGCATCGACGGTCTGGAGGCGACCCGGCGGATCATGCAGCGCTCGCCGACGCCGATCGCGATCGTCGCAGCGAGCGCGAACCTCGACGAAGCGATCATTTTCGAGGCGCTGGCGGCTGGCGCGCTGGCGGCCATACAGCGGCCGCTCTCACCGGGGCAGCCGGACTACCTCAAGCGTCGTCGGATACTTCTCGGTGAGCTACGGACGATCGCCCGCGCGTCGTTCACGGGCGCCGCCCGGAGGCCGGCCCTCGAGGGGCGCGCGGCCCCCCGCCCGGTCGCCTCGGCCGATGCTCGCCTGCGGAAGATGGCGCTTGAGCAACCCGGCCGCCCCGCCATCGCCCTCATCGCGGTCGCGACCTCGACCGGTGGGCCGCAGGCATTGCGCGTGCTGCTGTCCGGCCTGCCGCCCGTCCTCCTGCCGCCGATCCTGATCGTCCAGCACATCGCCGATGGGTTCGCGGCCGGCCTGGCCGGCTGGCTCGGCAGCGTCGCTTCAGGACCCGTCCGGATCGCGGTCGATGGAGAACGGCTGACCAGCGGAACTATCCTCATCGCCCCCGACGACCGGCATCTCACAGTGACGCCGGACGGCCGAGTGCGCCTCGTCGCGTCCGTGCCGGTCGACGGTCACCGGCCGTCCGCCACCGTCCTGTTCGAATCGACCGCCGTGGCGTTCGGGGCCAGAGGGCTGGGAATCATCCTGACCGGTATGGGCAGGGATGGCGCGGACGGGTTGCTCCGCATCCACCAAGCGGGCGGTCCGACGATCGCCGAGGACCCCGCGACCGCCGTCGTCGGTGGTATGCCCGGAGCCGCCATCGCCCTCGGCGCGGTGGACCACGTCCTTCCGCTCGCCGCGATCGGACCGTCCCTCACGACCGTCCTCAACCAGCCACGTTCGTCCTCCGTCACCGACCGTCCCATTCGGAGATCCACGTCATGATCACGCCCTCGACCGCCTCGACCGCCTCGACCGCCTCGACCGCCGCCCTTGCCACCCGCTCGCCCCGCCGACGGCGGCGGACCGACATGCCGACCGATAAGCAGCCCCTGGTCCTCGTCGCCGAGGACAGCACGACGCAGGCCCGCTGGCTGGAAGGCGTCCTGCGAACCGCCGGCTACCGTGTTGTCGTCGCGTCCGACGGGCCGCGGGCGATCGCGCTGGCGCATGCCGAGCGACCGGCGATCATCCTCGCCGACGTCGACATGCCCGGGATGGACGGCTTCGAGGTCTGTCGCCGGGTCAAGGATGACCCGGGCCTTCGATCGATCCCGTATGTCATGGTCACCCACCGGGACCGCGTCACGGACCTCGTGCGAGCCCTGGAGGCCGGGGCCGACAACTACCTGACCAAGCCCCTCGACGAGGCGGCGGTCAGTGGCCGGGTGAAACGGATCCTCGATGAGGTGATGACCTGGCGCGAGCGGGTTACGAATCGGCGCACCCGGTTGAGCTTCCCTCCTGAGGAGATGATGCTCTCGCTCGAGCGTGCCCAGGTCGTCGAGATGCTGATGGCCAGTGCCCAGAAGCTCGAGCAGGAGCTCGGGACGGTCAGCGAAGTGGGGGTCGCCCTGACGATGACCCACGATCTCGGCGGCGTCCTCCGACTGCTCGCCGAGCGAACGATGGAGTTGTCAAACGCGGCCCTGGTGGCCGTTCTCCTGCGCAGTGACAATGACACTTGGTCCGTGGATTCGACCCTGGGCGGCGGCCCTGACCTGGGCAGCCAGATCGCCGCGTTCCGAGGAACGGACGCACAGATGCCATTTGCCATCGAGCCCCTGGCGATGCGCGAGCGGTTCCAGGTTCGATCGGACGACGAGGCGCTTCCAGATGCCTACCACAAGTGGGTGAGGGGCGCCGGGATCGACCAGGTATACGGCTGGCCGCTCGTCCTCGATGGCGCGCTGCTTGGGGCACTCTGCCTGGGGTACACCACGCCCAAGAGCCTCAGCTCGGATGAGGACCGTCGCTTCAGGTACCTCGCCGACCAGGCCGCGCTCGCAGTCGTCAATGCCCGGATGTTCGAGCAGGAACGCTCCCTCCGGGAGGCCCTCGAGAAGGCGCTGGTCGCTGAGAAAGAAGCCCACAAGAACGCGATGTTCATGCTCGCGGCGGCGGTCGAGGCGCGAGACGGGTTGACCGGGAGCCATCTTCGCCGGGTGCAGGCGTATGCCGAGGCATTGGCGAGCCGACTAGGGCTGCCGGACGAGGTCGTGGACGAGATCGGCTACTCGAGCATCCTCCACGACGTGGGCAAGCTGCTCGTGCCGGACGAGGTCCTTGGCAAGCCGGGCAAGCTCTCCGAGGAGGAGTGGGTCGAGATGCGACTTCACTCCGAGCACGGCGCGCGCATCCTGGGCGATCGGGACTTTTTCGGGATGGCACGTGACATCGCGAAATGCCACCACGAGCGATGGGACGGCACTGGGTATCCGTCCGGGCTGCGCGGCGAGCAGATTCCCATCGCCGCCCGGATCACCTCCGTCGCCGACGTGTTCGACGCCCTCACCACGAAACGCCCGTACAAGGACGCCTGGCCGGATGACGACGCCCTCGCCGAGCTGCGCAAGCTGTCCGGATCGAGCTTCGATCCGGCCGTTGTCGACGCGTTCCTCGAGCTCTATGCCGCTGGCGATGTCGCGCACGTCCGCGCCGAGATCACCGACTCGTGAGATCGTCGACTCGCAGGCGGTCGCTCCCTGACTGAACAGCCGACGTTCGCACATCGAGCGGCACGCGGGCGGCGGCTTGACCGATCCATCCCCTGGTCTTCCCGAGGACGTCGCGGAGTCGAGAGCACCGATGGCGCTTGACTCACTGGCGGATTACCATATGCGTCTAACTAGTGCCGGGATGTGCGCTTGACTCATCCCGGAATCGGATAGAGATCGCTGTCCGCCACGCTCACGCGATGGCTCGCGAGACCTGATTCTGGCGTTTAACTCTGGATCAGGAGATCGAAGGTTCGAATCCTTCCTCGCCAGCCAGCACCACGACATGTTGGGGTGTTCATGCGAATACACCGCAACATCTTGTGTCGGTGCTCGTCGCCTTCAGGGCCCCGTGGGATCTGGGCCAGGTCCCCGAAAATCAGGCGCACTCATTTTGAGCGTGAAACGGTCGTTTGTGCGCCTGACTCTTCCCGACTTGTGCGCCTGACTCCGGCTTGAGACCCGACGCTTCAGGTCCGGCAACAGACGCCTTTTCGTTTCGTCCGCCAAGCGGGATCCGGGCTTGGCCGTCCACCTTGATCGGTCGCGATACCACGTATCAGGTGCAGTGGGCGCGCAAGATTGGTATTGCGCGCCCAACTCCTGTCGGGCGCGCTCGAACACGCGTTCTATTTCAGCTCGTCTCGTGCCCTCTTGTTTGGCGACTCGCCGATCGGACGCAGGCGCCGCAACTGGATCGGCGGCCACTTCGCTTGGGTCTCTCAGACGACGCTTGGGGTCCGCAGCACCTTCCGCCGCGCCTCGACTGACCAGCGGTCGCTGGCTCCGCCCCGGCGAAAGCAGTGTTGTCCTGCGCGCCCTGGCCGCCCGGCTCGCCGCGGCAACGGCCTGAGGGGGGCCCGCGCGGCATAATCCGCCCGATTGACCGATCAAGTTCTCAGGGCAAGCACTCGCCACGGCTCACCGATGCCCTTGAGCACGTGCTCGCCGCGGTCTTCGAATCGAAGGCCGGAACCGGCAACCAGGTCCTTGACTGTGCTCGATACCAATACTTTGCCTGCTCCCGCCAGTGCCGAGATCCGTGCGCCGATCGACACCCCGATCCCGACAACCTTGCCGTCGCCGATCTCGAATTCGCCGGTGTGCAAGCCGGCTCGCATGTCGATGCCGATGGCGCGGAGTTGATCGCGGATCGCGGCAGCAGCCTGGACGGTCTCGGGCGAAACCCATCAGGCCTAAGGTACGGACGCCAACGGCCTGAGCGGACACATGCCCGAGATCAGCCGACGGGAACGTCTACTGTCTTACCGTCCGTGCGCGTCAGGGAATGTCACCCGAGATTGTCGACGGCTTCGGGAGCCTGACGCCCCGTGAGCTGCTCGTAGAAGCCCGGTCCGGCAGTCATCGCCCAGGTCGTGGCGACTCGACCGTCGCGGACTCGGTTGAACATCATCTCAGGCACGACGAGCCGTCTGCCGGTGGGCTCGACGTCGAAGTATCGCCCGGTGTGCGTGGCGGAGACAGTGCAGATACACCCGACCATTTCGTCATCGGCAACAATCTGGTGGATCTCGGTGTGCTTGTCGGGGAACGCCGACCGATGGGCCTCCATCGTCGGACGTTCGTCCTCAAGCGTCGCGTGATCGCCGGCCTCGCCCTCCGGGCCATACTCGCGCCAGTCGTCGGTCAGGCAGGAAGCAAATGCCTCGATGTCCCCGCGGGAATAGGCCGCCCATGCGCGACGTAGCAGCTCCGCGTTCGGGTGCTCCATTGATCCCCTCCTCTGTAGGCGTGGACCGGTGCGGAGGTTCCTGGGTGGTGAAGTCTAGGACGCCGCCGCCGAGGGCGTGCCGGAACCTGGCGTGAGCTGTCGCGTTCGGATGCCCAGCGAGGGCCCCTGGGAGGGCGGTTCTTCGGTCGAAGGAGTTATCTGCTGTAAGGACTCGTGGCCAGCAAGGCAAGCTTGATTCACGCTTGGATCGTCGATCGGCTAGAGCAGCTGTCTGAACTCATCACCTATACTCCGCGTCCGGGCCGACATAGCTCAGCGGTAGAGCAGCTGTTTCGTAAGTCTCTGGCCCTCTGCGCAGTGCTACTGTGCTTGGCGGGTCGATACAAACGGGCACACTTATCAGCTATTCGATTCGAGGGGTGCCTGTCTACGATCGACGGTGCGGCCCGCTAGTGTCCGAGCT
>PNAZ01000103.1 GCA_003169655.1 Chloroflexota bacterium
GATCGGGTCATTCGGCACTGGCAGGAGCGCGCCCAGGACGGCAAGCTCAGCATCGGAGGATTCAGCGGAGATCCGTTGTGGAGGCAAGAGACTATGGCCCAACAAGCCGACTGCGATGTCATCGTCATTGGCACTGGCCACACGACCACGAACCAACGACCCGAAGTTTCCCTGCGCCGACGGGCCAACGACACCGGTAAGTCTCGACGATGGCGCCACGGCGAGCACCCCGAGACGATCAAATACGAGCCGGGTCAGGAGCCGCCCCGCGCCCGACGGACCACGGCGGACCGTCCCTGAGGTGACGAACACCGACCGCGGAGTCGGCGCGAGCCGCTGGGCCTGGCAAGGGCGGGCGGACAGACCCTAATCCTCCACGACTGGGACACAGCTAGCTTCGGGCCTCGCTCCCATGGTGCGTCGATCGATGGAACGGACGTCCAAGCGGGGCGCTTGGGTGATCGCACACGATGACTCAATAGTATCCAGCGGCGAGTTCGAAGAGCCGGGATCGCCGACGCAGCCGCCACCCGCGAACCGGCCGCCCAACGAGACCATCAAGCCACCCAGCACCCGCCAAGCAGGATCGCCGTCAGCGGATCGTTCCGGCTTGGGTCGACGAGCACGAGATTGAGCCCCGGGAGACACGCCGACGAATGGCCCCTCGGTCATATCGACGTGACACAATGGCGCAGCCAAGGGCTCCCAGTCCAAGGCCACCGATCGGCGAGGCTTCTGTGGATCGACTTGGTCGCAACCGTCGCGGGGCGGTGGTTCTTGCCGCCGCTGCCTTGATGCTGAGCGCCTGCACGGGCGGCATAGCGCCCGAGTGGACGTATCCGCCAGTCTCGTCCCCATCAGCCGAGGCTGCGCCGACCGCCGTGCCGACGTCCGCGCCAACCGCCTTGGCCAGTGCGGCACCGACCGCCCCGCCGAGTGCGGCACCGACCCCCGGAGCAAGCGCCGGGCCGATCGGGGTTCCAGCCGCTGGAACCGCGATCTATGTCAGCGAGTGGAGCGTTGGACTCCCAACGTCGATGGTGGCTGGTCAGGCGAACTTCGCGATCACGAACATCGGGACCATCCAGCACGAACTCTTGGTCTTCAAGACCGACCTCCCTCCTTCCGCCGTCCCGGTCGATCCCAAAGGCAACATCATCGAGGACGGCCCGGGCGTTACCGTCGTCAGCCGCGGCGCCAAGATTGACCCCGGGAAGAATCAGTCGCGAGTGGTCGATTTGACCCAGCCCGGCAAATATCTCTTCGTCTGCAACATCCCGGGTCACTTCAAGGCGGGCATGTTCAGGGTCGTCACCATCACGCCCCCCTCCGCGCAACAGGCCTATATCCCGGCGGCCTTGAGCGAGTGGCATGTCGCCGCGCCTAGCACGATCAAGGCCGGCACGGTCAACCTCGAGGCCGCGAACTTCGGGACCATCCAGCATGAGCTCCTGGTCTTCAAGAGCGACCTCCCTCCTTCTGGCTTCCCGGTCGATAGCAACGGCAACATCATCGAGAACGGCCCAGGCATCACTCTCGTCAGCGACGGCGACAACATCGACCCCGGGAAGATCCAGACGCGAACCGTCGATCTCACCCAGCCCGGGACCTATCTCTTCGTCTGCAACATACCGGGCCATTTCAAGGCGGGAATGTTCTCGGTCGTTACCGTAACGCCATAACGACAGGCAGCCAACCGCCCAGCTCAAGCATCGGGCGACGGTGGGTGAAGCGCTTCCTCTTCGTTAGCCCCATTTGACCGAGGCTGAACCGCGTGGGTGAGCGGCCGGGAACTCCCAGCTGGGGCCTCTGGGTATCAGGTGCGCCCGTGGAGGGAGACGCACGATGAGCCGATCGTGACGGCTGGTAGCGGCAGGGAAGCCAGCCTGTGGTTGTAGTGTGAGAGGAGACCGCATGTAGGGAGTCCCAGTGGCATCGGCCTTCTGCCCTCGGTGTGGCGAACTGCGTATCGCCAGCTACCAGTTCTGTCGTAAATGTGGTCTCGACTTCGCTGACCTGCCGACCGACACGGATGCGCCTTCAGCCGTCCCGGTGACCCAAGCCCCGGCGGGATGGATCGTCCCGCCAGCGAAGAATGCTCCGCGGTTGCTCCAGCCAGTTCACTTCCGGGACGACGTTCGCGCCTTTCCCCGCCTGGTCGGCCGTTCGTTTGCCGTCGCTCTTCCAGGGCTCTCACTCATAGCGATCTTCGGCGTCTTTGAGGCGTCGGGAGGCGATGTCGCGCAGCAGAACCTGCCGGCGTTGGCCTTCAACTGGTTCACCTTTCCGCCGCCGCTGATCGCCCCGCTGGTAGCTGGCGCCCTGGCGAACCGGTCGAGCTACCTGGCCGGAGCAGTCATCGGCCTGTTGGCCGGCATCCTGTTCTCGATCTTCGTCCTCACCGGCACGTTCACAACATCGGCGGGCGTATCGATCACATCCGCTGTTCGTTGGCAGAACGTCGCCTACGCCTTGATCTCTTCGCTCGTTGCCGGGTTGGGCTTCGGCGGCTTAGGAGGGCTCGGCCGGCGGGTCGTACTTGTCGTGTTCGGGTAGGGTCCGACCGAGCGCCCCGGACTCGGCCACGTACCAACACGATGAGGGCATCGTGGCGAGCTCTAACGGCCGGGTAGGTCGATCAGGCCCCGGTCGAGTGCCGTTGTAACGGCCGATGTCCGGTCGGCGACCCCAAGCTTCGCGAAGATGTGGACCAGGTGCGTCTTGACGGTCGCTTCGCTGATTCGCAGATCGGTGGCGATCTCCTTGTTGGATGCACCGCGGGCTGCTAGTCGGACGACATCAAGCTCGCGTCCGGTCAAATGCTCCGGCCCGTCCTTGGCTCGGCCGCCCATTCGGCCGAGCAGCCGGGCCGCAACAGCTGGATCGAGCGGCGAGCCGCCGGCGGCGGTGCTGCGGACCGCGGCAAACAACGTCTCCCGAGGAGCATCCTTGAGCAAGTATCCGGCCGCCCCGGCCTCGATCGCCCGCAGGATCTGGCTGTCCGAGTCATAGGTCGTGAGCACGAGCACTCGCGGTGCGTCGGGCAACTCGCGGATCAGGCCGATCGCCACAACGCCGTCAAGGACCGGCATCTGCAAGTCCATGAGGACCACGTCTGGCCGACCGGCGGCGACCACGGCGATTGCTTCTTCGCCATCGGCCGCCTCCGCGACGATCGCGAAGCCAGGATCCGTCTCGAACATCCCTCGCAAGCCAGCCCGGACGACAGGATGGTCATCGACGATGACGATCCGGATCACGGTCATCCGCGGGCTGCCCGCGGCGTGGTCGGCACCGCGGGGAGGCTGACGGCGATCGTCGTGCCTTCGCCGACTGCGCTTTCAACTGCAAGACGGCCGCCGAGCCCCTCGGCTCGCTCGCGCATCCCGAGTAGGCCCAAGCCTCCCGTGCGACTCGGTTCTTCGCGAGACGCCGGATCGAAGCCGCGGCCGTCGTCCGCGACATCGAGACTGACTTGGTCGGGGAAATAGGACAGGGTGATCGTGACGTGGCGGGCGGCCGCGTGACCGCGAATATTGGACAGCGACTCCTGGGCCGCCCGGAGCAACGTGATCTCGATGTCGGGATGAAGCTCGCGGACCGTGCCGGTCACCGTCAGGTCGGCGCTGAACGCTCCCAGCGCAGCGGCGGTCGCCGTCACCCGCTCCAAGGCGGCCGGGAGATCAGCTTGGGTCAACGTGTCGGAACGCAACGCCCAGGCGAGACCCCGCGCTTCATCGAGGCTCGCCCGGGCGACCGCCTCTGCCTCGCGGACGTGCCCTCGCGCACGATCCGAGTCAGCACCCAGCGTGGCGTCCGCCGATTCGAGGTGCGCGACAACGCTTGCGAACCCCTGGGCCAGCGTGTCGTGGATCTCGCGGGCCAGCCGGCCGCGCTCATCGAGGATCCCTGCCTGCCGCTCGGCGCCGGCCAGTTCGCGGCGGGTCACCTCGAGTTCCTCGATCAGCCGTCTCCGATCGGCACTCTGGCGGAGGATGTCGCTGACCCATAGGGCCAGAGCAATGAAGAACGCGACCTGGACAACGTCGGCCACGATCGCGGAAAACGCTAGATCGAGCTGCCCGCCGTGGCGCCCCAGGTCGGTCGCTGCCAACGCCAGCGCGACGCCGCCTGCTCCCGTTACGGCCCAGGCAGCGGGCAGCATGAAGAACAGTTGGGGGAAGATCGCCAGCTGGAGCAGGGCGTACTGCGGTGTCAGCTGGAGGAGCAAGAGGAAGCCCAGCTCCAGGAGGACCGCATATCCGAGGGCGGCACTCAAAGGGATCCGCCAGGGCGACCGGCGCACGAATACGAGCACGTAGGCACCCACGAGAATCCCATTGACGGCGATCGCAAGCGAGATGTCCCGCTGGGCGAGGGACCCGGAGCTCAGGGCGAGGACCGTCGTCCCGCTCGGCACCCCGATGCCGACCACGTGCCACCACGGTAGCCAGCGCTCGAAGACTTCCGAGCCACCTGGGCGACGAGACGCGCTCGCCCCCCGGGTCGGTTCGGCCGGAGGGGCACTCGATCGGGAGGCTGACGGCACGGCCATCGAATGCATCCTAGTCTTCGCGCTCGTGCTCAGGCGAACTGGCGACCGACAAGGCGACGGTAGGTCAGGGCAACGATCAGCCCAGCCAGCGCCGCGCCGCCGATCACCCAGACAACATCGATCAGCGGTTGGACGCCCAGGCCGTAGCCGGCCGCCCAACGGGCGAGCTGGGCCAGGTGGTAGGTCGGGGTCAGCTCGGCGACCCGCTGGAGGATGTCTGGCAACTCGGACACGGGCATGAACGTCCCGGCCGAGAGCCCGAGTGGGAACAGGAGCAGCAGGGCCACGGCACTGGCGCTGCCGGGCCGCGCCAGGAAGCCCACAAGGAAGCCGATTGGGGCGAGGGCGAGCCCGCCGATCGAGAGGACCCCGACGACGGCGATCCAGCTGCCGAGCGGCATTCCAGCGCCTGTCACGACGCCGGCGAGACCAAGCAGCCCGACGATCAGCCCCGAGGCAAGGAGCGCAAAGACGAGCTTCGCGCCGAAATAGGCAGTCAGCGGCAATGGCGTGACCCGCAACAGGCGCAGGTAGCCTCGGCCTCGCTCTCCGGCGACCATCGAGCCGAGGCCGAAGAGAACCACCGAGATGACGCCATAGATGGCGAAGCCGACCATCGCGAACTGGCCGAACGTGCCCCCGCCAGCGATCGGCTCCGTCGCACGCGGGGCTCCGAAGATCATGTACAAGACGATCGGCAACGCGATTGTCGCGGTGGCGAAGTCAGGCGCTCGCAGGTGACCTCGTAGTTCCGCGAGGGACTGCAGTGCAAAGAGCCGGGCGCGGGGTCCGGTTGGACGGCCCAGCCGGGCCACCGAGCTGACGATCGTTGTCATCGGTTGGACTCCTTGACCAGGCTCAGGAAGGCGGTCTCGAGGGCCCGCTCTTCGACGGTGACTTCTTCGATGGGAGCGCTCCCGGCAAAGAGCCGACGGAGCACGTCTTCGGCATCGGACGCGACGATCTCGTAGCGGGCACCGACCTGGTCCACCCGGGTGACACCGGGCCAGGACCGGAGATCATCGGCGTCGAGCTCGGCGCGGACGCGGATCGTCTTGCCGCCGGCTTGGGCCTTCACCTCGGTCGGCGTTCCCTGGCGCACGATCCGACCCCCGTCGATCACGACGATCTGGGTGGCGAGCGCGTCCGCCTCTTCGAGTATGTGGGTGGCAAACAGGATCGTGGTGCCTCGCGCGGCTGACTCACTGATAACGCTCCAGAATCGGTGGCGGCTCTCGAGGTCCAAGCCGCTCGTCGGCTCGTCGAGGACGAGCATCTCGGGATCACCGCACAGGGCGAGGGCGAAGAAGAGGCGCTGACGCTGGCCCCCAGAGAGCTGACCCGCACGGCGATCCTTGAGCTCGCCGAGACCCGCGTCGGCGATCACGTCGGAAGCTCGCCGTGGCCGCGGGTAGTAGCTTCGGAAGAGATCGACGAGCTCGCCGATCGTGAGCATCGGCGGCACGCCGGACTCCTGGAGCATCGCCCCGACTCGAGACCGTGTGACCGGATCCTCGGGATCGCCCCCGAGCACGTGGACGCTGCCGCTGGTCGGTCGATGGAGGCCGAGGATCAACGATAGAGCTGTCGTCTTGCCAGCTCCATTCGGCCCGAGGACTGCGGTCACCTCGCCGTTTCCGACGCTGAGGTCGATGCCAACAAGGGCCTCAACAGCGCCAAATCGCTTGGTGACTCCCTGGAGCGCCACAGCAGGTTGACCGGTCGGACGGTCGATTGCTACCGGCGGTGGGACGGCCCGGGCAACCGGAGAGGGGGCGATGGTCATGACGGGGGAGCCTCGTTTGTGTCGCGCAAGCCGTGCTGCGGATCAACAACGAGTCTGGTCGTCAGCCGTGGCGCCCGGAATCCATCGTGAGGCTGCATCGAGGTTGGATGTTCGGTTGAGCCGCATCCATCCGACGATGGATGGGCAATCCCGGATCGTGCGTGAGCTTGGCTGTGACCCGCGCTAAAGGGTCGGAAGCCCGCACGATGACATCATCGTGGGGCGATGCGCACGATGGCTGGCCGTATGATCACGCCGTGACCTCGGACCAGCCCTCGGACCAGCGCGATCATTGGGTCCGGACGTTCGCGGCAAAGCAGGACTTCCTGGGTAGCGAGCCCAGCGAGACGGGCCGAGCAGCCCTCAGCGCGTTCCTCGCGGCGAGCGCCCGGGAGATCGTCGAGCTCGGATCCGGCCAAGGACGCGACAGTCTTCTCTTCGCTACAGCGGGACTGAAGGTGACGGCCCTCGACTACGCGGAGACCGGGCTTGCCCAGATCAGGGAGAAGGCCCAATCGGCCGGCTTCGGGGGATCAGTCACGACCGTTGTGGCCGATGTCCGCGAACCGTTGCCGCTGGCAACTGCGGCGGTCGACGGGGTTTACGCCCACATGCTCCTGTGCATGGCCCTCTCGACCGAGCAAATCGTGAGCCTCGTCGCCGAAGTCCATCGGGTGCTCCGTCCAGGTGGTTTCTTCTTCTACACCGTCCGGAACACGTCCGACGCACATTTCGGTGCGGGCAGTGCCCATGGCGATGACCAGTTCGAGATGGGCGGCTTCATCGTCCATTTCTTCGGTCGCGAGCTAATCGAGCGCTTGGCCGACGGGTTCAAGATCCTCGAGGTCGCCGACTTCGAGGAAGGGCGGCTGCCGCGGCGACTGTCGGCGGTCACGATGGCCAGGATCTGATCAGGGACCGGAAGGAAGCAGGAATGAGCGAGCGACAGACGGTCGGCGGCCTGCTCGCAGTAGCTCGGGCTCGGATCAAGAGACTCGAGCCTGAGGCCGCCCAGGCCGCGCTCAAGGCGGGAGCCCTCCTGATCGACACCCGCTGCACTGAGCTCCGGCTCGAGTCGGGGGTCATCCCGGGCTCGGTTCACGTCCCGCTCTCTGTCCTCTATTGGCGGATGGATCCTACGTCTGGCCACGATGACCCGGCGCTGACCAATCCCGATCGCCAGGTGATCCTCGTGTGCGCCCATGGCTATTCGTCGAGTCTTGCCGCAGCAACGCTTCTTGACCTCGGGTACCCGCGAGCCACCGATGTCGTCGGTGGGTTCGAGGGGTGGCTCCAAGCCGGCCTGCCGACGACGGTCATCGGGGACAGCGATCCAGGCATAACGGGCCTAAACCTGATCCGATCGGCGGGCTGGTCTATCTCGCACGATGAGTGAATCGTGTCGCCGCAGCCGCTCCCTACCGACTCGATACAAGCAACGAGGAAGCGTCAGCTCGTCGGACCGCGAAACGCATTCCAATCAGGGATCGGTCGACTGAACAGCCATGTCACCGAGATTGCGAGCACGGGGAGAAGTGCCACCGCCGCGATGATCTCAGGGACCGGCACGACGAGCGGCGCCTTGCGCGTCACGAGGAGCCCCCACACCGGGAGCAAGCCCGCGGGGACCGCGAGGACGCCACCGAGCAAGGCAATGACGCCCGCGCGAGCCGCCGTGATCTTCCGGCGCAGCCTTCGATCCGCCCCGATGGCGAGCAATGTCCGCTGCTCTGGTCGCGATTCGGCTTCACCCAGAGCGACTGCGATCCCCGTCACCGAGAGGGCAAAGAGGATGCTGCCGGCGATGAGGACGATGCGGAAGCCGCTTCCCGCGATCTCCGCCGGGCGCGCGGTCAGGGTCCACATGTCGGGGTACTTGGCAGCGATCGCGGCAGCGCGCGTCGCGTCCTCCTCGGTGACGGGGTGGCCAAGCCGGAGGACATAGCGCTGGCTCTGGCCCGCGGGTACGCCGAGACGCGCGGCTGTCTCCGCCGAGATGACGGCGCCCGGAAGGTCCTCGAACGAGATCCCAAGGGGGATGACCTGGACCGGCAGCCTCAGCCTCGAGACCTCGGACCCATCCGTCGTGCTCGCGACGTGCACGGTCATCTGCGTCAGGCTGGCGGGCATGTCGGTCAGGAGCACGATCGAGCCATGTTCGAAGTCGTCTATCGCCGCCTCCGCGCCCAGGGCCTTTAGGAGCTCGACGTTACCGACCGTGACGTTCCCGGTAGCCAGCGGGACATTCGGGTCGGTGCTGTCGGTCGGTGAGATCCAGACGTAGCGGGCGTCGCTCCCGGCGCCCGGGATGAGGCTTCCCGCGATCGCCCCGAGCTCCCGCGCCGCTTCGGGTCCGGCCTCGGTGACCCCGGCTCCTCCGGACAGGAAGATCTGGTCGGCGAGCAGAGGTGGGCGGAAATTGGCAAGGTAGGAGGCTTCGACGCTCGCCTGGTAGGCGCCAAGGGCGATGACGCCGCC
>PNAZ01000118.1:0-2129 GCA_003169655.1 Chloroflexota bacterium
TCGTCAGCCATGCCGACGTGATCAAGGCGATCCTGGCCGACGCGCTGGGCCTCCATCTCGACCAGTTCCAGCGGATCGTGGTCGGACCTGCCAGCCTGAGCGTGGTCCGCTACACCAGGCTCCGACCGTTCGTCCTGCGGGTCAACGACCAGGGTGGCGATCCACTGGACCTCGTTGAAACGAAGAAGAAGACACGCCGGCGGCGCGCTCCGGCCGGCACTGAGGCACCTGTATGACCCGACGGATCTCCAACTTCGACGCTCCTGACCGCTTCGTCGCCGGGACGATCGGCGAGCCCGGCCATCGCGCATTCTTCCTGCAGGCCCGGCAGGGCGGCGCGATTGTCAGCGTCGCGGCCGAGAAGACCCAGGTCGCCGTCCTGGCCGCCAACCTGGCGGCCCTCCTCGACACCCTGGCCGAACGGGGCGTTGAGGGCATTCCGCCCGACGCGGGCGACCGTCCGATCGACGACCAGCCGCTGGGCGAGCCGCTGGTCGAGGCATTTCGAATCGGGGCGATGACGATCGGCTGGGACAGCGCCAGCAAGATGGTCGTGATCCAGGCTGCGGCCCTGACTGACGACGAGGGCGACGACGAGGAGACGGCTTCGATCATCAACGCCGTGCTGGCCGACGATGACGCGGCCGACGGACCAGACCTGATCCGGGTCCGGCTGTCACCGGCCGACATCCGGGCGTTCGTGGCCCGGACGGCCATGGTGATCTCCGGCGGCCGGCCGCTGTGCCCCCGCTGTGGCCAGCCACTCGATCCCCAGGGCCACATCTGCACCCGCCCGACGGCCTACCTGAACTGACGCGGATGGACCTGCCGGGGCTGCCGGGCCTCGATCACAAGGGGGCCCTGGCAGTGCTCCGGCGCGGCGAGCTCGACATCCAGGGCCGCCTGGAGGTCTCCTCGAACTCCGCCCTCTACTGCCTCCTTCGCCTGGACGCGGTCGAGGTCGCGGCCATCTACAAGCCGGTCCGCTTCGAGCGTCCGTTATGGGACTTCCCCGACGAGACCCTCGCCCGACGTGAGGTCGCGGCGGCCCTCGTCTCGGATGCCACGGGCTGGTCGATCGTGCCGCCGACCGTTCTCCGCGACGGGCCGTTCGGGCCGGGCATGGTCCAGCTGTGGATCAACACCGAGCCGACGGTCCATCCCTGGGACCTGGTCCGCGTCTCGGACACGCGCCTGCGGCCGATGGCGATCTTCGATGCCGTGATCAATAACACGGACCGCAAGGGCGGCCACATCCTGCCCGTCTGCCTCGAGCCGGGCGGCAGCCCGGAAGCAATGCCCGAGCCCGAGATCGGCGACGAGCCGGTCGATCATTCGGCGACGCCCCTCCACCTGTATGGCGTCGATCACGGTGTGTGCTTTTCCGAGGAGCCCAAGCTGCGCACCGTCCTGTGGGCCTGGCGGGGCAAACGCTTCCGGCCCGCCGAGCTGGTGGTCATGACCGCGCTCCGCTCGAAGCTTGACGGCCGGCTCGGCCGGGACCTCGAGGCGCTCCTCGACCCGCTCGAGGTCGGCGCGACGCGCGATCGGCTCGACGGCCTCCTGTCGAGCGGCAGGTTCCCGCAGCCCGATCCGGAACGGCCGGCGATCCCCTGGCCGCCCTATTGAATGCCATCCGCAGGAGCCCCGGGCGGGCGTTCTTGCGGTGCGCCCCGGCACCCCTTTTTTTCGGTCGAGGTACGAACGGATCGGGGCGCCTGGTACGCGGGTAGTGGACGCCTTCGACGGTCCGTGGGACGCTGCCCGCGAACGGGGGTCGAGATGACCATTCAGTTCGAGGCCTATACCGTCGAAGGGATCCGGCACGGGGCGATCGCCCACGATGGCCGGCTCGGCGACCTGCTCGAGACGCTCGAGGAGGTTGAGGTCGAGACGGGTCGCCTGGCCCGCCTGGATGGCAGTGGCGCGACCCACCCGGCGACGACGCGGCTCGAGGTCGATGACTTCCTGATCGTCGTGGCCCCGCCGGAGACGACCGGACCAGCGCACTCGGTCTGGCACGACGTCCGGATCCATGCCGGGCCGTACGTCGTGGAGGCCCGCCTGCCGACCCTGCCGGGCTTCGACCCGGCCCGGGCGCTGGCCCGGCCGAGCGGCTCGTTCGTGCT
>PNAZ01000118.1:2138-10570 GCA_003169655.1 Chloroflexota bacterium
GTCCACGGCTTCACGACCGACGCTGAGCCGGGTGACGAGCTGGGCCCGGAGCTGGCCGCCGGCTGACCCTGCGCGCCTCCCCGGGGGCGAGGCGGCCACCGGCGCCCGGTGCGCCGAGTCGACATTCCGGACGAACGGCGGAGCCGGTCGGGACCAACGGCCGGGGCGGGTCATCTTCGCAATCCGGACCCGATCCGCCATCATCGATTCGTGCCATTCCCCGCCGCCGTGCAGCGATGCTCGGCCTGACCCGACCGGCCCCAGCCGGTTCGGAGCAGAGCTGTCGCCAGTGCGGAGCGCTGCGGCCCGGACCGTCGCTGACCTTCTGCCGGCGCTGCGGGATTCCGTATGGCAGCGCACCCTCGGCCCAGGCCCAGCTGCCGTCCTGCCCGGTCTGCTACGTGACCGTCGATGATGCCGGGCTGCTCGCCTCACTGACCGGCTCGGGCCGCCGCCTGCCGATTGCCGAACATGTCGTCGAGCACGACCGCTACCCCGTCGGCGACGACGATTGGCTGGAGACCATCCGGGTGGGCGACCGGATCCGGGTCGGGGCCGGCTATGCCCCGTTCGACCTCGTCCGGCGCTACCTGGTGACGGGCGCCGTGGATGGCGGGCGCGGCCGGCAGTTCCAGCACGATGCGATCGTCACCGCGATCAGCCAGATCGCCCGCTGGGGCACCGGCGAGATCGACGTCTTCGCCGACCAGGATGACTGGCGGGCGGCTCGCCAGGCGGTCACCCGGCTGATGGAGCGCTACCACCGCGATCGGGGCTGAACCCCTGGGCCGGACCATTGGGCAGTTTGACAGAACAGGCGTTCTGGGCGATCCTAGTGAATGTCAACGCCCGAGCGGCGTCGCAGGTCAGAGCATCAGAACCTTTGCTCCCGCGACGCGCCAGGCCATCAATCAGTCCGCTCCGACCCACCTAACCCGGGTCNNGGTCATGAACCAAGGGTCTTTCTCGCAAATGCTTACGCGATCCTCTACCGCCGGTGCGCCGCTGCGCGCCCAGGCGATGCGTCGGCTGCGCCGCCGTTCCGCCGCCGCCCATCCCCTCTTCTGCTCCACGAACGGCTGCGCCACGCTCCTCCGGCTCGATTCCTCGACCGGTGTGGCGACCTGCCCGATCTGCGGGCTGAACCGCCGGGTCAACTAACCGGAACAGCCTGCGCGGCCCGCCGGGCAGCAGGCATCATGGCCCGGTGAGCGATTACCGGACCCTCGACCGCGCTCGGCTTGACGCCCTGATGGAGCGCGAGATCGGGCAGTTCCGGGCCGACCATCCGCGGTCCCTGGCGCTCTTCGAGCGAGCCAGCGGGTCGCTCCTGGCTGGTGTCCCGATGAACTGGATGGTCAAGTGGGCCGGCGGCTTCCCGATCTTCGTGGAGACCGCCGCCGGCGCTCATTTCACCGATGTCGACGGCCACGAGTACATCGACCTGTGCCTCGGCGACACCGGCGCGATGGCTGGCCACGGGGCGGCCGCGACCGTCACCGCGGTCGAGCGCCAGATCCACGGACGGGGGATCACCCATATGCTCCCGACCGAGGACGCGGTGTGGTGCGGCGAGGAGCTCCAGCGCCGCTTCGGCCTGAAGTACTGGCAGTTCACGCTCACCGCGACGGACGCCAATCGGTTCGCGATCCGGCTGGCCCGGATGGTGACCGGCCGGCCGAAGATCGCGGTCCACGACTTCTGCTACCACGGCTCGGTCGACGAGACGATCGCGACCCTGGCCCCCGACGGGCGGGTCGTCGAACGGGAGGGCAACATGGGCCCGCCCGTCGATCCGGTCGTCACGACCCGGGTCGTGCCCTACAACGACCTGGCCGCCCTCGAAGCCGCCCTCGCTCATCGCGACGTCGCCGTCCTGCTGATCGAGCCGGCCCTCACCAACATCGGGATCGTCCTCCCCGACCCAGGCTACCTCGAGGGCGTGCGCGAGCTGACCCGCCGCTACGGGACCCTGCTGATCATCGACGAGACCCACACGATCTGTGCCGGCCCGGGTGGCTATACCCGGGCCTTCGGCCTTGATCCGGACATCCTGGTGATCGGCAAGACGATCGGCGGCGGGATCCCAGTCGGCACGTACGGCTTCAGCGCCGAGCTGGGCGAGCGGATCAACACGATGCTCGAGCCCGAGAACTCGGACGTCGGCGGCGTGGGCGGCACGCTGGCCGGCTACGCCCTGTCCCTGGCCGCCGTCCGGGCCACCCTGGGCGAGGTCCTGACGGAGGCCGCCTTCGAGCGGATGATCCCGCTGGCCGAGCGCTGGACGGCCGGGGTCGAGGACGCGATCCACGCACGCCATGTGCCCTGGCACGTGACCCGCCTGGGTTGCCGGGCCGAGTACCACTTCCTGCCCGAGCCACCCCGCGACGGCGCGGCCCAGTGGGCCGCCAGCGATCCCGAGCTCGAGCGATTCCTGCACCTCTATGTGATGAACCGGCGGATCCTGATGACTCCGTTCCATAACATGGCGTTGATGAGCCCGGCCACGACCGAGGCCGACGTCGATGCCCACACGGTCGCCTTCGCCAGCGCCCTCGACGAGCTGTTCGCCCCGGTCTAGTCCCCCGGGCGGTCCGTCACGCGGCGCTGGTCTCGTCCGGCTCGGAGCCGGCCGACTCGACCCGATTGCGGCCGGCCTGTTTCGCCCGATAGAGGGCCTCGTCGGCCAGGCGCAGCAGGGTGATCCGGTCGTGGGCCTGGTCGGGCGCCGAGGCGATTCCGATCGACACGCTGATCCGATCGGTGATCCCCGGAGCCAGCGAGATCAGGGTGCTTTCGGTGCGGCTCCTGATCCGCTCGGCCACCGTGGTTGCCATCCCCTGATCGATCCCGATCAGGGCGACCGCGAACTCCTCGCCGCCGTAACGCGCGGCGATATCGCCGTCGCGCAGGCACGAGCGGAGGATGTCCGCAAACGTCCGCAGGGCCTCATCGCCCGACGGGTGCCCATAGCGATCGTTGAAGTCCTTGAAGTGGTCGAGGTCCAGCATCAGGACGGCCACCGTCTCGTCCTCACGGCGTCCGGCCAGCGCCTCCTCGAGGAGCTGGTCGAAGGCCCGGGTATTGGCCAGGCCCGTGCGCGCATCGGTGCTGGCCATGCCCTGCAATGCGGCGAGGAGGCGACGGTTCGCGATCGCAAGGGCTGCGTGTTCAGCGACCCGCGCCACCGTCGAACGTAGCTCAAGGCCGAACGAATCGGGCTGCTCCCAGTACAGGTGGACTGCGCCCACGGTTTCGCCATGGGCCAGCGGCACACACGCGAGCGTCCCATGGTCGACCGGATAGACCGAGCAGTGGACGCTCAACAGCTCAGCAGCGTCCGGGGTCACATAGATGGTCCCGCGGACGATTCCCGGGCAGCTCGAAAGCGCATTCAGGGGAAGGACCTGGGCGTTGGGGGACCCGATCGTTGCTTCCGGGATCGCCCGGTCCTTGGAGCGGTTGAGGACGTGGGTCACGGCCGCGTCGGGCTGAACCAGCAGGCTGAACGCTTCGAGGCTCGCGGCGGCCACGGCCGCATCATCGGGCGCGAACGTGGTCACTTCGGTGAAGCGATTGAGGATGCTCGACCGGTCCACGTCCTGCTGGAGCGCCGAGCGCATCCGTTCAAGCGCGTCCCCAAGACCGCCAATCTCGTCGTGTCGGTCCGTGCGGAAGGCAACATTGGCGCCTGTCTCGACCTCCTTCGCCGTCATCAGCAGCCGACCGAGAGGTCTGGTCACCCAGCGTCGCGCGAGCACCAGGCTGGCTGCTGCTGCGACGAGCATGAGCAGGATTCCCAGCACCCCGGCAGCCGCCCGGGTCTGGCTCACGGCCTCGTCACGGGCCGCAACCGAGGCCTGGGCGACCCCGATCTGGGCAATCAGGTCGGCCACGCCGGTCAGAGTGGACTGCTGGTCTGTTGCGGAAGTCGCCGCGATCCTCGCGATGTCGGCGGCCGATCCGCGCTGCACCGCGGTGATCGCCGGCTGGGCAAAGCTCGTGCGCCAGGCGGCGGCGGCCTGGGTGACGGTGGCCAGCGCGGTCTCGACCCCTGGATAAGCGAGGGCTTGCAGGCGCACCTGCTCGGCCAGGGTCAATTCGTTCTCGAGAGCCTTGCCATAGCGAATGTCTGCCGCGGAGTTGCCTGACAGAAGATAGTCATCAACCGCGGCCTCCTGATCGCGGACGGCATTCGACAACCCGACGGTCAGGTCGTACAGGCCCGCGACGTTGCTGGCGTCACCTCGAACGGCGACGCGTTCACTCTCGGTAGCCAGATAGGCTGCCCCGATCGACACCGAGGCAAGTAGCGCCATTCCGGCGATGACGAGGAACAGGCGATTCCGGATGGACCACGAAGACAAGGGGTCAACTCAGCAGGTACGAAGAGTCCTGCGATGAAGGGTACAAATTGGTGCCCGACTCGCTCACCGCCCCGTCGTTCGTCCACACCGGCACAAGTACCGTGTGAATGACTCGAGATCCACGGCAATCGGAGCCCGGTGCTATGCGGGCCCGACTTCGCGCAGGAGCCACACCGCCAGGGCACGGGCACAGCGCAACACCTCGTCCAGGACGACATGCTCATTCGGGGCATGAGCGACTTCCGGGGCGCCCGGCCCGAAGATCACGGTCGGCGTGCGGCCCTCCTGGATCAGGAGGCGCATGTCGGCGCCGTATGGCTCGGCCAGGAAGGCCGGCCGCTCCCCGAGCGTGTCGCCAACCGCACGCGCCAGGCCGGTCGGCAGGGGATGGTCGTCGGCGATCTCGGACGAGGAGAACCGGCCGCCGGTGATCTCAACGAGCACCGGATGGTCTCGCAACCAGGGATCCGCGGCACAGGCGGTCGCGATCACCGCCCGTAGCTCGATCTCGGCCGCCGGCCATCGATCGCCCAGGCGGACGCCGTAGCGGCCCTCGACCACGATCCGGTCGATCACCGTCGACGCCCACTCGCCGCCGCTCACTTTGCCGATGATCGTCGGGTAGGGCAGGCCCAGGGCAGCCATCCGCGGCCGGGTCTCGGCCGCGTTGCGGACCGCCTCGTCGGCGGCCAGGGCCGCCATCACGACGCCCAGCTTGTCGAGCGCGGAGACACCCTCGCGGCGCTTCGAGGCATGGGCCGCCATGCCGATGATCGTCAGTCGAAAGGTGATCGCCCCGGCATGGGCGGTGACGATGCCCAGGCCCGACGGCTCGGGGATGACGGCCATGTTGCCGCTCACCCCAGCGCGGATCGCGGCGAGCATCCCGGCTCCGCCATCCTCCTCGGAGGGCACCGTCACGAAGAGGATCTCGCCCGTCAGTCCTGCCTCGTGGACGGCGCCCGCGGGAGCGGCGGCGGCTTTGGCGGCTCGAACCGCGGCGAGCCCGGCGATCACCCCGCCCTTCATGTCGACGGCCCGCGCGCATGGATGGCCCCGTCGACGAGCGTCGGCGTCCAGGGCGGCGTCCGCCACAGGGATTCGTCGCCGACCGGCACGACATCAACATGGCCGAGGACGATCACCCGCCGCCCACCCCCGACACCGGCCCGTCCGATCACCACGGGTAGCGTCGTCCGCTCGACCTCGCTGCCCGGCCAGTCGGGATCGATTGCCAGCAGGCCGGGGTCGGTGGCGACCTGGCGGACCTCGAGCCCGGCCGCCGCCATCAGCTCGGCCATCGCCGCCTGGACCGCCGCCTCGTTGCCGGTGACGCTCTGAATCGCGAGGATCGCCCGGAGCTCGCGCTCGATTCGGGCCGGGTCGATCGAGTCGACCGCGGCCTGTTCAATCGGACTGAGCGCTCCGCTCACCAGCCTGTCTCGCGTCGCAGCGGGCGGGTCAGGCAGGTCGGGCCGCCTGATCCGTTCAGGCCGATCTCGACCGCCGGGTAGGTGTGGACCTCGCACCCGGCCCGGGCCAGCGCCGCGGCCGTGGCGGGATTGCCCTCGGCCACGATCAGCACCCCGGGCCGGACCGCCAGGACGTTGCAGCCGAGCGTCCCGAACTCCTCGTCGGGCACCGGGATCAGGCGGATCCCGAGGTCGGCCAGGAGCCGCCATAGGCCGACCGGCAGGAGCGGCAGGTAGATAACCGCGAGGTCGTCGGCGATGGGCGAGATCACCGACAGCAGGTGGATCAGCTCGGCCGGACCGCGCCAGTACGGGACGTCGAAGATCCGCACATCGCCCCCGACCAGGGCCCCGAGCATCCGGGCGCCCGCCTCGTTCGTCCGCAGCGTCCGCCCGATGCACAGCAGGTCGGGCCGGAGCCAGAACGTGTCGCCGCCCTCGATCGTGCCCGGCGCTTCGATCCGGCCCACGGTCGGAATCCCGAGGGCGTTGACCCACGCCTCGACCAGGAGCTCCTCGCCGCGTCGGTTCGGCTTGCCCGCCCGCAGCGGGATCGCGCCCCGGTCGGTGACCAGGAGCGGGTCGAACTGGTAGACGAGATCGGGGCTGTCGCTCTCGATGTCCAGCTCGTGGACCGTCGGCCCGAGACCGCCCAGGACCTCGACGAAGGCCTCGTGCTCACGCTGGGCAATTGCCAGCTCGACCGGGTGCAGAAAGCCGTGGCGGGGATCGTCGAACGCTCGCCCGAACGCCGGACCGGGCCGTTTCACGAGCACGTCGCGGAGCGGCGCGGTCATGCTCTGTGCCCCGAAGGCGGCGATGGCGGTCATCCACCGAGGATAGCGAGCCTCGTGCGCCATCAGGACCGAATCGGCACAATGGGGGCATGCCCGCCAGCTTCGAACCAAACCAGCCCACCGTGCGCCTCCTGGCCGCCCTCAAGGAGTCCGGCCAGCCGGTCTTCGAAGAGGTTCCGGTCGAGGTCCTCGGGCCGAATCGCTACCGGCTGCTCGCTTCGCCGGGGATCCTCGACGGGCTGGCCGCCGGCGATACCTTCACAGTCGATCCCCTGTCAAACCTGTACCGGGTCCACGAGCACGGCGGCAACCTGTGCGTCCAGGTCTGGTATCCGGGCCTCGACCTGGCCGGTCGGGTCGATGCCGAGCTGGTACCCGCGGTGACCGGGATGGGCGGCATCCTCGACGGGCGGGAGCAGGAGCTGTCCTCGTTCACGATTCCACTGACCGCCGGGATGGCCGCGATCGAACGGCTCTTCAACGACTGGGTCGACCACGTTGACGGGGCGACCTGGTCGTTCGGCAACGCCTACGAGGAGGACGGCGTCACGCCGCTCGCCTGGCTGGCGGGGGCAAAGGCCACGGGCTAGGCATCGATCCGCCCAACGAGGTTGGGCGGTGCCTCAGCGGCCCGCTTGCGCCCCGGCGATCTCGTCGAGCGCGGCGAGCAACCGGTCGATCTCCTCTGCCGTGTTGTAGTGGACGATCCCGAGGCGCAGGACGCCGCCCGACTCGGCCAGGCCGAGCCTCTCGATCAGCCCCTGGGCGTAGAAGTTGCCATCCCAGGTCGTGATCCCGGACCGGCCCAGGGCCTCGGCAGCCGCCCGGGGCGCCACGCCGGCCAGGGTGACCGCGGCCGTCGGCGTCCGCTCGCCGAACCGGGTGCGATCGGTGATCCCCCAGACCCGCAGGCCGGCGACCTGCTCGAGCCCGTCCAGGAGCCGGCCGAAGAGCTCCATCTCGTGGATCCGGATCGCCCCCATCCCGGTCCGCAGGCAGGCCCGCCGGGCCGACTCGGCCGGCATGGGCGGCTCGCCCGGCACGTCGGCGCCGAAGCGCTCGCCGACCGAGGCGAGGTAGTCGACCGCCGCGCCCGCCCCGGCGATCGATTCGAAGCTCTGGGTCCCGGTCTCGAACCGATCGTGAGCCGGCCGGACCTTGTAGGCCGGCAGCCCCTCGAGGACGGCGGCCCGGCCATACAGCACGCCGAGATGGGGCCCGAAGAACTTGTAGGCCGAACAGGCCAGGAAGTCGGTCCCCAGCGCCTGGACGTCGATCAGGGCGTGGGGCGCATAGTGGACCGCGTCGACATAGGTCAGGGCGCCGACCGCGTGCGCCCGGCGGACGATCTCGGCGATCGGGTTGATCGAGCCCACGGCGTTGCTGGCGTAACCGATCGCGACGAGCTTCGTGCGCGACGACAGCTGCCGCTCGAAGTCCTCGAGGTTGAGGGTTACGTCATCGTCGCGGATGTCGATCGTGCGCACGGTCAGGCCGCGGTCGGCGGCGATCGTCCGCCAAGGACCGACGTTCGCCTCGTGGTCGAGGGTGGTCACCACGATCTCGTCGCCCGGCTGGAGGGTGGCCCCGATCGAGCGGCTGACGTGGAAGGTGAGCGAGGTCATGTTCTGGCCGAACTTGACCTCCTCGGGCGAGGCAGCCCCCAGGAGGTCGGCGATCGCCGATCGGGCCGACCGGACGACGGCGTCGCTCCGTTCGCTGGTCAGGAACGCCCCTCCGTCGTTGGCGTTCGATGCCTCGTAGTAGTCGACCACGGCGTCGATCACCCGCCGGGG
>PNAZ01000118.1:10641-19049 GCA_003169655.1 Chloroflexota bacterium
GCTCAACGCCCACGATCCGCGCCTCGAGGCGTGGCGCGCGTTCCTGACCGCCCATGCCCTCCTGACCCGCCGCCTGGACGAGGACCTGCGGACCGAGGAAGGCCTCACCCTGGGCGAGTATTCCGCCCTGCTGCAGGTCGCCGAGGCACCCGGCCGGGCGCTGCGGATGAACCAGCTGGCAACGGGCATCTTCCTGAGCCGAAGCGGCGTGACGCGCCTGATCGATCGGCTCGAGGCAGACGGCCTGATCGAGCGCTCGACCTGCACCGACGACGGCCGGGGCGCACTCGCCGTGCTGACCGAGGCCGGCCTGGCCCGGCTGCGTGCGGCCGGCAGCACCCATCTTGCCGGGATCGCCCAATACTTCCTGGACGTCGTGCCGGGCGCCGATCTCGAGCTGCTGGCCGGCACCTTCCGGGCGATCGGCGAGCGGGTCCGGGCCGAGGGCGAGCCGGTCTGCTACGACGGCAGCGAGCACGCGGAGGCAGACCAGGCGCCACGGGCCACGACCCGGCCGGCCGGCCGGCGGCGTCCGCCTGCCGCCGCCAGGTAACCGCCTGACCGACGCCGGCCGACTGCTCGTCGGGACGAGCGGCTTCGCCTACCGCGACTGGGCACCGCGTTTCTATCCGGCCGGAACGCCAGAACGCGACCTGCTCCGGTCGTACGCCGGCCGGCTGCCGGCCTGCGAGCTCAACAACACGTTCTACCGCAGCCCGACCGAGGCCGCCATCGACGGCTGGCTGGCGGCGACGCCGACGCCGTTCAGGTTCGCCGTCAAGGCCCAACGTGGTGGGAGCCTGCGGGCCCTGGCGGTCGATCCGGCCACCTCGGTGCCCTGGCTGACGGACCCCCTGCGCCGCTTCGGCGAGCGGCTGGGGACTGTCCTCTTCCGGGTGCCCCAGGAGATCGAGCGGGACGACGCCCGGCTGACGGCCCTCCTCGAGCGCTGGCCCCGCGAGATGCCCCTGACCCTCGAGTTCCAGCACCCGTCCTGGCACGTCGACGAAACGTTTGCGGCCATGGCCGGGATCGGGGCGGTGCTGTGCGCGACAGACCTGGACGAGCTGCCCGAGCCGCCCACGATCCGGCGGACCGGCCGCTTCCTCTACCTCCGCCTGCGGCGGAGCGCCTACGACGATGCGGGGCTCGAGGCCTGGGCCGCCAGGATCGAGCCGTTCCTGGCGGCCGGTGATGACGCCTTCGTCTTCTTCCGCCACGACGCCGACGGCGCATCGGCCCTCCGGGCCATCCGCTTCAAGTCGCTCCTCGGCGGCGACCAGCCGACCGCGCTGGCCTGACGCAGCCAGCTCGATCTAGGCGAGCGAGCCCTCGGCCGGCGCGAAGACCACGAGCAGGGTCAGGCGCTCGGTGATGTCGTGGAAGTGGTGGGGCACCGCCGTCGCGACGTAGACGACCGACCCCGGGCCGACCGCCTGGGCCTCGGCACCGACCGTGATCCGGCCGCGACCCTCGACGACGTAGTAGATCTCATCCTCGGTATGGGGCGACTGCCGATCGGGCTCGCCCGGCTCGAGGACGTACAGGCCGACGCTCAGTGCCGGATAGCGGATGAACTCGAGCCACGGCTCACCGTGGCCGAGGCGCGCCTCGGCGACGGCGGCCAGTTCATGGATCTCCATCGAAGGCTCCTCGAGTGCGGCGTTGCGCTGGCCATCATCGCGGGCTCGGGAACCAATTGCGACCTCGTGCCGTCTTGCGGGTCAGACCGGCATGCACCGCCGGCAATCCGACAGGAGCTCGAACCAGATGTCGACCACGTTGACGATCCCGACGCCCGGCCCCCGTGCCCGACTGATTGCGGTCGGGATTGGCGTCAGCCTGTTCCTGGCAGCGACGTCGCTGCCCTCCCTCTCGCCCCGGCCGGCCCGGGCGGTGGATCCCACGGGCAGCGTTCCGGAGCACACGATCAGCGTCTCGGGCACCGGCACGGTGACCCTCAAGCCCGACGTCGCCGACCTCCACCTCGGCGTGCTCATCAACCGGTCGACGGTCAAGGCGGCCCAGGCCGACGCCGCCGGCGCGATGACCAGGGTGATCGCCGCGCTCAAGGCGCTGGGCATCGCCGACAAGGACATCCAGACCTCGAACGTCTCGCTCCAGCCCACGTACGACTACTCGACCAACACCAACCCGCCGCGGATCACCGGCTACCAGATGTCGAACAGCGTGACGGTCACCGTCCGCGACCTGGCCAAGCTCGGCGATGCGATCGACAACAGCCTGGCCGCGGGCGCGACGTCGCTCGACGGCGTCACGTTCCGGGTGGATGACCAGACGGCCGCCGAAGGGCAGGCCCGCCAGGCAGCGATGGCCGAGGCGAAGTCGAGGGCCGACACCCTGGCCGCGGCGGCCGGCGTCTCGATCAGCGGCGTAGCCTCGATCAGCGAGACCTCGGCCCCGATCCCCTATCCGATCATGTACGGCGCTGCCGGGGCACCCGCGGCGATCGACGGCAGCAAGGTGGCGACGCCGATCCAGACCGGGACGACCGACGTGACGATCACGGTGGCCGTGGTCTACCTGATCAACTGACCGCAGGCAGATCCCTGCCGGAGGAGCAAGAGCGCCGGGCCCACCGAGGGTCCGGCGTTCTCGTCCGAAGCCCCCGGCCGGTCGGGTCAGAGGGCCGTCGGGTCGATCTTGCCGGGGTCGATCCCCAGCTCCGTCATCGCGCTGACGGCTCGCTTGGCCGTCAGCGCGCCGCAGCGCGCGAGCTGCGACAGGACGGCGGCGGCGATCGACGGCGGGTCGATCTCGAACAGGGCCCGCAGGTTCTCCCGGGTATCGCTCCGCCCGAAGCCCTCGGTGCCCAGCGAGATGTAGTCGCGCGGTAGCCAGCGGGCGACCAGGTCGGGCACAGCCTTCAGCCAGTCGGTGGCGATCACGACCGGACCGCCTTCCGCGGGCAGGACCTGGCTGACGTAGGGGATCCGCGCCGGCTGATCGGGATTGAGCCGGTTCCAGCGCTCGACCTCGAGGGCCTCGTGGCGGAGCTGCTGGAAGGACGGGGCGCTGTAGACCTCGGCGGCGACGCCGAACTTCTCGGCCAGAAGGGCCTGCGCGGCGATCACCTGCTGGAGGATCGCCCCACTGCCGACCAGCCGGACTCGGTGGGCCTTGGGCTTGCCGGCGATCGACTCGGGCGGCCCTGAGAAGCGATAGATCCCGCGAATGATCCCCTCGTCGACGCCCTCGGGCCTGGGCGCCATCGCGTAGTTCTCGTTGTACAGGGTCACGTAGTAGTAGACGTCCTCGCCGCGGACGTACATCCGCTCGATTCCGTCGCGGATGACCGCGGCCAGCTCGTAGGCATAGGCCGGGTCGTAGGCTCGGATATTGGGGATCGTCGAGGCCAGCAGGTGCGAGTGGCCATCGTCGTGCTGGAGGCCCTCTCCGGTGAGGGTGGTCCGGCCGGCGGTCGCCCCGAGCATGAAGCCCCGGCCGCGCGCGTCGGCGAACGCCCAGGTCTGGTCGCCCGTGCGCTGGAATCCGAACATCGAGTAGAAGATGTAGAACGGGATCATGGCCACGCCGTGCGTGGCATACGACGTGCCGGCGGCCTGGAAGCTGGCCATCGAGCCGGACTCGGTGATCCCCTCCTCGAGGACCTGGCCGTCGGTCGCCTCGCGATAGGACAGGAGCAGCTCAGAGTCGACGGGCTCGTAGCGCTGGCCCTGCGCTGCGTAGATGCCGACCTCCTTGAACAGCGGATCAAGCCCGAACGTTCGCGCCTCGTCGGGGATGATCGGGACGATCCGGGGCCCGAGCTCAGGATCGCGGATCAGGTTGCGCAGCAGTCGGGCGAAGACCATGGTGGTGCTGACCGGGGTCGGGCTGCCGGCGGCGAACTCGGCATCGACGCTCGGCGCGACGGCGCTAAACAGCTTCGCCCGGACCACCCGCTTGGGCAACGAGCCGCCCAGCTGTCGACGCCGTTCGCGGAGGTACTCGACTTCCTCGGAATCCGGTCCCGGGTGGTAGTACGGCGCGTCCTTGAGCTTCGCGTCGGGGATCGGCAGCTCCAGCCGGTCACGGAAGATGTGGAGCTCCTGCTCGGACAGCTTCTTGGCCTGGTGGGTGATGTTGCGGGCCTCGACGCCCGGGCCCAGGGTCCAGCCCTTGATCGTGTGGACGAGGATGGCCGTGGGCGCGCCGGTGAATTCGGTCGCCGCCTTGTACGCGGCGTAGACCTTGCGATAGTCGTGGCCGCCGCGGCGCAGCTTGGCCAGCTCGTCGTCGGTCAGGTGCTCGACGAGCTTGCCCAGCCGCGGGTCGGGGCCGAAGAAGTGCTCCCGGATGTAGGCCCCGCCTGAGACCGAGTATTTCTGGAACTCCCCGTCGAGCGTCTCGTTCATCTTGTTGACGAGCGCGCCGTCGGCGTCGCGAGCGAGCAGGTCGTCCCATTCTCGGGCCCAGATCACCTTGATCACGTTCCAGCCGGCGCCGCGGAAGACGGATTCGAGCTCCTGGATGATCTTGCCGTTGCCGCGCACCGGCCCATCGAGGCGCTGCAGGTTGCAGTTCACGACGAAGGTCAGGTTGTCCAGGCCCTCCCGTGCCGCGATCGACAGGGCGCCGAGCGACTCCGGCTCGTCGGTCTCGCCATCGCCCAGGAACGACCAGACCCGTGACTGCGAGGTGTCGGCCAGGCCGCGATTGGCGAGGTAGCGGTTGAATCGGGCCTGGTAGATCGCGCTGATCGGGCCGAGGCCCATCGAGACGGTCGGAAACTCCCAGAAGTCGGGCATCAGCCGGGGATGGGGATACGAAGAGAGCCCCTGGCCGGGCACCGACTCACGCCGGAAGTGATCGAGCTGGTCTTCACTCAGACGACCCTCGAGGAACGCCCGGGCGTACATGCCCGGCGCCGCGTGGCCCTGGTAGAAGACCTGGTCGCCCGCCCGGCCATCATCGCCGTCCTTGCCCCGGAAGAAGTGGTTGAAGCCGACTTCGTAGAGGCTGGCGGCCGACGCATAGGTCGAGAGATGGCCACCGATCCCGCTGAAGCGATTGTTGGCTCGAAGGACCATCGCCACCGCGTTCCAGCGCACGATCCGCCGAATCCGGTGCTCGATCACCTCGTCGCCTGGGAAGAACGGCTCCTGCTCGGGGCTGATCGTGTTGATGTAGCGGGTCTGGGTCAGCGGCGGCAGGCCGACGTGGAGCTGGCGGGCTCGCTTGAGCAGCTTGAACATGAGGAAGCGGGCCCGGTTCTGCCCTTCCTCGCCAACGACCTGGTCGAGTGACTCCAGCCACTCGGCGGTCTCGCGCTCGTCGATGTCGGGAAGCTGGCGTTTGAATTCGTCGAAGTACATCTCGCGGGAGCGTAGCGGATCGCGCCGGAATCGGTGGTTGCGGAACGGTCGCGATCGGTGCTGCGGTGAACCGCTTGGCCGGTCTGGGGTAGCCTCCACTTGTGAGCAGCCCGTCCACCGGCCCCGCCTACGACCCAACCACGGCGCTCCTGCTGATCGACGTCCAGAACGACTTCGCCGATCCCGGCGGGTCGCTGGCCGTTGCTGGTGGCGAGGTGATCATCCCGTACCTCAACCAGGAGGTGGCTGTGGCCCGAGGATCGGGGGCACTCGTTGTCTATACCCAGGACTGGCATCCCACCTCGACGCCGCACTTCGCCCGCGACGGCGGGATCTGGCCGGTGCACTGCGTGATGGACACCTGGGGAGCCGAGCTCCACCCAGCCCTGATGGTGGACGGCCCAGGGGTCCGCAAGGGCAGCCACGGCGAGGACGGCTATTCGGGCTTCTCGATGCGCGATCCCCAATCAGGCCGCGAGTCGCGGACCGAGCTCGACGGCCTGCTCCGGGCCGCGGGCGTCGAGCGGGTCGTGATCGGCGGCCTGGCCACCGACTATTGCGTCAAGGCCACCGCCCTCGACGCGCTCCGGCTGGGCTACCGGGCGCTCGTCCTGGTCGACGGCATCCGGCCGGTCGACCTGGCCCCAGGCGACGGCGAGCGGGCTCTGGCCGAGCTGGCCTCGGCTGGCGTCGAGATGGCCGGCGAGCCGGTCGGGCGGCCATGATCAAGGGCCTCTTCCGGTTGGCCGCGCTGGCCGGCGCCGGCGCCGGGCTGGCCTGGGCGGTGGATCGCTGGCTTGGCGGCCGCCGGCGGCCGGACGACGGCGAGGCGGCGCCCGACCCGATCCGGAGCTCGATCGAGATTGGCGTGCCGATCGAGCGCGTCTGGATCCGACTGGCCGAACTGGAGCGCCAGCCGGAATGGATGCACGATCTCAAGTGGGTTGAGCTGCTGACGCCAGGCCCGATCCGGGTCGGGACGCAGGCCGCCGGGCTGGTCCGCATCGCGGGCATCGGGGTCAACGATTCGATCGAGGTCACCGAGTTCCTGCCGCCCCATGACTACGCGATCCGGCACGACGGTGCGTTCAAGGGCAGCGGCGTCTTCCGGCTCGAGGCGCTGGACGACGGTCGGACCCGGCTGACCTGGGACGAGACGTTGATCCCGCCGATCCTGCCCAACCTGATCGGCTTGATCCAGGCGCCGCTGCTCGGCCGGATCTTCCAGGCCGACCTCGAGCGACTTCGCGACCAGCTCGAGATCGAAGCCGTCACCACGCCGGCCTGAAGCGTCCCGGGCCGTGGAGCTCCATCTCGTCGACGCGACCTACGAGCTCTTCCGAGCGCACTTCGCGCCCCGGCCCGCCGTCCTCGGCCGTGATGGGCTGGTGCTGTCCGGCGTCGCCGGCCTCGTCGAGCAGCTCCTGTTCCTGCTCCGCGAGGAAGGCGCCACCCACGTCGGCTGCGCCACCGACCGGGTCATCGCCTCGTTCCGCAATGACCTCTATCCGGGCTACAAGACCGATGCCGGCATGCCGCCCGAGCTGCTCGATCAGTTCCCGATCGCCGAACGGGCCATCGAGGCCCTCGGCCTGACCCTCTGGTCGATGCTCGAATTCGAGGCAGACGATGCGATCGCCGCTGCCGTCGCCCGCTTCGGCGATGATCCGGAGGTCAGGCGAATCCTGATCTGTACTCCGGACAAGGACCTGGCCCAATGCGTGCGCGGCAAGCGGATCGTGCTCTGGGATCGACGCCGTCGCATCGTCTACGACGATGCCGGGGTGCGGGCCAAGTGGGGCGTGGCCCCCGCCTCGATCCCCGACTGGCTGGCCCTCGTCGGCGACGCGGCCGACGGCTACCCGGGCCTGCCCGGCTGGGGCGCGAAGTCGGCCGCCGTGGTCCTCGCCCGCTTCGGATCGCTCGAGGCGATCCCGCCCGATCCGGCCGACTGGCGGCTGCCCGTGCGCAGCGCCGCGGCGCTGGCGGCGACCCTCCATGAGCGGCTGGCCGAAGTGCTCCTCTATCGAACCCTCGCCCGCCTTCGCGACGATGCGCCGATTCCCGAGACGAAGCCGGCCGAGCTGCGCTGGCTGGGCACGCCCCGGGCGGGCTGGCTGGCATTCTGCGACGAGCTCGGCCTCGACCGGTTGCGCAGCCGGCCCCACCGCTGGCNNACGGCGAGCGGCCGGACGACGCTGCCCAGCGTGCTCACCTGCTTGGAGAACGAGACGGTCTGGCCAGGCGGGACCTGGGGGCTGTCGGCGTAGGTCGACTCGGGCCCGATCCCCTGGATCGTCGGGTCATAGATCCGGCAGGTCGTGCTGCCCGTCGCCGTTCCCTTATTGGTCACGGTCACGGTCACGGCCAGCCCGGGCGGGGCCGAGATCACCCCGGCGACGACGCCCTGGAATGGGCCCACGCCGTGGATCGAGATCTTGGCCAGGACGAACAGAACGATGACCGCGCCAACGATTCCCAGGACCACCGTGCCGTGGGCCTGCGACGCGGCGGGCTGCTTGAGGCCGAGTGGATTGCATCGCTCGCACATCCCGTCAGCGAGCGGGATCGGTGCGCCGCAGCGGACGCAGCCGTGGGTTGGCTCGCTCGCCGGGGCGGGGGTCAGGGTCATCGTGGCCCGATTGTCCTACGAACCCGGTCGGACGGCACCGGACACCTTCGGCCGCCGGCTCAGTCGCGGCCGCCGGCTCAGTCGAGCCCGGTCTCGAAGATCCGGATGTCTTCCGTCGACGCCGCGTGGCCGTCGCCCCGGGTGAAGGCCAGCGAACGGGCCGCCCCGAGGGCGGCCAGGTCGGCCGGGAAGCGGCGGACCATCTCCAGGACGACCTTCTGGATCCGGGCCGCGTTGGTCGTGAAGACCTCCAGCACGTCATGGGCGGTGACGGCCTCGGTTCCCTCCAGGACGCCCGCGTCGTAGTCCGTGATCAGGCTGATATTGACCACGGCCATGCCCAGCTCCCGGCACAGGTAGGCCTCCGGATACTGGGTCATGTTGATCACCTCCCAGCCGGCATCTGAGAACCATTTCGACTCGGCCTTGGTCGAGAA
>PNAZ01000118.1:19055-30346 GCA_003169655.1 Chloroflexota bacterium
GCTCACGTGGCTGACGATCGGTCCGTCGAAGAAGGTATCGGCCCGCCCGCTCGTTCGGTCCACGAACTGGTCGCAGACGACGAAGTGGCCGGGCTCGACCGACTTCTGGAGCGAGCCGGCCGCGCACGGGCTGATCACCGCCTTGACCCCCAGCGCTCGCATCGCCCAGACGTTGGCCCGGTAATTGACCTTGTGTGGGGGGAGGGTATGGCGGCGGCCATGGCGGGGCAGGAAGGCGACCGAGCGGCCCGCGACGTCGGCCAGGAAGAAGCTGTCGGATGGCGGGCCGTATGGGGTGTCGACCTTGATCTCACGCACGTCGTCGAGCAGCGAATAGAACCCCGATCCGCCGAATACGCCGATCTCCGCCCTGTCAGCCACGCCCACTCCTTCTGCCCCTGGTCGATACCGATGCTCGACGTCGGGGCGGATTCTAGTCCGCGTGCCGCTCGGCGCCATGGAGGACTGTCAGGCCCGGTTGGCGCCGCTCGCGCCTCGGTCCGCGCGCCGCTCGGCCCTGTCTTGGGACGAATGTCGCGGGCAGACGTACTACGCGGACTCGGCCGCTGCGGACGGCCACCTGACCGTTGCCCGCCTACGATTCGTGCTTGACCATGGCTCGCGAGGGCGCCGGCGGACCCGGACGAGGGGCAATTCCACGGATAACGTGCCTCCCGGCGACACCCGTCCCAACCTCGCGCGGCCGCGACTCCGAATCGCCATCGGTGGTGGACGCGAGCATGGGTCGAGCCCGATACTCGGGCCGTGAGCGTTGACCCAGGGGACGAGCTGCAGTTGACCGACTGGCGACGGCAGGTCAGCGACCTGTACGCCGAGGTTCGCCGGCTTGCGGCGGGCGACGTCCCCGCGGCGCTGACCGTCTGGCGCGAGGAGCGTGAGCGGCTCTACCGCGATCATCCCATGAGCCCGGTGCCGGTCGACAAGCGCCGCGACTTCAGCGCTCGGCATTTCGAGTACGACCCGACCCTGCGCTTCGAGGTCGTCGTCAGCAGCGGTCCGGCAGCCGCCCCGGCGGGCGTCCTGCCACTTGCGCCGGGCGGCGTGACGCCGCTGGCCCCGCCGCCCGAGGTTGGCGCCGTCACGACACCATTAGCCGCGCCGCTCAGCCTGCCCAACAGCGGCGCGGACACGCTCTCGTTCCGGCGGATCGGTTCGGTCGAGATCCCCTTCCCGATCCACGGCCCGCGGGTGCTGTCGCTGTTCTGGATGGAGGGCTACTCGGGCGGCTTGTTCCTGCCCTTCCGGGACGCCACGAGCGGCGCCGAGACGTACGCCGCCGGGCGCTACCTGCTCGACGGCGCCAAGAGCGCGGACCTGGGCGGCGATCCGGAGCGGGGCAGCCTGATCCTCGACTTCAACTTCGCATACCAGCCGTCGTGTGCCTTCGATCCGCGCTGGGCCTGCCCGCTCGCGCCACCCGAGAACCGGCTCGATATCCCAGTCCGGGCCGGTGAACGGATCGGCTGACCCGGGCGCCGCCAGTACGATTGGCTGACGTCGGACTAGTACGGCTGGCGTATCCGCAGGCGGTGGTGCGTGGGCGCATCATGGCCGTGCCCGCGAGTTCGCGGGGGGCGGCCGGCTTTCGGCCGATTCGAATCGCCTCATTCCAGGACGGGCCGTGCGCTTTTTCGCTAACCAGCGTCGTGATGACGAACGGCTGATCTGGTCGCGGGACATCCGGTTCCTGCACCGCCTGCACGATCGCGTGCCCGACGGCCGGCTGATCGAGCTGGATGCAGGGGGATGCCTGATCGCGCCGGCCGAGTCCCTGCCCGAAGGTCTCGCCGCCGAGGTCGCCGGACCGAGTGGCGGTCCCGAATACGGGCTTGTCGCGGTTGATGTCAGCCTGCCCGAATCCGAAAAGTACCTGCATGCCCTGGCGGCCGCCGTCCAGCTGTCGGGCATCGCCGACCGGATCGGGATGAGCCAGACCGTCCAGGCGATCCAGTCGAAGATGCTCGACCTGTTCTTCGCGATCCGGACCCACGACGTCCACTTCCAGCCGATCGTCGAGCTGGCCACGGGTGAGCTGCACGAGTACGAGTGCCTGTTCCGGCCCAACATGCCCCGCCATCCGGCCTCGATCACTTCGGTCGTGGAGGCCGCGATCGCGACCGGCCGGGCAATCGAGCTGGACACCTTCATCGTCCGCGTGATCCTCGACCGGATCGGAACGCTCATCTCGACCAACGCCGTGCCCGACGGAATCCATTTCGCGGTCGCGATCAACACGACCCCGGCCAGCCTGCTCGACCCGCANNCTCGAGTGCACCGAGCAGCAGGCGGTCCACGACATCGTCCCGCTCCAGCGCCAGGTCAAGGCCCTGCGCAAGCTCGGCTTCGGCTTTGCGATCGACGACGCAGGCGCCGGCTATGCCAGCTTCACCCTGATTGCCGCACTGCGGCCGACGATCATCAAGATCGACCGGGAGATCGTCCATGGCTGTGCCACCAACGACGCGAAGAAGGCCCTCGTCGAGGCCTTCGTGTCCTTCGGGCGGAGGATCCAGGCCCGCTTGATCGCCGAGGGGATCGAGACCCATCGCGAGCTCGAGACGCTCCGCTCGCTGGGCGTCGAATACGGCCAGGGTTATCTCCTCGGCCGGCCCAACTTGAATCCCCAGGTGCCCCGCTCGCTCCAGCCCCGGCCCGTATCACGCGCCCGGCGCGTCCGCCCGATCGCCATCCCCGGGTCTAGCCGGCCAGGCTGATCGCCCCGGTCGCCGCGTCGATCCGGATCGGCAGCGACACAAGCGGCTCATCGGTCGGGCCGTCGACCACCCGCCCGGCATGGGCCGGATCGAAGATCGCGCCGTGGCACGGGCAGAGCAGGTTGCCCGACAGGCGATCGAAGGCCACCGTGCAGCCGGCGTGGGTACAGATCGCGTCGTAGGCCACGATCGTCCCGTCGGGCAGCGCGACGAGGACGGCGGGATCGCCCGAGGTCGGGTCGGTGAAGACCCTCGAGCGAGCCACCCGGACCGCTGCCACGGTGGCGATCACACCCGGCGCCAGGCTCGAGCCGGGCCCGCCCGATGGCGAACCCGACCCGTTGGCGACGGGGCTCGACAAGGGCGCGGGCTCGGAGGCAAAGGCCGGCCCCAGGGCGCTGAGCATGCCCGAGATCCCGGCCACGCTCAGGGCGCCGGCCGCCAGCACGATCAGCTGCAGGAGCCCTCGGCGGGTCTCGTCCGCCGGGCCGGCCTCGGGCGCCGGCGGCGGCAGGCTGAAGGCCCGCTCGATCCTGTCGCCGACGACGTACAGGCCACCGTGGCCGGCCAGGCCGAGGGTGATCCAGCCGACCATGTAGGGCAGGTCGGGGCCGAGGTAGTACGGCCGCACGGCCCATGACGCGGTCAGGAAGAAGGTCAGGGCGAGCAAGGCCCCGACGATCGTGCTGAGCCGGTAGGCGAGACCGGTCAGGACCCCCAGGCCGGCGGCAATCTCGAGGCTCGCGACGATCACCCCGGTCAAAAGTGGCGCCGGCAGGGCCACCGCGCTGATCAGCGGCGCGAGGGGTGAGATCCGGGCATACGTCGCCAGCTGCTCGCCGATCGAGCCTGGGCCGGCGACCTGCAGGAAGGCCGGGTCGAGGAGCTTGTCGATCCCGGCAAACAGGAACGTCCCGCCGACGAAGAAGCGGAGAGGCAGGAGCGCGCGATGAAGCGACACCTGGCGGTCCGGGGGCATGCCGGTCAGTTTGACAGCCCGTCCGGGAATTGACCCTCGGCCGACCCCTTGGCCGACCCTGGGCGTTCCCTGCGAGGTCACTTGCGCGGGCACTTCCGCGGACCGTCAGTCGTTGCTTCGACTACCATCGGGATATGGCCCAACCCGATTCCGCGACCGCAGATCTTGCGCTGCCTGCTGGCGGCGTGGAGCTCCTCACCGAAGGTCTCCGCTTCGTCACGATCGCGACGATCAATGCGGACGGCAGCCCCCACCAGGCGGTCGCCTGGTTTCGCCATTCAGATGGCGAGATCGTGCTCAACAGCCGCGGGGGCCGGATCTGGCCGACAAACCTGCGCCGGGACCCCCGGATCAGCCTGACGATCGAGGATGGCTACCGCTGGCTGTCGATCTCGGGGCCGGTGACGGTGGTCGACGCGGTCGACCAGGCCCAGGGCGACATCGCCGAGATGGCCCGGCGCTACCACGCCGATGAGCCCGAACGGGCCGAGACGATGATCCGAAACAGATTCGAGCGCCAGGCGCGGGTCAGCTTCAGGCTGCCGCTGGCGTCCGCCAAGCTGCACTACCACGAGGACTGACGGCATGGCCCAGGCGAAGATCGGTTACGCGGCCATGCTCGAGCAGTTCGCACCGCAGGAGGTCGTCGGCTATTCGGCGGCTGCCGAAGCGGCCGGCTTCGACGGGGTGATGGCCGCCGACCACTTCCAGCCATGGGTCCCCCAGCAGGGCCAGGCCGCGTTCGTCTGGAACGTCCTGACCGCGATCGGCGAGCGGACCGCCGGCGACCTCGGGCCGGGCGTCACCTGCCCCTCCTTCCGGATGCACCCGGCGATCGTCGCCCAGGCGTCGGCGACCCTGGCCGCGATGTACCCCGGCCGGCACTGGCTNNCACGCCGGGCCGTTCTACAAGATGGAGACGACGCGCCTGTGGACGATGCCCGAGGTGACCCCGCCGTTGTACATCGCGACGGCCGGGCCGATCACGGCCAGGAAGGCCGGCGCCCTGGCCGACGGGCTGATCACCGTCGGGGCGCCCGAGGGCAAGCTCGAGATGATCTTCGAGAAGTGCCGTGAGGGCTGCCGTGAGGCCGGCAACGACCCGGCCAAGTTCAAGTTCATCCTGCAGCTCCACCTGTCGTGGGCGCCCACCGACGAGCAGGCCCTCGCCAACGCAATGACCGAATGGCCGAACGGGGGGATGAAGTTCCCCAAGCAGGACATCCGCAGTCCCCATGACCTGGAGCAGATGGCCAAGCTGGTCCGGCCGGAGGACTTCGCCGGCCGGATGCTGATCAGCTCGGATCCCGAGCGCCACCGGGCCGAGATCCAGAAGTTCCTGGACATGGGCTTCCACCAGGTCTATCTCCATAACGTCGGGCGCAACCAGGCGGAGTGGATCGACGTCTTCGGCCGGGACGTGCTGCCCAAGCTCCATTCGTGAGCGCGCCGTCGATGCGTTTCGGCGCCCAGCCCTGGTCGCAGGCAACCGACTGGCCCGGCCTGCGCGACGTCGCCCTCCATGCCGAGCGGGCCGGCTGGGACGCGGTCTACACCTGGGATCACCTTATGGCGATCCAGGGGCCGTGGCGCCAGCCGATCTTCGAGGGCTGGGCCGTCCTGGCGGCGTGGGCAGCTCTGACCAGCCGGATCCGGATCGGGCTGATGGTCGGCGCCAACACGTTCCGCAATCCGGGCCACACGGCCAAGCTGGCGGCGACCCTCGACCACATCAGCAACGGCCGGGCGATCCTGGCCATCGGCGGAGCCTGGTTCGAGCGGGAGCACGAGGCCCACGGGATCGACTTCGGGGCCAGCGTCGGTGAGCGGCTCGACCGCCTCGATGAAGCGGTGATGCTGATGCGCCGGCTGCTCGACGGGGAGACGATCGACCATGCCGGCCGGTTCTACACGTTCAAGGACACGGTCCACGCCCCGCTGCCGATCCAGGCCCACCTGCCGATCCTGATCGGTGGGTCCGGGCCGAAGAAGACGCTACGCACGGCCGCCGCCTATGCCGACGCCTGGAACACGAGCGGGACGCCCGACGAGTTCGCCGCCCGGGACGCGATCCTGGTCGGCCACTGCGCTGACGTCGGCCGGGATCCGGCACTGATCGAGCGCACGGTCAGCTTCCCGATCATCATCCGCGACGATCCGGCAGACGCGGATCGTGCCCTCGGGGCGCTGCTCGACCACAACCATATCGACACGCTCGGCGACATTCCGAACCTGCTCGGATCGCCGGCGGCGATCGCCGAGCGGCTGCGGCCGTACCGCGACCTGGGCATGGTCGAAGTCGTCGTCCGGCTGCCGGCGCCCTTCGACGCGGAGACGATCGAGCGGATCGGCGAAGTCCGCGACGCGCTCGACGCCCTGCCGTGAGCTCGTCAGCCGGGCCGGTCGTCGAGCTGGCCGGCGGGGTCGGCGGGGCCCGCCTGGCGCACGGCCTCCAGTCCGTCGTCGGCGCCGACCTGGCCGTGGTCGTCAACACGGCCGATGACGTTGAGCGCCACGGCCTGCTTGTCTGCCCCGATCACGACACGGTCCTCTACACCCTGGCCGGGATCGAAGGCCCGTTCGGCTGGGGGGTTGCCGGCGACACCTCGGCGGCAATGGCCCAGCTTGGAACCTACGGCGAGGAGACCTGGTTCAGCCTTGGTGACCGGGACCTTGCCGCCCACATCGTGCGCACGGCGAGGCTCCGGGCCGGTGCCCGCCTGACCGAGGTGAACCTGGGCCTCCAGCGATCGCTGGGCCTGAGGGCAACCATCCTGGCGATGTCCGACGATCCGGTCCGGACCGAGGTTCGCACGGCGGACGGCTGGCTCGAGTTCCAGGACTACTTCGTCCGGCGGGGCCAGGAGCCGGAGGTCCTNNGCGTGATCGTGATCGCACCGTCCAACCCGATCGTGTCGGTTGGGCCGATCCTGGCCCTGGCCGGCCTGCAGGCAGCGATCGGCCGGGCCCGGGCCACTGGCACGCCGGTGGTCGCCGTCTCCGGGATTGTCGGCGGGCGGGCGCTCAAGGGCCCGGCCGACCGGATGCTGGCCTCGCTCGGCCACGAGTCGAGCGCGCTGGGGGTGGCCCGCCTGTATGCCGGCCTGGCCACCGGCTTCGTCCTCGACCCGGTCGACGCGGGCCTCGTTCCGGAGATCGAGCGGCTCGGATTGCGAACCCATGTGACCGACACGATCATGGTCGACGACGCGAGTCGGGCCCGCGTCGCACAGGCGGTCCTCGCCTTTGCCGGCCACCTGGCCCCGGTCGCAGGCTGACCGCGTGACAGCCCGTTCGAGCGCACCCCAGCCCGGCGCCGACCTGCGCCGGCTGGTCGCGATCGTGCCGATCCGGGCCCTGGAAGGGGCCAAGAGCCGGCTGGGTGGCGCGCTCGACGCCGAGGAGCGCCAGGACCTCGTCCGGCTACTCCTCGAGCGGACGCTCGCGGCGGCCGGAATGGTGCCCGAGATCGCCGCGGTCCTCGTCGTCAGCCCGGATCCCGCGATCCTGGAGCTCGCGGCCCGGAGCGGAGCCCAGGTCATCGAGCAGCGCGGCGACGGCCTCAACGAAGGCCTCGACGAAGCGCTGGCCGAGGCCCTGGCCGGCGGCGCGACGGCCGTCCTCGTCCTGGCCGGTGACCTGCCCTCGGTCAGCGACACATCGATCAGCGAGATCGTGGCGACCGCCGCCGCGGCAGCGTCGAGGGCGCGGGCAATCGTGGTCGTCGTCCCCGACCGCCACGGTCGGGGGACGAATGCCCTGCTCCTGAGCCCGCCGGACGCGATCCAGTTCGCCTTCGGGAACGACAGCCGGGCGGCCCACCAGGCCGCGGCCCGGGCGGCCGGCGCGCTCAGTCTCGAAGTCGACGGCCCGCTGAGCCTCGACCTGGACCTGCCCGAGGACCTGACCCTGGCCGAGGAGCGCGGCCTGCTCGACCCGGCCCATGACGGCTGAGCCGGGCCAACCCCAGGACGGCGCCGGACGGTTGTCGGTCATCGCCATCGAGGGCATCCCGGAGGTCCATCCCGGGGACGACCTCGCCGGGCTGATCGCCGACGCCATCGAGCGCCTGGTGCTGAAGGAGACGGGCTTCGGCCCGTTGCGCCCGGATGACGTGATCGTGGTCACCCAGAAGATCGTCTCGAAGGCGGAGGGTGCGATCGTCGACCTGACCACGATCGAGCCGCGGCCGGAGGCGATCGACTTCGCACAGCGTTGGCAGCGCGACCCGCGCCAGGTCGAGGTGGTCCTGCGTGAGGCGCGCCGGGTGGTCCGGATGGCAAATGGGGTGCTGATCACGGAGACCGCCCACGGCTTCGTGTGCGCCAACGGCGGGGTGGATGCCTCGAACGTCGGCCCCGCCAGCGGCTCGGTGGTGACCCTCCTGCCGGCCGATCCCGATCGTTCGGCGGTGGCGATCAGGACGGGGCTGCGGGCCCGACTGGGAATCGACCTGCCGGTCATCGTCTCGGACAGCTTCGGACGGCCGTGGCGGTGGGGCATCGTCGACGTGGCGATCGGCATCGCCGGAATGCTGCCCCTCGAGGACCTGCGCGGGACAGCCGACGCCGACGGCCGGACGATGAGCTCGACCGTCCGGGCGGTTGCCGACGAGATCGCCACGGCGGCCGAGCTGACCCTGGGCAAGGTTGCCGGCCGGCCGGTGGCGATCGTCCGCGGCGCCCGGCCGACGCTCGGTGATGGTGCGATCCGGGAGGCCCTCATCCCATCCGAATGGGACCTCTTCCGCTAGTTTCGACGCTCCCCGCTACGCTTTCCGTTCGAGGCGGGCAGGCGGCTCGCCCGGAGGGAGTCCCCGCGTGAAGATCGGTCTCCAAATCGACTCGTTCAAGTGGCCCGGCGGGCCGGCCGAGATCGGGCCAACCCTGGGCCGGATCGCCCGCACGGCCGAGGATGCTGGCTTCGATTCGATCTGGCTGATGGACCACTTCTTCCAGATCCGGGGCGTGGGTCCGGCCACCGACCCGATGCTCGAGGGCTGGACGACGCTCGGTTTCCTGGCCGCCCTGACCAGCCGGGCCCGGCTTGGCCTGATGGTCGGCGGCATCCACTATCGGACGGCCGGGCTATGGGCCAAGACGGCCACCACCCTCGATGTCCTGTCCGGCGGCCGGGCCTGGCTGGGCATCGGCGCGGCCTGGAACGAGGACGAGAGCCGGGGCCTCGGCTTTCCGATGCCGCCCCTCGGCGTGCGCTTCGAGATGCTCGAGGAGATGCTCCAGATCACCCACGCCCTGTGGACCGGGGAGCGCGGGACCGAAGGTGCCTTCAACGGGCGGCACTACCAGGCCAACCGGCTCCTCAACTCGCCCCAGGCCCTGACCAGGCCTCACCCCCCGATCATGATCGGCGGCGGCGGCGAGCAGAAGACGCTGCGCCTGGTGGCCCAGTACGCCGATGCCACCAACGTCTTCGGCGACGGACCGCGCGTCGCCCACAAATACGCCGTCCTGCGTGAGCACTGCGAGCGGATCGGCCGGAACTACGACGAGATCGAACGGACGAACCTGGTCGACATCACCGTCCGGGTCCCCGGATCGACCGGCGGGACGGATCCGGCCAGGATCGTCGACCAGTTCGGCGAGCTGTCCGACGCCGGCGTCCAGCACGTGATCATGAGCCTCGCCAACGTCGAGGACCTCGGCCCGCTGGAGGTGATCGGACGGGACGTGATCAGCCAGGTCCGCGACCTGTAGGTCGCTGGGGAGCGTCCATCAGGATACCCCCAGGGAGTATCCTGCGAGTGATAGAGTGAGGTCATGACAGACGACATCGCGAGCCGGCCGGGGCCCGCCCAGGAGCCCAGCCAGTCGCCGGCAGGCGGCCCCATCCTCTTCGCGCCGGCCACGCCGGCCGCCTTCGGCAGCGCCCCGATCGCCCTCGCCCCGGACGCGACGCCGCTGAGCGCCGGCCCTGGCGACCCGACCGAGGCGCGCGGCGGGCCGGTTGAGGGCAAGGTCCTGATCCTCGGCTCAGGCCCGGCCGGCCTGACCGCGGCGATCTATGCCGCCCGGGCCAACCTCGAGCCGATCGTGCTGGCCGGTTCAACGCCCGGTGGCCAGCTGATGATCACGAGCGACGTCGAGAACTACCCAGGCTTCCCGGACGGGATCCAGGGACCCGAGCTGATGGCCGCCTTCCGAGCCCAGGCCGAGCGCTTCGGCAGCCGGATCGTCGACATCGACGTCGACCGGATCGACTTCACCAGCCGCCCCTTCCGAGCCTGGGCCCGGGGCACCGAATATCGCGGCGATGCAGTGATCGTGGCCACCGGCGCGTCGGCCCTGTGGCTGGGCCTCGAGAGCGAGACCCGCCTGCGCGGTCGGGGCGTGAGCGCCTGCGCCACCTGCGACGGCTTCTTCTTCCGGGGCAAGGAGATCGCCGTGGTCGGCGGCGGCGACACCGCGCTCGAGGAAGCCCTCTTCCTGACCCGCTTCGCGACCAAGGTCCACCTCCTCCACCGGCGCGACCGGCTGCGGGCCAGCCGGATCATGGCCGACCGGGCCTTTGCCCATCCCCAGATCGAGGTCCAGCTGAACACCTCGGTCGAGGAGGTCCTCGGCGAGAGCCACGTCGAAGGGCTCCGCCTGCGCCAGACCGACACCGGCGAGGGCCGCGAGGTGGCGCTCGACGGCCTGTTCGTGGCGATCGGCTACAAGCCCAACACCGACCTCTTTCGCGATGTCCTCGACGTCGACGAGATGGGCTATCTGAAGGTCCACCACGAGACCGGCTCGAAGATCGAGGGGGTCTTCATCGCCGGCGACGTCCACGACCACCGCTATCGCCAGGCGATCACCGCGGCCGGCGAGGGCTGCAAGGCGGCGATCGACGCCGAGCGCTGGCTGGAGATGCATGCCGGCCGGCCGGCCACGGTGGCCGTGGCCGCCCAGGGGTGATCGCCGGCCAGGGACACGACTGATGGCGTTCGGGGCGCGGGGCGCCTACCGGCGGGGCGAGGAGCCGGCCAGGCGCCTGCCGCCCGAGCGGCGCAATCGGACAATTCGGCGGATCGCCGTCTTCTTCGCCCCGTACAAGGCCCAGGTCGCGATCGTCAGCGGAGCGATCCTGCTGACCAGCCTGCTGGGCATCGTCAACCCGCTTCTGCTCGAACGGTTGATCGACGACGCGATCCCCAACCGCGACTTCTTCAAGCTGAACCTGTACGTCGGCCTGATGATCGCGATCCCGATCGGCTCGGGATTGATCGGGGTCGGCCAGGCGTACCTCAACAACAAGGTCGGCCAGAACGTGATGCAGGACCTCCGCAATGCGCTCTACGCGCATCTCCAGCGGCTGCCCCTGCGCTTCTTCACCGAGACCCGGACCGGCGAGATCCAGAGCCGCCTGGCCAACGACGTCGGCGGGATCCAGTCGGTCGTCACCGACACCGCCGCCAACCTGACCAGCAACGTGGCCACCGCAGTCAGCACCCTGGTCGCAATGCTCCTGATCGACTGGCGGCTGACCGTCCTGTCGGTCGGCGTGCTGCCGTTCTTCCTGTACCTGACCTTCCGCGTCGGCAAGGTTCGGCGGGCGGTCAGCAGCGAGACCCA
>PNAZ01000017.1 GCA_003169655.1 Chloroflexota bacterium
GCCGGTGAGGACCGAGGCAACGATCCCCAGGACGCCCAGCGGCGAGCCGACGAAGCCGAACGCGACCATCACCACGAAGAACGCGGTCGCCACCATCGTCAGCCGGGCGGTCACCCAGGCCAGCTGGCCGAAGACGATCCCGGCGACCGACACGGGCGTGGCGTACATCCCGTGGAAGGTCCGATCCCAGACGAAGCCGCCCATGATCGTCCAGGTCGATTCCGAGGCCGCCGTCTGCATCCCCTGGGCGGCCAGCAGGCCGGGCGCCAGGAAGACGGCGTAGGAGACGCCGCCGAGCGACGCGATGGCGTGGCCGTTATCGACGAAGCTGCCCAGGCCGACGCCCATCGCCGCCAGGAAGAGGACCGGCGACAGGAAGGTCGAGAAGACCGAGCCGCGCCAGACCCGGCGATAGACGAGGGCCTTGTACTCGAAGACCTGGCGCGCACCGCCGATCGGCGACAGGCGCGCCTGGGGGATCGGCCCGGCCGCCCGCGCGGGCGGGCTGATCGCGGTCATTCGATCAGGCTGCGGCCGGTGAGCCGCAGGAAGACGTCCTCCAGGCTCGATCGCCTGACGAGGACGGTCTCGGGCCGCAGGCCCCGGGCATGGGCCGCCGCTGCAGCCGCCTCGCCGTCATCGGCGTACAGCAGGACCCGGTCGGGCAGCCGCTCGATCCGCTCGGCCAGCCCATCGAGCTCGGTTTCAAGCGTCTCCAGCACGCCGACCGGAAAGCGCAGCTCGAGGACCTCCTTCGTCGAGTATTGATCGATCAGCTCGCGCGGCGAGCCCTCGGCCACGATGTGGGCTTTGTCCATCACGACGAGCCGGTCGCAGAGCTGCTCGGCCTCGTCCATGTAGTGGGTCGTCAGGACCAGGGTCACGCCGCGCTGCTTGAGCCGGTAGAGGCGGTCCCAGAGGAGGTGGCGGGCCTGCGGATCAAGGCCGGTGGTGGGCTCGTCGAGGAGGAGCAGGTCGGGTTCATTGACCAGCGAGCGGGCGATCGTCAAGCGGCGCTTCATGCCGCCCGACAGCGACTCGACCGTCGACTTGGCCCGATCGGTCAGCTGGACGAACTCGAGCAGCTCATCGGCCCGCCGGCCCGCCTCGCGCCGGCTCAGGTCGAAGTAGCGGCCGTAGATGATCAGGTTCTCGCGGACCGTCAGCTCCATATCCAGGGTGTCCTGCTGGGGCACCACCCCGAGACGGGCCTTGATCCGGGCACCGTCGCGGCCCGGGTTCATGCCCAGGACGCTCAGCTCGCCCGAACTGATCGGCGAGACGCAGCCGATCATCCGCATCGTCGAGGTCTTGCCGGCTCCGTTCGGCCCGAGGAAGCCGAACGACTCACCCGGGGCGACGTCGAAGTCGATCGCGTCGACCGCCACGAACTCGCCGAACTTCTTGGTCAGCCGGCGCGCCCGGATCAGGCTCTCGCGCTCGGGACCGGGTGGGCCGCCCGCGGCCGGGCGGGGCGTTGCCCCGGGCTTGGGTGAACCGTCCGGGGCGAGGTCGGGCGAGCTGGGCGCGGCGATGGGCTGGGCAGTCGTCATCGGGACCGGAATGGTACCGCCGCCCGGCCACTTCCGCGATGCGACCCCTGCCAGCCGCCTTGAGCGGCCGGGGCGTCGTGCAGGCGTGGCCGCGCGAGCGTCGTCTTGACGGCCGTGCTGCTCTCTTTCAACATGATCATCGTGAGTATCACGTTATCGGGCAACCGCAAGCTCGATCGGGCGGGCAGCCTCCTCTACGACGAGGACTGCGGGATCTGCATCGCAACCGCGTCCTGGCTGGGAGCCAGGGTCAGCCCCCGCCGATTGGGCCTGCTGGCGATCGGCCAGGTTGCGACGGACCCGCGGATCGCAGCCCTCGTCGAGGGCAGATCGCTGGCGACGACCATCCACTTCGTGCGATCAGACGGCACGGTGCTGATCGGGGCCCGGGCGATGCTCGCCGCCGGACGGCTGGTTCCGCGCTGGCGGTTCCTCGCGGCGCTGTATGACCACCGCCTCGGGTACGAGCTGCTCGAGCCACTCTATGGCCTCATTGCGTCCCATCGCCGGGAGATCGGACGCACGTTGGGCTTACCGGTAGCCTGCGCACTCCCGCTCCGGCGGCTCGACCCAGGCTGAGCCGGCCGTGCGGACCTCGTGGGACTGTTTGGGCAGCGAGCCCTGGGTCTAGACCTCCGTGAACTCGCCCTCGACGGTCTCGCCGGCATCGCCCGAGGCGGCGCCGTCGGTGGTCGTGCCATCCGGGGAGGTCGAGCCGTTCGAGCTGGCGTCCCCGGCCGGTGCGGCATCGGCCGCCTGGGAGGCCTGGTAGGCCGCAGTGGAGATCCGGCTGAGGACCTCGGCCAGGGCGGTCCCGCCGGCGGCAACCGCCGCTCCATCGCTGCCCTTCAGGGCCGTCCGCAGGTCCTCNNTCGCGGACCATCTTGTCCACGTCGTCCTTGGAGAGCATCGACGAGGCCGTGATCCGGACCTGCTGCTCCTTGCCGGTCGCCCGGTCCTTGGCCTTGACGTCGAGGATGCCGTTGGCGTCGATGTCGAAGGTCACCTCGACCTGGGGCACGCCGCGCGGCGCCGGCGGGATCCCGTCGAGGATGAATCGGCCGAGGGTCTTGTTGTCCTGGGCGAACTCGCGCTCACCCTGCAGGACGTGGATCTCGACCTGGTTCTGGTTGTCCGAAGCCGTCGAGAACGTCTGCGACTTCGAGCTCGGAATCGTCGTGTTGCGTTCGATCAGGCGGGTCATCACGCTGCCCAGCGTCTCGATGCCCAGTGACAACGGGGTCACGTCGAGGAGCAGGACATCCTTCACGTCGCCGGCCAGGACACCGGCCTGGATCGCGGCGCCGACGGCCACGACCTCGTCCGGGTTGACACCCCGGTTGGGCTCCTTGCCGCCGAACATCGCCTTGACGGCTTCGATGACCGCGGGCATCCGGGTCATGCCGCCGACGAGGACGACCTCATCGATCTCGCCGGGCTTGAGGCCCGAATCCTTGAGCGCCTTTTCGACCGGCTCACGGGTCTTGTCGATCAGGTCGCGGACCAGGTCCTCGAGCTTCGCCCGCGAGAGCGTGATCACGAGGTGCTTCGGCCCGCCGGCATCGGCGGTGATGTAGGGCAGGTTGATCTCGGTCTGGCTGGTCGAGCTCAGCTCGATCTTGGCCTTCTCGGCGGCTTCCTTGAGGCGCTGGAGGGCCTGCTGGTCCTTGCGCAGGTCGATTCCCTGGTCCTTCTTGAACTCGGCCAGGAGCCATTCGATNNAAGGTGCCGCCGCCGAGGTCGTAGACGGCGATCTTCTCGTCGGTCTTCTTGTCGAGGCCGTAGGCCAGGGCCGACGCCGTCGGCTCATTGATGATCCGCTTGACCTCGAGGCCGGCAATCCGGCCGGCGTCCTTGGTCGCCTG
>PNAZ01000073.1 GCA_003169655.1 Chloroflexota bacterium
CGCCCATCTCGACCGAGGCGGCCGCGTCGTACTGCCCGCCGGTGATATCGCGGTAGTCCTGGTTGACCACCGTGACCAGGTCCGACAGGCCGAGTCTGGCCACCTTGGCCCGGACGTAGGCCGCCTGCTCGGCGGCCAGGGTCACCGCAGTGACCTGAGCGCCGTAGCTGCGGGCGGCGTGGATGGCCAGCGAGCCCCAGCCGCAGCCGACGTCGAGGAGCCGCGCCCCGCTGATCAGCCCCTCGTCCGACCAGCGTTCGATTCCGGCCAGGCACAGCCGGGTCGTGGGATGGAGGCCCGTCCCGAATGCCATCCCCGGGTCGAGGGCCACGACGACGTCCTCGGCTCGCCGCCGATGGCGACGCCAGGTGGGCCGGATCACCAGCCGCCGGCCGATCCGCAGGACGGGGAAATGGGCCTTCCAGGCGTTGGCCCAATCGGCCTCGTGGACGACCGACAGCTCGAGCTCGCCGATCGGCCGGAGCTCGAACGCCTGCAGGTGGCCAAGTGCGATCCGGGCGTCGCGGACGGCTGCCCGGGCGGCGGTCCGGTCGCGGCCGGGCAGGTAGGCGCGGACGATGGCTGGCTGGTTCGGATCGACCCGCGCACCGAGGCCCTCGTCGATCAGCTCGAAGCCCGGCTGGACGCTGGTCCCGCCCGGCGCGAAACGGGACAGGATCTCGCTGACCGCCTCGACCGCCTCCAGGTCGGCCCGGACCGAGAGCTCGATCCATGTGTCGCCCGCGCTCAGGCCCTCATCGTCGGTCGGGCCCGGAATGGCGTCGGCGCCCGCCGGTCCGTCAGCCAAGCGCGTCCTTGACCCGGTCGAGGATCCCGCTGCCGCTCGTCACGGCTTCGCCGGAGGAGGCCGCCAGGGCCTCGAGCAGCTCACGTTGCTTCTTGTTCAGCCTGGTCGGCACGGCGACCTTGACGAAGAGGTGCAGGTCGCCCCGGACGTTCGCCCGGCGGAGGTGGGGCACGCCCTTGCCGCGCAGCCGGATCTCGGCCCCGGGCTGGGTGCCGGGCTTGATCTCGACCTGCTCGTCGCCTTCGATCGTGGGGATCGTGACTCGCGTCCCGAGGGCGGCCTGGGCGATCGAGATCTCGCGCTCGAGGAAGAGCTCGGTCCCCTCCCGCTTGAGTGTTTTGTGGGGCTGGATGTGGACCGCGACGTAGAGGCTGCCCGCCGGACCGCCGTGGGGGCCGACCTCGCCTTCGCCGGAGAGGCGGATCTGGTGGCCCTCGTCGATCCCGGCCGGGACGTTGACCCGGATCTTCTTGCGCCGCTCGACCCGGCCGTCGCCCCGGCAGGTCTCGCAGGGCGTCTCCACGATCCGGCCCTCGCCGTGGCAGCGTGGGCAGGCCTGCACGTTGACCATCTGGCCGAGCATCGTCTGGCGCAGGCTGCGAACCTCGCCCCGCCCCTCGCACTGGGGGCAGGTCTTCGACTCGGTGCCCGGCTTGGCACCTGTACCGCTGCAGGTCGCACAGCGGTCGAGGACCGGGAACTCGATCTCCTTGTCGGCGCCGAGGACCGCCTCGGCGAACGTGATCCGGAGGTCGTAGCGGAGATCCGAGCCGGTGTTCGCCCGGCCGGTCCGCCGGCCGCCGGTCGCCGAGCCACCGAAGAAGGCGTCGAAGATGTCACCCAGGCCACCGAAGCCCGGCGCGAAGCCGGCACCGGTCGCCGGGCCGTCGACACCGGCCTTGCCGAACATGTCGTAGGCCTGCTTCTTGGTCGGGTCGGACAGGACCTGGTAGGCCTCGTTGATCTCCTTGAACCGAATCTCGGAGCCGGCCTCGGTGTTCACGTCGGGGTGCCACTTCTGGGCCAGCCGCCGGAACGACCGCTTGATCTCGGCATCGCCGGCCGTCCGATCGATCTCGAGGATCTCGTAATAGTCGCGCTCAGTCACCATTCGATGGCCAAGGATACGAGAGGCGACCGTCGGGCGGGTCCCGGGTGGGTCCGCGACTCACCCGGGACCGAGGGTTGCCTCAGGCGGTCGGGACGTTGCTCTCCGTCGGAACATCACTCAGCACCGAGCGGAGTGCCGCGGCAGCACCGAGGAGCGCCGACGACTCGACCGGGATGACGAGCTTCGAATTCGGGCTGGTGGCGAACTTCGAGAGCGTGTCGAGCTGGAGGATCGCCACCAGGGTCGGGCTGGGATTGGCCGCGGCGATCGCGTCGTACACGGTCTTGATCGCCTGGGCGCGACCCTCGGCCTCGAGGATCGCGGCCTGCCGGTTGCCCTCCGCCCGCAGGATCGCCGACTGGCGCTCGCCCTCGGCACTCTTGATCGCCGCCTGCCGGTTGCCGTCGGCGACGTTCACGGCCGACTGCTGGAGTCCTTCTGACTGGAGGATCTTGGCCCGCTTCTCCTGGTCGGCCTGCTTCTGCAGGGCGAGGGCCGCCAGGATCTGGGGCGGCGGAGTGATCTCCACGATCTCGATCCGGTTGATCCGGATCCCCCACTTGTCGGTGACCGCTTCCATCTGCTGCTGGACGTCCACGTTGATCCGTTCGCGCTCGGAGAGTGCCTCGTCGAGGGAGAGCGTGCCGATCACCGAACGGAGCGCCGTCCGGGCGAGGGCATCGATCGCGACGTCGAAGTTGGCGATGCTGAAGAGGGCCTGCTTGGCGTCCACGACCTGGGTGAAGATCGTGGCGTTGACGGCCACCACCACGTTGTCCTTGGTGATCACCTCCTGGCGATCGCCGGGTCGCGGGAACTCGCGCATGTCGACCATCACGATCGCGTCGATGAAGGGCATGATCAGGACCAGGCCCGGGTCGTGGATGCCGCGGAATTCGCCGAGCCGTTTGACGACGCCGACCGAGCCCTGCTGGACGAGATTGACGACCGAGCGCAGCAGGTTGAGGGCGAAGACGATGATCAGGATGATGAGGACCAGGACGACGATCCCGGCGATTGCGGATGGGTCCATCTAGGGGTCTACTCCAGTCGAGGCCGGCTCAGCCGGCGGGGCGCACGACGAGCGTCGTTCCCCGAACTGCGGTGACGACCACGGAGGCATCTCCGCCGATCTGTGAACCGTCATGGGAGATCGCCAGCCAGCTCTCGCCGGCGAGCCGGACGTGGCCCGGATGGAGCTCGTCGCCGATCGGATCGGTGGCCAGCGCCTGCTCGCCTACGAATCCGCCGTGGACCCCACGCGAGGCCGTGCCACCGTCATGACGCAGGAAGCGGGTCGCAAAGCGCGGACGGACCAGGGCCACCCCGACGACCGCCACGGCCAGCGCGACGAAGGCCTGGATCCAGACCGGGCTGTCGGGCAGCACGAGCGCGAGGACACCCGCGACGAGTGCGCCGACGCCCAGGAAGATGGCGTAGAACGAGGCCGTGTGGAGCTCGGCCAGAAGCAGGCCGACCCCGAGAACCAGCCAGATGATGTAGATCACTTTGGGATCAGTGTAGGCCGATCCGAGCCGGCTGCAAGGGTCGCCGCCCGGCGCATCACGTCGGCCAGCATCGGGGCCGTGAGCCGGCCGGTGAACGTGTTCTGCTGGCTCGGGTGAAACGAGGCCGCGAGGTGGTATGGCCCGATCTCGACCTCCGCCCCGTGGCCGAAGCGGGGTTTTGGGCGAGGCGTCGCGTGGCCCAGCGCGGCGACTGTCCGCAGGACCGCATCCCAGCCGAAGCCGCCCAGGGGCACGATCACCCGGACCTTCTCCAGGAGGGCCAGCTCGCGGACCAGGAACGGCGCGCAGCTGTCGCGCTCGTCGATGGTCGGCCGGTTGAGCGGCGGGGCACAGCGGACCGCGGCGGCGATGTACGCGTCGCGCAGGGTCAGCCCGTCGTCGGCCCGGCGCGAGCTGCCCCGATCGGCGAAGCCGGTCTCGTGTAGGGCGGTCCACAGGAAGTCGCCCGACCGGTCGCCGGTGAAGACCCGCCCGGTCCGGTTGCCGCCGTGCGCGGCGGGGGCCAGGCCCACGATCAGGACCCGCGCCTCCGGGTCACCGAAGCCCGGCAGCGGCCGGCCCCAATACGGCTCGTCGGCGTAGCGAGCGACCTTTTCCCGGGCGACCTGCTCGCGCCAGGCGACCAGCCGTGGGCAGCGCCGGCAGGCCACGATCTCGGCCTCGAGCGCGGCCAGTGCCGCCCGGTCGACCATGTCCCTACTTGAGCAGGAGCTGATCGAGCCGGCGCGAGACGACCCACAGGCCGACCCCACCCATGACCAGCAGGTAGGCGATGTCGACCAGGAGGACGGGGCTGAGCTGGCCGAGGGCGAGCGAGCGGAGCAGGTCGATGCAGCGCGACAGGGGCGTCAGCGAGACGATCGTGCGCAGCGGTTCGGGGTAGACGCTGAGCGGGTAGAACGTCGAGGAGAACAGGAAGAGCGGCAGGGTGACCACGAAGACGTAGTCGAAGTCGGTCCAGCTTCGAACCCAGGTCGTGGCGGCCATGCCCACTGCGGCGAAGGCAAAGCCGATCAGCATCGCGGCCGGCAGGGCCAGGAGCACCCACGGCGATTCGACCAGGCCCAGGACCACCATCACGGCCAGGAAGCCGATCGCATAGAGCGTTCCCCGGATCAGGGCCCAGGTGATCTCGCCGACGGCGATGTCGTTGATTCCCAGCGGCGTCGACAGGATCGCGTCGTACGTCTTGGCGTAGCGCAGCTTGAAGAAGATGTTGAACGTCGAGTCGTAGATCGCACCGTTCATCGCCGACGACGCCAGCAGCCCGGGCGCCACGAACACGCCGTACGAGATCGCGTGACCGTCCGGCCCGGTCACCGTGCCGACCAGGGCGCCGATCCCGAAGCCGATCCCGAGCAGGTAGAACAGTGGCTCAAAGAAGCCCGACACGAGGACGATCCACGTTCGCCGATAGTTCATCACGTTGCGTTCGACCAGCCGGTCGGCACGCGGCGCGAATCCCAGGGTCGGCAGGATCCGGGTGGCGATCATCGCTACTTCGAGAGCGAGCGGCGGAAGGTGAGCAGGGCACAGGCCGTGCCGATCACGATGTACAGCACGAGCACCCCGAGATGGACGAGGCCGCCCAGGGGATCAAGGGTTCCCAGCGACAGGCCGCGGGCCAGGGCGACGCCATGGAAGGTCGGCGTCAGCCAGGCGATCGGGCGAATGATCAGGGGCAGCTGCTCGATCGGGAAGAACGTGCCCGAGAAAAGAAAGAGCGGAGTGATGAAGAAGCGGAAGATCATCGAGAAGACAGTGTCGTTCTTCTGGCCGGCCGCGAAGGCCGTGATCGGGGCCGCGAACGCCAAGCCGGTGAGGACCGAGGCAACGA
>PNAZ01000165.1:0-22066 GCA_003169655.1 Chloroflexota bacterium
CCCAGGAAGCTTGGGCTCTTGGCAAAGATCCAGGCCGTGAACAACCAGGCCATCGCGGCGAACGAGGCGGCCACGTCCGTATTGAGGAACGCCACCGCCGTGGTCGCATCCACTCGGAATTCGGATCCGGCATTGAACCCGTACCAACCGAACCACAGCAGCCCCGTGCCCAGGGCGACAAGCGGGATGCTGTGCGGACCGCGGTCGATCACCGCCCGGCGACCGACAAAGAGGACTGAGGCGAGCGCCGCCAAACCAGCCGTGTTGTGGACCACGATCCCGCCCGCGAAGTCGAGCACGCCCCAGGTTGCCAGCAGCCCACCACCCCAGATCATGTGGACGAACGGGCAGTACACCAGGAGCAGCCAGCCGGTCAGAAAGACCATGTACGCCTTGAAGGTCACCCGATTCGCGAAGGCGCCGGTGATCAGGGCCGGCGTGATGATGGCGAACATCATCTGGTAGGCGACGAACACGATCTCCGGGATCGACGGATTGAGCGCCGACGGGCTCGACAGGCTCACTCCATTAAGGAAGGCCTTGTTGAGGTTCCCGATCACCCCGCCTGCGCCGCCGGAGAAGCACAGAGAATAGCCAACCGCGAACCAGATAACCGTTGTCCAGCCCATCGAGACGAAGCTCTGGATCATGATCGCAAGGACATTCCGGCGGCCGACCAGGCCACCGTAGAAGAACGCCAGCCCGGGCGTCATCAGCATGACCAGGCTGCTGCATAGGAGCATGAAACCGGTATTCCCGGTGTCGAGCCCAGGCATCTGGCTCCTCCCGCTACAGGCCGCACGCAATAGCGCGGGCACGGTCAAACTCGTACCACGGCGCCACACGACGCACAAGTCCCAATGCGCGACCTGGCCGCCGAAACTGAAGAACATTGTTGGGGACAAAAATGGCCGACCAAGCGAAATTGCCGCCCCGCTGGGCGATCCGCCTGAACATCGCGATGCTGCGCCTGGGCGTCCCGATCGGCAGCCAGCGGGTGCTCTCCATCGCGGGCCGCAAGAGCGGCCTCCCTCGCCGTACCCCCGTCTCGATCGTTGCGATCGGAACCGAGCGATACATCGTGGCCGCGCTGAGTGATGTCGACTGGGTCAAGAACGCCCGGGCCGTCGGCGTCGGACTCCTCGCCCGAGGACGGGTCCAGGAGCGCGTGCGCCTGGTCGAGCTGCCCGTCGATGAACGCGGTCCGGTGCTCCGGGAGTTCCTGCGCCAGGTACCCGCTGGCGTCAAGTTCTTCGGCGTATCGCCCGATCCAGACGTCCTCGCCGCCTCGGCCGCCGACTACCCCGTCTTTCGGCTAGATCCGATCACCTAGCCGTGTAGCCCGGCCACGGTCGGATGGAACCGGCGCCCACTCACCCTCACTACTTCGCAGGCGAAGCTGAAGCTCGAGGCTTGCCAATGGTCCGGTGCACGGAACGGTCGCGCTCGAAGGCGAGGATCGCCTTCTCCATCCGCAGGAGCTGATCGTCCTGGGCCCGGAGCGTCTCCTCGATCGCGAGCGTGCGCTCGGCGACCTCGGTCAAGTGCTTGAGCGACTCCTTGCCCGCGGAGATGAGCCGCTCGTTCTGCTTCTCCTCGAGATCCGCCTGGGCAGCCGCGTGCTCCAGGGTGGCCCGATCATGCATCGCTGCCCGGTTGCCAGCCAAGAGGATCAACGGCGCCGCGTAGGCGGCCTGCGTGCTGAAGGCGAGGTTGAGGAGGATGAACGGGAACGGGTCAAACGGCTTGCTCAGCAGGTAGATGTTCGCTACCAGCCAGCAGGCGACGATTACGGTCTGGACGATGATGAATCGCCAGCTGCCCATGAAGCCGGTGACCATATCGGCGATCCGGGCACCTTGCGGCGCTTCGTCGATGAGAGCGTGATTGACCGGATGGTGGTACGGCTCACGCGGCACGTCCAGGCCTCCTTGCATTCGACCGAGCGGTTGGTACAGGGGATCGTACGATCGCGACGCCGAGACCGGGATTTAGTGCAGCCCTGATACGGTGTCGAAGTGGGTGGGGCCTTGGACTTGGACGAATCGGCCGTTAGGCGGAACGCCCGAGGACAGTTCCAGTGAAGTCCTTGGTCAATGGCCCAACCGCCCCAGCCGGGATCTCCGGGAGTTCGACTTCGGCCGTGACCGTGAGCTGGAACGACTCGGCAAGCTCGCGATTGACGACAACGGTGCCCAGGAAGAGCCGCTGCGGCTTCCCCGCCAACATATATTCAATCCAGGCGTCGGTGAGCGGAACCATCGGTTTTCGGTGACGGAAGCTCGCGATCGGGTCAGCCCCCGGAAGGACGTGAAGGTACCCGCGGATCAGGTAGGGGTCTGACCGAATCAGGATCGGCCACGCCCGGGTGTTGGTTCGCCTCGCCCGCGGACCAGCGGGGCCCGAGGCATGAACCGCGACCAACTCGTCGCGAGCCGCCAAGACAACTGGCGTGCTCAGGATGTGCCCATCGGCAAGGCTCTCGAGCTGGACGTCAACCAGCTCGTACTCATCGTGACTGTTGAGCAGATCGCTGAGCCTGCCCGGTGCCAACGCAAACTGGCCGAAGATTCGGCAGTCGGCAGCATAGGCGACGAACTCGCCCAACGGTGGACCGGCAACAGCCACCGGAGTGGCCGGCTCATCCACGCTCAGGCCGAGAACAAGCCGGAGGCGGCGCGGCAGGCGACCGATGATCATGAACCTCTCCCAAGTGATGTCCCGCGGTTCGAGAGCGGCATTGCATCGCGCCGAAGCGAGTGCATCCCGGCCCGCAGTCCATGCAATGATTCCCTTGGGCTCGACGATAACTTCGTTCCGTCGGTCAGCGAGGCACTCGAAGGTACTGGGTTGCCGAAGTGCACCCGGTCACGTCGCAGCACTCGCCATCCGGAGGAGTTGCTCACAGGCAGCCTGCAGGTCGTGCGGCAGATACGGTTTCGCGACAAACTCGTCGCCTCCCGCGGCCAGGGCGAGGTCACGCTCGGCGGTCAGGACGCTTGCGCTCAGGATCAGGATCTTCGGTCGCTTTGCCGACGGACGAGCTCGAATTGCCCGTGCGAGGTCGAGCCCGTTGCCGTCGGGCAGGCGCACATCGAGGATGATCAGGTCGTGATCTCGCGCAGCGGCCGCCTGATACGCGGCCTGCAGCGTGTTCGCCTCGGTGATGACCGCGCCGCTGAGCCGCGGATCGCTGGCCCGGGCAAGTACAGCCCTGAGCAGGAGGAGGTTGGTGGGATCATCCTCGACGACGAGGATCCGGGATGGTTGGTCGACGGTCATGTCAGGCGGCGTCTCGGTCGGAACGCCGAGCGGGCGGGATCGCCCGATTGAGCCACTGACGGAGTCCCGAGGTGGCCTCAGGCCCCTTCGTGACGATCCCCAGGATGTGGTCGCCGAGCCGAGCACGGTCGGCCTCGGTCAGAGTTTGCGCGGTCAAGATCAGGATCGGCGTCGCCTCTGACTTGGGGTTCGCCTTGAGGGAAGCGACAACCTCGAACCCGTCGACCTCGGGCATGACCAGATCGCAGATGACAAGATCGAAGCGCCCCTGGCTGGCTAGCTCGATCGCGTGGCGGCCCGAGCTCACGCATTCAACCAGGAAACCAGACGGGGTAAGCGCAGCCTCGACGAGCGCCAGTGCCGCTGGATCGTCGTCGGCGACCAGGATCCGGATCGGTTGAGTCTTCACCTTGGTCGTGAATGTGTAGTGGCCGAGCCGGTCGAGCAACGCCTGGCGATCGACTGGCTTGAGGAAGTAGTCGACCGCGCCAAGTGCAAGCCCAACCTCGCGCTCGTCGACGACCGTGACGATGACGACGGGAATGTCACGCAGGTCGTCAGCAGCTTTGAGCTGGCGGAGGACCTCCCAGCCATCGACGCCGGGCAGGAGGATGTCGACGATGATGGCTGCAGGGAGTTCGCGGCGAGCCTCGATCAGCCCGGCCGGGCCGTTGGTCGCGACCCGCATCGCGTAGCCGTCCGACTCCAGATACTCCCGCAGCAGGCGAACCGCCCCCGGGTCATCCTCGATGACGAGGATGCCCGCGCCCTTCGTCCGTTGCAGCGCTCGGCGTTCGATTCGAAGCCTGGATTCCGGGGCCGGGGACGCGAGTGCCGGTGCACTGATCGCCGCGCTCGTGGCGGGAAGCAGAACCGTGAAACGGCTCCCGACGCCGAGCGTCGACTGGACGCTGATCGAGCCGCCGTGCGCCTCGACCAGGCGCCGAGTCAGGGCCAAGCCGAGGCCGGTCCCAGCCTGGCGGCCGACCTGGTCGCCGACCTGACGGAACTCCTCAAAGACAGTCGCCAGGTCGTTGGGCGCGATCCCAACGCCAGTGTCCGCGACGGTGAGCCGGACCTGGGATCCGGCCGAGCTCGATTCGACGGTCACCGTCCCACCATCGGGGGTGAACTTGATCGCGTTCGAGACCAGGTTGTAGAGGATCTGGCGCAGCCGACCGCGATCGGCGTCGGCCACACTTGGCTCGACGGCGGCTTCGAGGTGAAGCGACTTCCGATCCGCGAGCGGGCGCAGTCCAGCCAGTGCCTCACCCACGACGGCTTCGAGATCCACCGCTTCGCGAATCAGGTCCAGCCGCCCAGCCTCGACCTTAGCCAGATCGAGAACGTCGTTGATCAGGCCCAGCAGATGTTGGCCGCTCCGATTCACATGCTCGACCCATTCGAGCGGCACCGTCACCCGATCCCCAGTCGGGAGTTCGGCGCGCATCAGCTCGCTGAAGCCGATGATCGCATTGAGAGGGGTCCGCAACTCGTGGCTCATGCTCGCAAGGAAGTCACTCTTTGCGGCGCTGGCCCCCTCGAGCTCTTTGACCATCGCTGCGAGGCGTCCACTCAACGTCTGTTGCTCTTCAAGGACGTCTCGCCGCTCGACGAGCATCACCGTCTCGGCTCCCAGGGTTCCGAGAAGGGTCAGATCGTCCTCGCCGAACAGCCGAGCGTGACGATTCGCCACGACGAGCACCGCCCTCGGAGCCAGGACGACACCGGACAGGAATGAGGCTCCGGCTCGTCGCTCGAGGTCAGTTCGGATGTCGCCATCAGGGAGCGAGCCAGCTTGGCGAGCAAGCGCCAGGTGAACTCGCTCGAATTCGCTCGCCGCGTACGAGTCTCCTGATCGGGCGAGTTGAGGCCCTGCGACGAGCCGGCCCGACCCTTCGGCATCCGCGTGGATCACGAAGCTCCGTCCGCCGGTGATCGCATTGGCCGTGCGGACAAAGCGTGACCAGATGTCGGCCGTGGGTTCGACCGCTGGGGCCGACATCAGTTGCTCGGTGTAGCGTCCAGCCTCGGTCGTCTGCCAGAACCGACGAAGCTGGGCTGGCGGAAGGAACGCCGCGACGTACGCCAGAGCGGCGAACAGGACCGCCGCCGTCGCCCCAATCGTTGTCGCCCCTGACACGACCGGCAGGAGGGCGCCGCCTCCGAGGACCAGGAGCGCGAGCGACAGGGCGGCTGTGGCCAGGCCCGCGACAGCCAGGCGTGTCCGCGAAGCTCCGCGTCGGTCCCGGCCCTCGACAAGCAGGTAGCCTGCCGCCACCGCCTCGAGCCCTGTGAAGTAGCCGATCAGCAGGGTGGCAGCCAGCGCCGGCACGGTCTTGCCGAAGAGCACGGCCACGATGATCGAGGTGGCGAGCAATGCGATTGAGGAAGGCAGCAGCCAGCGTGGGATCCCGCGAACATCCGCCACGAGGCGGAGGGTGAACACCGGCATGAGCAGGAAGAGGACGGCAGCGACGACGCCAACGATCGTGGGCGAAGTCCCGGTAACCCGCTTGATGAGATCCAGGAGGAAGACGAAGCCCAAGCCGCTGAAGATCAGAGCGACATCGCGCATCACAGGGTCGCGGCGCCGGATCGCTGCCACGACGGTGTTGATCAGTACCGCCGTGAACAGGACCTCGATGACGAGATTGAGGATCTCCATCTCAGGCGGCCGCCCAGCGGCTAACGACCGAACGAATCAGCTTCCACCGCCAGAACATCACAAGATCGTGCGAGTAGACCAAGAGTAGGAGTCCCCCAAGCTGCTTGGCCGTCATGGTGGGACGTGCCGCAGCCGAAGGCGAGTGACCGATGGTACGGGTGATATGACCCAATCCGGGCATGCCTACGCAGCCCGGATGAACGCACGTCCGGAAACTGGCGAGCCGGCCGGGGGGTACGCTTTCGAGCGAGACGGCGGCGGGCGGTGTCGGCCGGGATTTGGAGGAGTCCAGCGATGAGTCGCGAGCCGATTCGCACCGACGGTGCGCCGACCAACCCACACTATGCGCAGGCAGTTCGGACCGCCGGACTGATCTTCGTGTCCGGCCAAGGTCCGTTCGATCCGACGACAGGGGCGATCATCGGGGCCACGATCCAGGAACAAGTCCGGGAGTGCCTGACGAACATCCGAGCGATCCTCGAGGCGGCCGGCAGCTCGATCGACAAGATCGTGAGCAGCACGTTCATTCTCGGCGATCCGGCCGATTTCGCCGGCCTCAATGAGGAATGGGATCGCTGGTTCTCGGCTTCGCCGCCGGCGCGCCAGGGGGCGAAACTCCCGCTCGACATGCCCGGGCTGCGGGTCTCGATTGCCGCGATTGCGGAGGCCTAGGCCGGGGCCACGCAGCGGCTCCCGGCGAGGTTGCGAAGCTCGCAGTCCGGCGACCGTTCCGTAGCCCTTCGGGAATCCGCAGCGCCGAACCGGTCGGAGGAGGTTTGACCGGTCGGCGCTGCTTGTCTCGTTGAGGCTGCTCAGCCGTGGGTCGAAGCCCTGATCGGCGGAACGCAAGGTGAATCATATGCCCACTGACTGACACTGACCTGAACCCAGGATGAGATGCTCGGCGCAAGCCAGATGGGCAAGAATCACATCCCCTCACCAACGTTCGGAGCGAGCTCATGCACAACGAACTCGGGGTGCGCAAGCGCATCGGCCTGGTTGCCCACGACAACAAGAAGCTCGACCTGCTCGAATGGGCGCAATACAACCGAGCCCTCCTGGTGCAGCACGAGCTCATCGCGACGGGCACGACAGGCTCGCTGCTCGAGTACGAACTCGGGATTCCGGTCCGCCAACTCCAGTCGGGACCGCTCGGCGGCGACCTTCAGATCGGGGCGCTGATCGCCGAAGGCCAGATCGACCTGCTGATCTTCTTTTGGGATCCCCTCGAGCCGCAGCCCCACGATCCGGACGTGAAGGCATTGCTCCGGATCGCGGTCGTCTGGAACATCCCGGCGGCCAGCAACCGAGCGACCGCAGATTTCCTGATCTCGTCCCCGCTGATGACCGGCTCGTATCAGCGGCAGCTGCCCGATTACACGACGCATGTCACGCGGCGACTCCCGACCGACCCGGATCCGCCCGCCCAAATCGATGAAGGCTCCTAGCCTTTAGGGGTGCCGCCGTCCACGACAGGCCGGCCGCCCGCCCGGCGCAGGGCTAGAGAGGTCGAACGGCGACTACGCGTACTCTGAAGCCGTGATCGAGTACGTGAGCGGTAGTGCACCCCGGCCGGTCTCCAGTCCCGACGTGGAGTTCGTTGGCGGCCCCCGAGCAGGCGAACGGATCGTCATGGTGAGTCGGCCGGAGAGCCTCAGTGCGGCCGACGGCACCTACCATCGGAGCGTCGCCTGCGCCGACGATGACGCCCAGCGCTATGTCTGGGTGCCGAACATGACGTCGGAGCGAGATCGACCGGCCGCCCGAACGTGACCGTCTTTTCTCGACTTGAACTCGATTACCTCGGAGGTCAGAAGCTCGGTCGCCTCGCAACGGTCGGCGCCGATGGAGCCCCACTCGTCACGCCGGTCGGCTTCCGCTACAACCCTGAATCGGATTCGATCGACATCGGCGGCCACGGCATGCTCGGAAGCAAGAAGTGGCGCGATGTCGTGGCCGAGCGAAGGGTCGCCTTCATCGTGGATGACGTGCTCCCGCCTTGGCGTCCGAGAGGTGTCGAGATCCGCGGACAAGCTGAGCAGATCACGGGCCCGGGGACGGCGTTCGGCCCTGGGTATGACGAGGCCCTGATCCGGATCAAGCCCGACCGTATCCGGAGCTTCGGCCTCGAGGCCGATCGACCTCGTGGCCAATCCCGCTCGCGCCGGGCCGCGGAGTTGCCGGGGGGACCCGAGTAGTCCCGCGCGATTCGTTACCTCGATGACGCCTTCCCCGAAGCGCGCTCGCTGATCACGAAATACGTCAGCGTTGGTCCCTTGCCCTTGACGTCGATGGGCCCGCGCGCTTCGAGCTCGAACGTGGCGCCCAGTCGCTCCATCGCCGCATGACTGACCTGGATCTTGCCCGGCACGCCGAGGGACTCCATCCGGCTGGCGAGATTCACTGTGTCGCCCCAGACGTCGTAGATGAACTTTTTCGAGCCGATCACGCCGGCCACGACGGGGCCGCAATGGATGCCGATCCTGAATCTCATCCCGAGCTTCCTGGCAGACTCGATCTGATCAACCGCGTGGGTGAGTGCGAGAGCCATCGAGGCGACCCGGCGCGTATGGTCGTCAGAGGGCTCGTCCATCCCACCAATCACCATGTACGCGTCACCAATCGTCTTGACCTTCTCGAGGCCGAATTGCTCGACGAGCGCGTCGAAGACCGTGAAGACGTCGTTGAGTACACCGACCAACTCGATCGGTGACATCGATGTCGACATTCGCGTGAACTCAACGATGTCGGCAAAGAGCAACGTCACGTCATCGAAGCGGTCGGCGATCAACGCTTCGCCGGCGCGCAATCGCTCAGCGATCGGTGCAGGCAGGATGTTGAGAAGGAGCCGCTCGTTCTCGCGAGCCAGGCGTGCCTGTTCCTTGACGGCGGTGATGTCCGTTCCATACACATTCACGAATCCGAACTCCGGCACGTCGACCGCGAGCAGGGCGTAGGTGCGGTCACCCGCTTCGACCTCCACGGCGACGCGGTTGGTGGCACGGGCCATTCTGAGAAGTTCCTCGCGAAGATCGGCGGGCAGGCCGGCCCCGATCCGGATGGCGAGACCAGCGACCAAGCCGGCGCTCGCGCGATTCGCGTAGACGAGCCCTCCGTCCCAATTGATCCTCAGCACAGGGTTGGGGTTCTGATCCGGGAACTTCACGATCGCCCGTTCGGCCGTGACATCCATCCCATAGAGATTGGTGAAGTTGAGCTCGCGGATCGGAACCGGCCAGACCGCATACGTCCGACTCTCCCAGCGGAACTCGAGGAACCCGCGAGACGGCGCGACTGACTCGAATCGGGCGACGATCTCTGCAGAAAGCGCCTCGCCGACTGACGCGCCGAGCGCCTTCAGGACACTCGCGCTCGCGGGGTTCGCATAGATCAGGTGCCCGGCCGCGTCGATCCGCATGACGGGATTTGGGTTGTCGTCCGGGAAGCGGTTGATCTCGCCCAACTGGGCTCCCGTGAGGAGCGAAGCGCCTTCGTGAGGTTCATCGGCGGGACTGGGTCTTACACGGGCTGACACGTTGCCGATCGTAGGCGCGGCGTCAATGAGGCCGAGGCCCGAGTCGCGGCGGCACTTGCCGCAGGTGGCCGCCTGGTCCGTGACCAATACGCGCCCGCCTGGTGGACGCTCGCCGACGCGGCCGGCAACGAGGCCGACATCGCCAGCACGATGAGCCGCGACTGAGGCCTTATCGCAACCCTGGATTTGGCAGGAGCCGGGTTGCGGCCTGGAACGCTGATGGCCAGCCGAGCAGGAGCGTCCGGGTTAGGCTTGTCTCCCCTTTTGGAACCGTGATGGAGAGACGATGGCCGACAACGTAGCGACCGTGCGACGCCTGTACGACTTGATCAACGCCGGCGATATCGACGGGTTCGGCAGCGTCCTGGCAGCCGACTTTGTCGAGCACGAGGTGACTCCGGGCCTGGAACCCACGAAGAGTGGGGTCAAGGAGTTCTTCCGGATGCAGCGCACCGCATTTCCCGACCTGCACATGGCCGTAGAAGACGCCTTCGCGAGCGGTGACAAAGCCGTCGCGCGGGTGAGATACACCGGTACCAACCATGGTGCGTTCATGGGCATGCCGGCAACGGGCAAGGCCGCCGACGTTCAGCTCATCGACCTGTTTCGCTTCGGCGACGATGGTCTCGTGCACGAGCATTGGGGCGTTGTCGACCTGATGACGATGATGCAGCAGCTCGGCGTGGTGCCGGCGGGTCCTGCGGCCTAGCCTCAGGCACGGCTGGGCCCTGGCCGCGTCCGGAGCCCAGGAAAAGGACGCTCCTTCGGCGCCGATCTAGGCGATCGGGCGATTGAACAGGTCGATGATCTCGCCAGCGCGTCCTTCATCGACGACCTCTGTCGAGGAGAGCGTCCCGGGGCCGTCGCCGTTGGGTCGCAACGTCTTAACGTGCTCAAGGGCGAAGCGCGGCGCATCCGGTTCCTGGACGCCATGCGGCCAGTCCGGTCGGCCCTGAGCCGGGAAGAGCCCGGAGAAGGCGACCCCGCCTCCGCTTGTCCACGAACTGGCGATCGGTGGGCATCTCATGGAGTCAGCGGCATTAGCCGCCCGGCGCGATCGACCACGGCCCATCGGAGTTGACCGCGAGGATGACCGAGCCATCGGCAAGCTGGACCTGGCCGGTGTAGTTGCCGATCTCGTTGACCATCAGGTCCGGGCCGTTGTCGCTGTAGCCGGTGACGACGAAGTTGTCCTGGCCCTTGTTCGTGATGTTGAGCGCAATCAGGCCAGACGAGGCTGGGTTGATCTGGACCACGTCGTCGCCTTTGCCGCTGAGCCTGGAGTCACCATCCCAAGTCCGAGCTGACGCCACCGGCTTGATCGTGATCGTCCACGAGTCGCTCGTCTCGATCCGGAAGGCGACCGAGTGCTCACTGTCCTGGGCATCAAAGAGGACAGTGCCGGCGTAGTTGCCGATCACGTTGACGAGCAGCTCGTTGTCCGAGCCGTCGGCAGCCAGGCTCGTGACGGCGAAGTTGTCGCTGCCCTTCGCCGAGATCGTGGCGATCGCAGCCGCAGTCGCCGGGATCGTGAACCTGGGGACCTTGGCGCCCTTGCCCGTAAGCGTGATTGGCTTGAAGGTGTCGACCGGGGCTTCGCTTGGGGCTTNNCGTTCGACCGGTACGCCCGACGTGCCGCCAAGTTGGAGCGTCTCGAGCGGGTTCGTTGAGCAGGCCGCAACCGTCAGTAATCCGATCACTGAGAGCAGCAGGGGCTTGCTTACCCGCACCTCGCGGGCCCTACCCGTCGCCCGCTGCCAGGTCCAGCAGCAGAGCGCCGACCAGGCTGAAAGCGACTAGAACGACGAGAGCGGTCCCGACCGATCCGCGCATTGGAGCTCACATGAGCAATCCTGCGCTCGGCGAGCTGCTATCGCAATCAAGGGCCGAGGCGTTCGCGGGCCACGGGGGCGGCAACCACGCAGAATGTCCTACGGTCGCGGGATCGAGCGATCCGGGACGAAGGCGGACAAACCAGACCGCGAAGGAAGGATTAGATGACCATCACCATCCGCCCGATCGAGACTCGAGACGAACCACGCTGGCGAGACCTGTGGGACGCCTACACCCGGTTCTACGAGCGCGAGCCATCGGATGCCCTGACCGCCTCGACGTGGCGACGCATTTTCGACCCAACGGTGCCGGTCCACGCGATCGTCGCTGAAGACAGCGAAGCGGGCGTAGTCGGGATCGCCAACTACCTGATCCACGAGAGCACGTCGGCCCTGAGCCCCGTCTGTTACCTGCAGGACCTGTTCGTCGATCCGGCGGCGCGGGGCGGCGGCATTGGTGGCTTGTTGATCGACAGGCTGATCGCCGAGATGGCCACCCAGGGCTGGTCACGGCTCTACTGGCAGACGAAGGAGGACAACTATCGCGCTCGGGGCCTCTATGACAAGTACACCCGCCAGAGCGGCTTCCTGCGCTACGTGATCGACAGAACGTCTTGATGGAGTTGGCTGCAGGCCATGGCCGAGCCTCTTCTTGCCGCGCTCTGCCATCACTCGAATGGTGTCGAACATGGCTATCTCCACCTGCGTTCCAGCCTAGCTCGCAGCTTCGAAGAGCACCCATTCGCCTGGCACGCCCTTGAGAGACTGGGTGCCACGCGTTTCGAACGCGAGGCCGGCACCAGCCGCAAGGTCTTTGACCGTGCTCGAGACGAGCACCTCACCCGGCCCGGCGAGCGCGCAGATCCGGGCCGCGATGTGGACGGCGATGCCAGCGACATCCGTGCCGGTGAGTTCGATCTCACCGGTGTGGAGCCCGGCGCGGACCGCCATCCCATGCGACGCCACGGCGTCGCGAATGGCGAACGCGCAACGAACCGCCCGTGCCGGGCCATCGAATGTAGCCAGGAAGCCGTCGCCGGTCGTCTTCACCTCGTGCCCACGGAATCGTTCGAGCGCCGTCCGGACCTCCTGCTCGTGTTCACCGAGGAGCCGGCGCCATTCGGCATCACCTAGTTCGGCGGCCCGCGCGGTCGACCCGACGAGGTCGGTGAAGAGGACCGTAGCGAGCACCCGATCGGGCTCGGCGACTGGTCGCACGCCCGTCAGGAACTCCTCGACCTCGGCGGTCAACGGCTGGATGTCGCCGGCCCACACGTAGTTCTCCGACCCGGGCAGCTCGACGAACCGCGCGCCCGGGACGCGCTCAACGATGTAGCGGCCGTGGGCCGGCCCGATCCGCGCTCCCTGGCTATGGCTGATCACCAGCGTCGGCACCTGAATGGCAGGCAGGATGTCACGCACATCGGACTCGTACAGCGCGCTGATCATCGCGCGGGCGGCGCCAGGACTCGCCGATTGACGCTCGTAGCGCAGGTATTGGGCGGCAAGGGTACGGTTCGCGAGCAGGTTGGGCGCCAGAAACGTCATCGTGCCACCGTCCACACCCCACGAAGCGCGCAACCGCTCGAGGTCTTCGGGCAACCGGTCGACCGGCATCCCGATCGGATAATCGGGGGCTCGCGCAAATCTGGCATACGGATCGACGAGCACGAGGGCCGAGGTGCGCGCCGGGTGCGTCGCCGCGAAGACGAGCGTCACATACGACGCCCCCACACCCGACATCAGAGCGGCTCGCTCGGAGCCAACCGCATCGAGCACAGCGCGCAGGTCGTCACCCCAGCCTTCGATCGTCGGCAGGGCGTCGAGCGCGACCGGGTCGGACAAACCCGTACCGCGCTTGTCGAAGACGATCAACCTGCTGAACGAAGCAAGCTGGGTCATGAGCCGGGCGAGCGGTGGAAACTCCCAGGCAGCGTCGACATTGCTGAACCATTGGTCCACGAGCACGAGGTCACGCGGCCCATCGCCCAGGGTCTGATAGGCGATGTGAAGGTCACCGCTCCTCGCGTAGCGCGTCTGAGGTGGCACCTAGCAAGATTAGAGGATGGCCGCCAGCGGCCCGATGACATCGTGCTGGCGCCGGCGGAGCCGCTGAGGTCGGCGGCCGTGAGAGAATTTGGCGGTTCCTTGGGGTTGGCACTGCGGAGGCGTGATATGTCAGAAGCGATGGCGGCGATCGTGAACAAGCCGGCCTGGGTGGACCTATCCAGTGCCGACGCTGCGGCCTCTCGGACCTTTTACGCGACGGTCTTTGGCTGGCAGGTGGAGGTCAATCCTGATCCGCAATACGGCGGATACGCACTGGCAAAGCTCGATGGCAAGGATGTCGGCGGGATCGGACCAACCATGTCCCCGGATGCGCCGACGGCGTGGAACATCTACATCGGAAGCGAGAATATCGACGACCTCGCCCGCACCGTCAAAACCGCGGGCGGGACGGTCGTGGCGCCGCCGTTCAATGTCGGCGACCAGGGTCGGATGGCGGTCTTTCAGGATCCCTCGGGTGCATTCATCTCGGCCTGGCAGGGGACGCGAATGGGCGGCTTCCAGACGAACGTCAGCAACTCGTATGGCTGGGCCGAGCTGAACGCCCGCGGCATCGAAAAGGCCCTCCCGTTCTACACCTCGATCTTCGGTTGGACGACGAAGACGAGCGAGATGGGCGAGGGACAACCGCCGTACACCGAGTTCCAACTCGACGGCCAAAGCATCGCCGGCGTCTGGGAGATGAACCCCATGGCGCCCGCCCATGTGCCCAGCTACTGGCAGGTCTACTTCACCGTAGCTGACGTCGACAGCGCGTATGGCAAGGCACTCGAGGCGGGCGCTCACGAGATGCTCCCACCGCAGGACTTCCCGGGCGGGCGATTCGCGATCGTCGGCGATCCGCAGGGCGCCAGTTTCGGGCTGCTGAAGACGACGCCGCGCTAATGCGAATGGCGGATATCCAACCTGGCTGGGTCGTGGTCGGGAACGATGGGCATCAAGTGGGCACTGTCCGAGAGGCGAGCCAGAACTACCTGCTCACGGACACGAGCGGACTCGCGAGCAACCTCTACATCCCCGCATCGGCGATCGCCAATGTCGAGCACGAGATGGTCCACCTAGCCTATCCACAGCGCGATGTGGCCCAAATGGGCTGGGAGCAGCCGCCCCGGGTCGATGACAGCCCATCAGATTCGCCAGAGGCGGACCTCCACAGGCACATCTGACGCGGGCCGACGGCAGGCGCCAACGGGCCTGGATCGGACGTTCGCAGTGTTTCCTTATCCGCCGCCCGGATCGGTTTCCGGCCACAGGTCCGTGCTCAAGTATTTGAGCCCGGAGTCGGCGAGGACGACCGCAACGGTGCCGCCAGCGTGCGTCCCATCGAGAAGCCGCAACGCAGCGGCGACGACCGCCCCGGCGGAGAAGCCCGCGAACACGCCTTCCTCGCGGGCCAGGCGGCGGGCAACCGCGATAGCCTCCAGATCGCTGATCCCGATGTAGCCGTCGACCGGGACATCGCGGAGGAGCTCGAGATTGGCCATCGCATAGCCACCGCCCTGGATCCGGTGGTTCGGGTCGCGGATCGGCTGCCCGGACAGGACCGCCGCATCGGCGGGCTCGACGACGTAGCAGGCGATCGAAGGCCGGCGTTCCTTGAGCGCGAGCGTCACTCCGGCGTAGGTTCCGCCGGTCCCGACGAACTCGCAGAAGGCGTCGATCTGGCCGTTGGCCTGCTCCCACAGCTCGGGCCCGGTGTGCTCCTGGTGGGCGAGGACGCCAGATCTGTTCAGGAATCGTCGATGATCTGCCGGGCGATCCGATCCTTCTTCGAGAAGCCCGGGTTCAGGTAATCGAGCTTGGCGACAATCCGACCCGGCTTGCCGCGGGCGATCCGAACGAGCTCGATGACCGGCGTCCGACCGATGACTTCGACGATGGAAGGCGCCAGCTGATCATCCCTTGAGCCGGCCGTCATCATCTGGCTCGGCGGCCACTCTGGGCCGCGATCGAGCGATCGCTCAGCGTCGACTGCCTTGCTCGGCGCAAGACGCCCATTCCACTCCTCCCGTCCTGGTGGCGGAGCGTATCGCGATTCGGGCTCTTCCCGCCAGGCAAAGACGACGCCGGGGACGAGAGGCGACTCCCATCCCTGGCGTCGTGAAAGGTTGACAGGTCACTTAGTGAGCGCTAAGTTACCAAGGTATGACAACGACCGCTGGTTCCGCTCGCCGCCCGGCCCGCTCGCCTGGCTCGAACCGGGGGGCACGGATGACCGCGGACGAGCGACGTGACGAGATCGTCGCGGCGGCGACTGAGGAGTTCGCGACCGGCGGCCTCGTCGGAGCGTCGACCGAGGCGATTGCCCGGCGGGTCGGGGTCTCCCAGCCCTATGTCTTCCAGCTCTTCGGGACCAAGAAGGATCTGTTCCTGGCGGTCGTCCGGAGCTGCTTCTCACGAACCATCCTTGTGTTCGAGGACGCCGCGGCCCGCTGGACGCCCGGCACCGACGACTGCGACTCGCGCCTGATGGCAATGGGCCTCGCGTACAAGCGACTCCTGGCCGACCGGACGCTGCTCATGATGCAACTCCAGTCCTATGCGGCCTGCTCGGATCCGGACGTCCGGGCGTCCGTCCGCGAGGGTTGGGGGCGGCTCTATCGCCGGGTCGTTGAGGTCTCCGGCGCATCGCGCGAGGAGATCCACCAGTTCTTCGCGGAGGGCATGCTCCTGAACCTTGGCGCGGCCGTCGGCCTGCCCGGCGCGGCCAGGAACTGGACCCTCGAGATGTTCGAGGAGGGCGCCTGAGATCGATCGCCGTCGAGACCCTTTTTTCGGCTGAGTACTTAGTAACTACTAACAAACAAGGAGAACGGCAGATGCCCCGCCCCACCCGAGTCGTGTGGACCTTCGTGATCAGCTCGATCGCCCTGTTCATGGCCGCCCTCGACAACCTCGTCGTGACGACCGCCCTCCCGGTCATCCGGGCCAGCTTCCAGGCCAACCTGTCCGAGCTCGAGTGGATCGTCAACGCCTACACCCTGACCTTCGCCGTGCTGCTCCTGACCGGTGCTGCGCTCGGCGACCGCTTCGGCCGGAAGCGACTGTTCATCATCGGCCTCGCGATCTTCACCGGCGGCTCGGCGATCGCCGCACTGTCGACGAACGTCAGCGCGCTGATCATCGCCCGCGCCATCCAGGGCCTCGGCGGCGCGATCGTGACGCCCTTGAGCCTCACGATCCTGTCGGCCGCCGTGCCGCGCGAGCAGCGGGCGATCGCCCTCGGCGCGTGGGGCGGGATTGCCGGCCTCGCCATCGCCATCGGGCCGGTCATCGGCGGGGCGATCGCCCAGGGTCTCGCCTGGCAGTGGATCTTCTGGATCAACGTCCCGATCGGTCTCCTCGTGATCCCGATGGCCGTCCTGCGGCTGACCGAGACGCACGGCCCATCGACCCGCCTCGACCTGCCCGGCCTGGGGCTCGCGAGTGGCGGCCTGCTCGCGGTCGTGTGGGGTCTCGTCCGAGCCAACGAACTCGGCTGGACCAGCCCCACGATCATCGGCTCGTTCGCCGTCGGCGCCATCCTTCTGGCGGGCTTCGTCGCCTGGGAGGCCCGGAGCGCCGAGCCGATGCTCCCCCTCCGACTCTTCCGATCGCGCACGTTCACCGCCGCCAACATCGTCTCGATGCTGATGTCATTCGGGATGTTCGGCTCGATCTTCCTGCTCGCCCAGTTCTTCCAGATCGTCCAGCACTACAGTCCGCTGCAGGCGGGTCTGCGGACGCTGCCGTGGACGATCATGCCGATCTTCGTAGCTCCCCTGGCCGGGCTCATGTCCGGGCGGACCGGCACTCGGCCGCTGCTCGTCCTCGGGATGAGCCTGATGGCGATCGCGCTGGCCTGGATGTCCCTGGTGACGACGCCAACGGTCGACTATCTCGCCCTCGTCCCCTCCTTCATTGTCGCGGGCATCGGAATGGGCCTGTTCTTCGCCCCGATCGCCAACGTCGTCCTGTCGGCCGTCAGGCCCGAGGAGGAGGGCAAGGCGTCGGGGGCGAACAACGCGATCCGGGAACTGGGCGGCGTCTTCGGTGTCGCCGTCCTCGCCTCGGTGTTCGCTTCCTACGGGTCGTATGCGACCGGCCAGTCGTTCGTCGACGGGCTCATCCCGGCGATGCGTGTCGGCGCGGTGGTCGTAGCCGTCGGCGCCGTCGTGGCGCTGGCACTTGGCGGCCGGACACGCGCGGTCGCGGCCGAAATCGAAACCGACGCTTCGTTGGGCGAGCTTGGAGAGGCGGCAGCTTAGGGCTCGTCCCCCTCCCTCCAAGCTCGAGTCCGGGTCGGCACCAGCGGGCCCGGACTCTGGCTGGGCGTCCAGGCCCACACGATGACCGGTGACGCGGAAGGTTGGCACTGCGGACCCCTACACCATGACTTGATCGTGCCGGGACCTAGCGGGTGCCCAACCAGCCGGTCATCCCATGCGTGTTCGAGTCAAGGATCAAGAGGCCATTAGGTCCAGCGACGATCCGCATCGGTACGCCGCCAGCCATGACCGCTGGCGGCTGGATCGACTGCCAGGACAGACCGCCGGTCGACTCCCAGAGAAGAACGTNNGTAGCGGCCGTCGCCGAGGATCTGGGTGCCCGACACGACGAACGAGCCGCCTGTCCAGATCGCCGCGTCCGCCCCGAGCGACAGAGGCGTCGGGGAGACAGCTGTCGCGCGGGTCCACGTCAGGCCATCGGCTGAGCGCCAGATCGGCGGGGCGACGCTCCCTGAACCGGTCGGAACGTCGAGGCCAGTGGCAATAACGACCGAGTCGGCAGCGGTCACGTGGTCCATTTGGGCGCCAGCGAACGCTGGCTGGGTCGGGGTCCGAGCCCAATGTGTCCCATCGGGCGAAGTCCACACCGCGGCTCCCCGGATCCCGATCATCTGGGTACCACCACTCGGGTGGCCGTCCACGCCGACTGCGACAAAGCCGTTCGAGGTCGCGGCGACATCGCTCATTGCGGCGTCGGCGGCGCCCACGACTGTCGCTCGTTGCCAGGTCAAGCCGTTGTCGCTCGAGGTCCAAGCGACAGCGTTGAAGGCGCTTGCGTCGCCGTTGTTGGCGCTGCCGACCGCGACGAGGTGTCCAGAACTCGGCTCGACCACGCTCGCGATCGAGTCGTACCAGCCGCCCTGCTGCTCAGAGAACGCCGGACTCGTCGGCAGCTCGTGCCAGCTCATCCCGTCGCTCGAGCGCCAGAAGTTGACTCGCGTTGGATCGCCATTCACCTGGGCAACGGCGACGTAGCCATCGGACAGGCCGGCCACCGCTTCGATCTCGAGGTTGCTGGATCCGGTGATCGCGACCGCCTGCCAGGTCAGGCCCGCCGCGACGTTCGGGGCCGGACTCGGCGACGGCTCGACGCTCGTCAGCGGAGTCGGGGCGGTCGTGCCGGTCGTCTTCACGGGCTCGAAGCCTCTGCCGGCAACCGCGTAGCCGACCAGCGTCTTGAGGTCGGAGCCGTAGACCGGCTGATCGGGTTCCTGACCGCCAATCGACTGGACGGGCAGCGGAGCATCGAGCTCCGCCGTCGGCACGTAGCCAAGGACCGTCGCCCCGACCATGCCGACATACGGGACGAAGTCGGGCTGAGAGCCGCCACTCGACGGCATCGGCCCAGCGATCGGGTCTCGGGTGCCGCCACCCTTGAAGGCGCTGAGCTCGAGCTGACCAAAGTCGAGCGATCCGGTCGCGCCATTGGTCGAGCGGACGCTCGCCAGATTGGTCGATCCCTCGAACGCGGTGCCGATCGGACGCTCGAAGAACGGTCCCGCGAAGTAAAGCCAGCCAGTCGGCCCTGGGCGACCATCGCTGGCCACGATCTCGCTCACCCACCAGGTGTGTGCGTTGGCCGCGAAGTGCACGATGAGATTCATCGGAGTGGCACCGTCCTGCCAGACGATCGTCATTCGGCCATACGTCGCCGCTCCCGCCAGGGACAGCTCGGCGACGCCGGCTTGTGCGGCCGAGGACGGAACTTGGAACACTCGGCCATCGACCGTCAACTCAAGATCACTCGCGCCGAGCGAACCAAACGAGGATTCGATCCGAACCGGATTGGGCGGGCCACCTCCAGCTGGTCCGAGAGCGACCCGTGGGACGACAAGGACGATCGCGACGATCAAGCCCAGGGCAGCCGCGATGGCGACGCCCCAGGTCCGAGGAGCCAGCGACGACCACCACCGTTGCCCAGGGTGGGCGATCGCGGGAATGTCCCGGGCGCGATCCTCGAGCCGAGCCGGCACTTCGAGAGGAGCCGCGGCCTGGAGGGTCGCCCGCAGGGCAGCCTCGAACGGCGAGTCGTTCATCGTGGACCCTCCGATGCCCGGTCCCGGGCGTCGTATGCAGCGCGGACCGCACTGAGCGCATGGTGGAGGCGGGATTTGACCGTTCCTACTGGGACGCCGGTTCGCTCCGCAATCGCCTCGAGCGTCAGGTCGAGGTAGTAGCGCAGGACGAGCACGATCCGCTGATCGACGCTCAGATCGGCGAGTGCCTGCCAGATCGCCTGGCGCTCGCCAAGTGCCCGGCCGGTGTCATCGAACGCATCGCCGCCAAGCCAGCGGACCGGGTTCGGACGCCGTGCCCGCAGCCGATCCCGGCAGACGTTGATCAGGATCCGGCCGAACCATGCACCAAGACGCTCGGGGTCCTTGACTTGATCCCAGCGGAGCCAGGCCCGAACGAGGGCGTCCTGGGTCGCGTCCTCGGCCTCGGACGGGTCGCCCAGGAGGACCGCAGCGGTCCGATAGGCGCCGGCGAGCTCGCGGGACACCAATCGCCCGAACGCGGCTTCGCGCTCGAACTGCTTGGACTCCGGCCGCGCCGTGGTCTCAGCCATCGTGATTCCTGACGACGGTGATGCTTGGGCTCATCAAGTATCCGACGAGACCCGAGGACGAAACGTTCAATCACGGCCATGAGGGTGCCGACACGATGAATGGTTGGTGACGGGTCCGGGGGCCCTGCTATGGCCCCGCCTCAAACGGAATCGTCTCGCTGCCGGAGCCCGTATCGATTTGATAGGCGTAGCAGCCGGATGCTCGGACTCGGGTGTACGCGACGTAGTTCAGCCAGCCGGGGCTTGCCCCTGACACGCCGACCGCGTCCGATTGTTCGAGCACGAGCTGCGCCGACGGAATCGGGTCCGACCCGAAGCCAAGCGTGTTCGCTCCGTCGAGCTGCCCGCCCCGAATGAGGATCGGTCCGGTCCCAGGCGCCGCGAGCCACAGGATCTTCACGTAGAACCAGCCGCCGTCTTCTTGGCTGCCCGCCCAGCTGATGTTGCCCGCTCGGTCGTAGCCGATGCTGTAGACGGGTCCGGGCCCGATTCCAGGACCCGACCAGTTGACGATCGGGCGGGATGCTGTCGCCGGGCACGCCGCCCCAGCGACAAGGCTCGGCAGGTGGAGTGGGCGCCCGAGAGCGTCCGCTAGACCGGCGGCCGGCTGCGCGGCGAACGTGATGATCGTGCTGAAGGTCGGGCCGTCGAGCTGGTAACCATAGCAGCCGCCAGCCTCGGGGATGACCGTCAGGTCGCTTTCGAGGGCGACCCAGCCGGGTGGACCGATCGGGGTCGGGATGTCCGTGGTCGGGATCAGAAGCTCCGACTGCTCGGCCGGCCCGAAGGTCAGGGCGCCACCACCACGGAGCGATCGCCCGCGGATGAGCACCGGCCCCTGGAAGCCCGGGGCCGCCATCCAGGTCACGAGCGCACCCGGGCCATTGGGCGGCGAAGCTGGATCAAAGAAGACGACCCCACCGACGGTCGTGGTCATCGGGTAGATCGGACCGCCGCCCGGCAACGAGGTGAGACCGGCCGGCGTGGTCGTCGGCGTGATCGGACATGGCGCTCCAACTGGCAGAGTCGGCAGCTGGAGCGGCCGGTGGAGAGCCTCGTAGTCGAGGGATGGCGCAGGGCTCGGGGATACCGGGCCACGGGCCCGAAAGACGATGGTGCTCGTCGTCGCCGGACCGTCCATCTGCATGAAGTAGCAGCCGGGCTCGCGGAACGACACGCCATCGATGAAGATTCGTTCGATCGGGAACGACGGCGCCGGCCCGACGACCGGGTCGCTGCCGAAGCTGTTCGAGAGCACGAGTTCCGACCCGTTGTCGGCGCCGAGCCCGATCCCTCCGGTTCCGTCGATCCGGGCCACGCGGACCAGGATCGGGCCGGACTCCCGGGCATCGACGGCCCAGAAGACCTTTTGGCCATACCAGCCGTCGTGGAGGGGCAGCTCGTTGACCGCAATGTCGTTCAGGTTGTTGACCCGGACCGGGCCACTGCCTTGGAACGCACCCAGGCTCTCGAGCGTGAGTCCGACCGGCGTGACCGGGCACGAGCCGTCCGCCGCGAGCACGGGCATCTCGAGTGGCCGGCGCAGCGCCTCGATGCCGGTCGCGGAGGGCGTTGGGCTCGGCGCGGACGCCACGGACGGCTGGGATCGGAGCAAGCTCGTCAACTCGATGCCGACCAGCACGAGCCCGACGACCAAAACGCCGCTTCCCGCGATGGCCAGGACCCCTCGCCGCCTGCGGGCCCTCCGGTCGATCCCCTGCGCCAGGACGAGCTCGAAGGGGTTGGCGCCGTTGGCGGCACGGTCGGCCTTCGCCTGGAGGAGGTGCTCGATCGCCTGCTCAAGCTGCGAGTCATCCACTGGTTCGATCGGGCCGGTCATCGGCC
>PNAZ01000165.1:22100-26113 GCA_003169655.1 Chloroflexota bacterium
AGTTCGATCTCGCGAGGTCCAGCGGTGAGCCGACCCCACCAGGTCCGTCGGTGCTGGTCGACCCGGATTGCCTCGCGGACGACGATCTGGTTGAGCCAGGGGCTGGCCTTCGCCGGATCGCGCAGCTCGCCCTGATGGCGGAGCGCCCGCTCGATCGCGGCCTGGACGGCGTCCTGGGCATCGGCTGGATCTCGACAGATCACCCCGGCCAGCCGGATGAGCCGGGGGTACTCACTCGCGAGGATCGCCTCGAGGGTGACCGGTTCTTGACGCACCGTCGCTCGACCCCTCAGTCCCGGCCACCACCGGGCGACCATCGGCTTCGTTCGCAGCACTGTAGCCATGTCTAAGAGTTAGACCCTGGCACTCGGGCAAACGGGTCAATAGCTCCGTCGAGCTTGTCGATCCATGGGTGTTTCCTTTGGAGTGATCGGCCAGAGCCAGCGCCAGGAAGAGGCCGTCATCCAGGCCTCCATACCATTCTGGATTCACCCGTCACGCGGGCCTATTGGCAGGTCCACTCTGGGCGTATGCGGACTTCGCAGCCTTCGAAGCTATCCCCACCGACCGCCTCGGCGTAGATCAGGATGCGGCGATGGCGCTTGGCACCCGCTGGATCCTTCGCAGGGTGCGCCCGATCGCCGCCACGAAGTCGTCGATGTCCCCCTCGGTCGCGATCAGCGGGATCCCGCCCATCCCGCGCGGTGCCACGTAGAAGCCTTCGAGCAGGAGGCCGAGGAACAGCTCCGGCACGACATCAACCCCTGTCGCGACGGCCGAGATCCCAGCGCCGGACCAAACCTGGAACAGCGATCCGACAACGTCGACCCGGGCGGCCAGGTGCTCGTCCTCGATGATCCCGGCAACCCCTGCCCGGAGCCGATCGCCCAGCCGGTCGAGCCGCTCGAACGCCGCCGGCGGCAGCTCGGCGAGCGTGGCCAGGCCCGCGGCGGCGGCCACCGGATTGCCATTGAACGTGCCGCCATGGCTGATCGAACCCGGCTGTCGGGAGTCGAACACGTTCATCACGTCCGCCCGCCCACCGAATGCGGCCAGGGCATAGCCACCGCCGATGATCTTGCCCAGCGTGGTCAGGTCCGGGCGGACACCGGCCCGACCCTGGGCGCCGTGGGGTCCGACCCGGAAGGCGATGATCTCGTCGAAGATGAGGAGGGCCCCGTGTCGATCCGCCAACGAGCGGAGAAACGCGAGGAAGGCAGAGCTCGCAGCACGGACACCGCCCGCACCCTGGACCGGCTCGATGATGATCGCCGCCAGGTCGGCCTCTCGCCCGCGCAGGCCGGCCTCGACGCCGTCCGGGTCGTCCCAGGGCAGCTCCACGATGAGCCCGGACATGACCTCGGGCACCCCGGTCGTGCCGGCCATGACCAGATCGTGCGTGCCGTGATAGGCACCCTGGAACCTGGCCACGAGCGACCGCCCGGTGAACGCGCGGGCGGCTCGAATGGCGAACATCGTCGCCTCGGTCCCGGAGTTGGTGAAGCGCACCCGCTCGAGGGCCGGCAGCCGGCGGCGGAGCTCCTCGGCCAGCTCGACCTCGGTCTCGGTCGGTGCGCCGAAGGCCGACCCTCGGCGGACCTGGGCCGTAACCGCGGCGACCACGGCCGGATGGGCATGGCCCAGGATCAACGAGGTGTAGTTGCCCAGGAAATCGCGGTACACGTTGCCATCGACATCGTGAATCCGAAGGCCCTCACCGTAGGCGACGTAGGGCGGATAGGGCGCGCTGTAGATGGTCGTCCGGGTGGACCCGCCAGGAATCGAACGCGTCGCTCGCTCGAAGAGCGCCCGCGAGCGCGGCGTGCGTGCCAGGTAGTCATCGATCATGGCCATGACCTTGGGCACCTCGGGAGGGGCGTTCAGCTGCGGAACTCGACAGCCGACCAACGGCAATTACGGTACCTCGTCCTCGGTACGTTCGGGGGATACTCATTTCCCCGGCCGATCGCGACCCTGCTGCCTGATGTCGCTGGGTTCGTCATCGGGTCGCCTGTACCTCATCCTCCAGCCCACGCCGGAGGAAGTCTTCGAGCCGGACTCGGTCGCGGACGCGCCCCTCGTTCGTTTCATCGCCTACGGCTTGCAAGAGCGGGTGTTTGGCTGGGTCCGGCTTCGAGCTGACCGACTGACAGATCTGCTAAATGCGCACGAGGAGTTGCATCTCGCCGAAGTCGCGATCGAGAGCCTCGAGGACGGGGTCACCCAGATGGCTGACGAAGTCATCATCCATCGTCGCGACCTGGTCGCCGTCCATGCCACGGGACCCCGAGGCGATGCGGCTCTCCACCACCGGACCAGGACGCATCCGATTGCCATCCAGTCGGGTAACTACCTGATCGGGGGCCACCTCCATGCTGATCCGGGAGCCGATCCAATCGCAAGCCTCGCCGGTCGCCCCGCGATGGTCCCGCTGACCGACGCATGGATCGAGTACTGGTCGGGCGGCGAGCGCAAGTATCAATCCACGGGAACGATCGTCGTCAACCGCCATTACGCCGACTGGCTACGGGTCGTGACCGATGAGGATCTCATCGAGGGGATATCGCCGCCCCGATTGCGTGCGCCAGCTTCGACACGATGAATTGATCGCGATCCGGATCACCGAACCTACGGAGCGAGCGGTCCACCCCCGAACGCTCCGAGAGTGCCGTCCGGATTCACCCATTGAGTGAACGTCTCCCCCGTTCCCACGTTGGGGTCCGCATGGTCGAGGCGGATGCTCAGGGTCATCCGCCAGAGCTGGAGCGGCGTCGCCTCGATCTTCATCGTGCAGGTCGCGAGCTGGGGTTGGGCCAGAGGCGGCCCGCCCGGCATCGAGCTGATGATCATCTGATTGGAGCCTGATGGGCTGAAGCAGGTCCACACGGATGCGTCCTTGACGAGCGCGGCAAGGGCTTTGGCTTCGGCCGTGGCCATGGCCGCCGGCCCCGACGGCAGGAGCACAACCGGTGGGTCATAGCGCAGGCTGGTGATCAAGTCGTCGAGCTGGCTTCGCATTTGGTCCAGCCCCGGGCCCAGCAATTCCGCTCGGACCTCGTAGAAGTTGTCGACGAATCCAGGGCTGGAGAGCGTCCAAACGAGTGACTGCCCACCCGCCGAAGTGGCGGACTCGGTACGGAGATAGGCCGGCATCCCGCCGACCAGCATCGGCGTGGCTCCGTTCGACCCGTCGAGGATCGAGAAGCCCGGCATCCCGTCGGACGAGATGCTCACAACGAGCGAATCCGGCAGGAGCTTGTAGCGGTCGGAGCACGAGACCTCGGTCCCGACCGAGACCTGGGTCGTGATGCACGGCTCGGGAACGTCGACTGTGGCCAGGTCCGCGATCAGATGCGAGAAGCTCGAGTCGACCTGGAAGTGCAGTTCGCGCCAGGCCGCCGGATAGTTGAACGTCAGCCCCTCTTCATCGAAGGTGCGTAGGTCTCCTGCCGCCGGGCTGCCGGCCGGACCTGGTGTCGCGAGCGGGGCGCGCGGCAGCAGCGAGCACCCACTGACGACGCTGACTACCACCAGCCAGAGCCAGATCAAGATCGTTCGGCGCACGGTGATCCCCCACGTTCGAGCAGAATCGAAGTGTCCGAACCTTAGACGCCGCGACCACCCGAGCGGTTTCATAGCCCGGACAGGTGACCAGACCGGTCAGGAATCGAGAAGCGCCGGTCACGGAGGTCACCTAGAGTGACCGCCATGGGCATCACGACAATCCCAGCGGGTCGATGAGACCCTCGACTTCAGGAGTGACCATGACCGGCTCATCCACCCAGGGAATCAAGACCGTCCTTCATCCCGTGACCGACCTGGCGAAGGCCAAGCCGGTGTACGCCGCGCTGCTCGGCGTCGAGCCGCAGGCGGACGCGCCGTACTACGTCGGCTTCGAGGCCGCGGGCCAGCACATCGGGCTGGTGCCGGGCGGTGGACCGCAGGGCATGACCTCGCCGGTGGCCTACTGGCACGTGGCGGACATCGAGGCGAAGCTGGCCGAGGTGACCGCC
>PNAZ01000110.1 GCA_003169655.1 Chloroflexota bacterium
CGGTCGTCTCGCTCGAGCCGACCAGCATCGAGGGGATCCTCAACACGATCGCCACCGTCGGCGCGATGACCGACGCCGAGGACGAGGCCGTCGACGTCGTCGGCGGGTTGCGCGAACGGCTCGGCCGGGTCGAGGCCCGGGTCGCGACGCGGCGAACCGCGGGCAGGTCCGCGCCGCGGGTCGTCGGCCTGGAATGGCTCGACCCGCCGTTCGCGGTCGGTCACTGGGTTCCCGAGCAGATCCGCCGGGCCGGGGCCTGGGACGTGCTCGGTGCCGAGGGCGATCGATCGATCGAGACGAGCTGGGCGGCGGTCCGCGAGGTCGATCCCGAGCTGCTCGTCCTGATGCCCTGCGGGTTCCACGTCGAGGATGGCGTGGCGGCCTGGCAGCGGACGCCGCGGCCCGAGGGCTGGGCCGACCTGGCCGCCGTCCGCCAGGGCCAGGTCTTCCTGGTCGATGGCTCGGCCTATTTCAGCCGGCCGGGCCCGCGGGTGATCGACGGAGTCGAGCTGCTGGCCGAGCTGTTCGACCCCGAGGGCAACGCCGGCGGCGCGCCGTTCGGCAGCTGGGTCCGGGTCGACTAGCAGCGTGGTCTTCCGGGCGACCTTCGATTGCCTGTGGTGCGGCACCGCCCACGTCGTCCGGGCAGCGGATGACCTCGAGGGGTATGCCCAGCTCTGCCCGGCGTGCATCGGTCGGGCCGGCGAGAACGGCTTCCTGCGCTTCCGGCTGAAGACCGCCCTCGCCGAGCGCTCGGCCGCCCTGGCCAACGCCGAGCCCGCCGAAGCCGTCATCGCCCCGGCCGATCTCGTGCCCTCGCCGCCCGGTCCACCGCTCCCGGACCTGTCGGCCGAGATGCAGGCCTACTACGCCGCCCGGGCGGACGAGTACGACGACTGGTACCTGCGCACCGGTCGCTACGCTCGCGGCCCCGTCCATGACCTGGCCTGGAACGCCGACCTCGACGCCGCCACGGTCTGGCTCGATTCGCTCCCGATCCGGGGCGAGATCGTCGAGCTGGCGGCGGGCACCGGCTGGTGGTCCACGCTCCTCGCCGGCAAGGGCGTCCTGTCGATCTACGACGCCGTCGAGGCGCCCCTCGACCGGGCCCGCGAGCGACTGCTGGCCCATGGCCTGCGCGCCCACATCCACGTCCGCGACGCGTGGGCCGAGCCGGATCGGGCGGTCGACACCCTCTTCTGCGGTTTCTGGCTGAGCCACGTCCCGAGGGGCCGGCTGGCCGATTTCCTGGCCCTCGCCCGACGCTGGCTGAAGCCCGGCGGCACGTTCGCGTTCATCGATTCGCGCCCGGATCCCCATTCGGGCGCCGTCGGCCAGGCGATCTCGAGCGAGGCCGAGGTCAGCCAGCGCCGGCTGGCGGACGGCCGCGAGTTCCGGGTGGTCAAGGTCTACTGGCAACCGGACGAGCTCGAGGTGGCCCTCCGCCGGGCCGGCTTCGCCACGGCCGAGGTGACGACGACTTCGCGCTTCTTCCTGCTCGGCCGGGCTGCCGCCTAGGACGGCTTGTGGCGCTCCTCGCGGGTCACGCTGCGCAGGATGAACATCACGTTGGCCGGCCGCTCGGCGAGCCGGCGCATGAAGTACGGATACCACTCGCGGCCGTACGGGACGTAGATCCGGACCCGATAGCCGGCCTCGACCAGCTGCTCCTGGAGGTCCCGCCGGACGCCGTACAGCATCTGGAACTCGAACCCGGTCCGGGGCAAGCCCTCGCGCTCGACCAGGTCGGTCGCGGCCTGGATCATCCGCGGGTCATGGGTGGCGATCGCCGGCGCGCTGCCCTCCCGGAGCAGGCGGCCGAGCAGCTCAAGGTACGAGGCGTCGACCTCGGCCTTGGTCGGGAAGGCCACCTCGGCCGGCTCTCGGTAGGCACCCTTGCACAACCGGACCGGCGCACGCTCGCGGATCAGCTCGGCGATGTCGTCTGCGCTCCGGCGGAGGGCGGCCTGGATCACCACGCCGCTCGCGGCGTTGAGCGGGCGAAGCTCCCGCCAGATGGCCAGGGTGGCGTCGGTCGTGGCGTGGTCCTCCATGTCGATCCGGACGAACGCCCCGGACCGGCCGGCCGCCTCGAAGATCCGGGCCACGTTCGCGCGACAGAACTCGGGCGACAGGCCGAGGCCCATCTGGCTCAGCTTCAGGCTGACGTTGCCGTCAAGGCCCCGGGCCGACAGCGCGTCGAGCAGCTCGAGGTAGCGATCGGCCGCCGCGCCCGCCGCCGCCTCGGACCCGACCGACTCGCCGAGCACGTCGACGGTGGTCCGGCGGCCGCTGGCGTGCAGCCGTTCGAGGGCGTCGAGCGCCTCGCCCAGGGTCTGGCCGGCAACGAACCGGGCGACCATCGAGCGGGTGAACGACAGCCGGGTCGCGAGCCGGCCGAGGGCCGGCCGGCGCGACAGGGACAGGAGGGTCGCGCGCATCGCCCGCTCGGGCAGCTCGCGGACGGCGATCACCTCAGCCGGCCGACGTCTCGTTGCGGACGTGGAGCTTCAGGAAGGCAAGGATTCGCTCGAACGCGTCGCGCCGGTTGGCGCGCTGCTTCCAGCCATGGCCCTCTTCGTCGTACCAGTGCACCTCGTGGTGCTTGTCCTCGATCGCCAGCGCCTCGAGCATCTTCTCGCTCATCAGGGGCACCACCCGGCGATCCTTGCGGCCGTGGAGGATCAGGAGGGGCGCCTCGATCCGCTCCGCCTGGTAGAGCGGCGATCCGCGCCGGAAGAGGGGTGCCACGGCAGGGTCATCGGGGTGGCCCATCTGGCGCTGGAGGTCGATCCGGCCGGGCCGGTCCCCATGGCGGTAGCTCTCGGCGATCTCCGAATCGCCGTACAGGTCAATCCCCGCCCGCCACAGGCCGGGCTCCTCGACCAGGCAGCACAGGGCCAGGTAGCCGCCGTAGGACCCCCCGTACACCGCCAGCCGCCCGTCACACCAGCTCTGCTCGACCAGCCAGTGCGCGGCGTCCAGGCAATCGAAGGCGTCGGCATGGCCCCACTCGCCCCAGTTCCCCTCGCGGAACGCCCGGCCGTGGCCGGTCGAGCCCCGGAAGTCGATGTCCAGGACCGCAAACCCTTCGCGCACGAGGAGCTGCTTGAACGGTTGCCAGGAGCGGACGTTGTTCGAGCTCGGCCCGCCGTGGGTGTAGACGATCGCCGGCACGCGATCGGCGCCCCGCCGGCCAGTCGCCCCGCTCGGTCGCCACAGGTTGGCTTCGAGCGCCAGCCCGTCCCGGGCGGTGAACCGAACCCGTTCCGGCTCGACCCAGGCGTGATGGCGGAGGACGGCCGGCAGCGAGTCGGTCAGCGCCCTGGGCCGGCTCTCCCGGTCGGCCACGCCGGGCACGGGCAGGAGCCAGAGGTCCGGCGGGTGGCGCTCGCTCTCACCGATCGCCAGGACCTGGCTGCCGTCGAGCGACCAGCCGATCGCCCGCCAGACGCCCGGCCAGGGCTGGATTGGCGTGCCATCGCCATCTTCGAGCGTGGCCACGACCAGGTCGATCAGCCCGTCATGGATCGCGACGTGGGTGAAGCGCCGGCCGTCCGGCGACGGTACCGGCTGGATCCCGAAGCCGCCCTGCGGATCGCCGTGCTCCCGGGGTTCCCGGGTCAGGCTGGTCCGTTCGTTGAGATCGGGGCTGAGGCGGACCACCTGGAACCAGCCGTCGGCATCGGACAGCAGCAGCAGGCTCCCGTCGGGCAGCCAGCGCGGACCGCATTCCCAGGCTCCGTGGGCGTCGATCCGTGCCTGGTCGCGGTCGGCGACGTCCAGGATCGAGACGGTCGAGCGCCAGGCATCCGACTCGCGCTGGGCGGTCAGGGCGATTCGCTTGCCGTCGGGCGCCCAGCAGATGTCCTCGACGTCCTCACCGGTGGGGGTCAGCGCGACGGGCTCGACCGGCTTGGGGCGGTTCGCTGGGCGGCCCCGATGGGGAATCGGGGCGTCGATCAGCCAGACCTGGCTCCAGCCCCGCCGGCGGGACAGGAACGCGATTCGACGGCCGTCCGGGCTCCAGCGTGGATCGCTGTTGCCGGCCGGGTGGGCGCTGACCTGGACCTGGTGCGACCCATCGGCATCGATGATCCACAGCGCACCGTCCCGGATGAAGGCCAGCCGGCGGCCGTCCGGCGCCCATTGCGGATCGCTGATTGGCTTGTCCGAAGCGGTCAGCTGGATCAGCGGCCCGCCACGCAGCGGGGCCAGGAACAGCTGGCGCGCCCCGGCCGCGTCCTGGGTGTAGGCAACGAAGCGCCCGCGCGGGTCGAGGCGAAATTCGCGGGCCGGATCAAAGGCGAGGATTCGCTCGATCGTCAGCGGCTCCGACGGCGTCGTAGCAGCTGCTGGTTGGCCTCGACCGGTGGTCGGCCGACTGGTCGCGGCCCGTGTGCGGCCGGCCTGGTCGATCACCCTGCCTCCCAGCCCGTTCGAACGCACCACGGGGCGACCATCGCCAGGTGCGACCGGACATGGCCGGCCAGGTCCCAGTAGGTCCAGTCCCAGCCGTCGGCCGAGCGGAAGGCAGCCTGGTCCAGCTCGTGGGAGGCTGCCCGGATCCGCTGCCGCGAGACCTCCAGGCGGTGGCGCAGCTCGGCCCAGGGCAACGGCCGGAGCGCCTCCAGATCGTGCGCGTTCCAGGCGTCCAGGCCCTCAGCCGGCCCGCTCCGCCAGCCGCCGCCGCGGAGGTGCTCCTCGATCGCCGCCGCGCCCTCCTGGAACCAGCTCCCGACGTGGGCGAGGTGGTCCTTGAGCGACCAGTCCGGGGTGACCTCGAAGATCTCGCGCCGGTCNNACCGGGTCGTCGGTCCCGAGCATCGGATCCGGTCCGAACGGATCGCCCTCCACCTGTCGCTCGCGCAGGCGCTCGGACCACGGCTCGATCATCCCGAGGTGGTCGAGCTGGTGGCCGTGGAGGGTCATGTAGACCCAACCCCAGGCATCATCGCCGTGCAGGACCTCCGGCCTGAGCTGCCCCGCCAGCTCGCTGAGCAGGCCGGTCGCGCCGGTCAGCCGGCTCCGGATCTCAGCCGGTCGGACGGCCGTCCAGCGATCCCGGAGCGACTCGTTGAAGACATCGAAGTCGCCGAACTCGTCGTCGGACGGCCAACGGCCGGATTCGAGTCCCGTCCTGGTGATCTCGACGCCCAGCTCGGCCCAGCCCGCGATATGGGCGACGTGGTCGCGGTACGACCAGTCGGGGCCGCCGGCATCCGAGCTTGAGGCTCCGCTGAGCCCCCAGGCGGAATCGTCGAGGCCGGCCCAGGTTGCCGTGAGCCGGTCGAAGATGGCCCGCCCGTCGGCGAAGAAGTCCCGCTCGGTAGCCCGGAAGTCGATCGCCCGCAGGTCGCCGAGCGGCGCCCTGCGCAGGTCGACCGTCAACGTCGAGCCCGGTCGGCCGGCCGCTTGCCCGCCGGCTCCCCCCGCTGGCTGTCTCGATCGACGCTCGCTTCGAGCTGCTCGCCCAGCTCGACCGTCCGTCGGTAGGCGGCCCAGACGGCCTCCGAGAAGACGGTCCGCAGGCGCCCCGACTCGAGCTCGTGGAGGGCGGCAGCGCTCGTCCCGCCGGGCGAGGTGACCATGTTCCGGAGGACCGCCGGGTGGTCGCCGCTCTGCTTGGCGAAGTGGGTGCTGCCCTCGAGCGTCTCGACCACCAGGTCGTGCGCAACGTGGCGCGGGAAGCCGAGGTGGACGGCGGCGTCGATCAGCGCCTCCATCACCAGGAAGACGTAGGTCGGGCCGGTCCCGCTGACCGCGGTGGCCATCGCCACGAACTTCTCGTCGTCGACCTCGAGCTCGACCCCGAGCGCCTGGAGGAGGGCCCGCGCCTGGGCGCGTTGCTCCTCGGTCGTGTCCGGCGTGGCAAACCAGACGGTCATCCCGCGGCCGAGACGAGCCGGCGTGTTGGGCATGCTCCGGACGATCCGGCGATGGCCGAGGAAGCCCTCGAGGGCTGCCGTCGTGGCCCCCGCGATCACCGACAGGACGAGCTGGTTCGGCTTGAGGTGCTGGCGCAGCTCAGCGCCGACCCGGCCGAGCATCTGGGGCTTGATCGCGAGAAGGATGACGTCCGCCCCGTCGATCGCCTCGAGATTGCCGGCCACGGTCCGGATGCCGTACTCGCGCTCGAGCTCCTGGCGACGTTCCTGGCGGGGATGGCTGGCCGTGACCTGGTCGGCGGCGACCAGTTCGCCGCGCAGGAGGCCGGCGATCATCGCCTCGGCCATCACGCCCGAGCCGACCGTGGCGATCCGGCGATTGGTCAGGGGCGACATGGCCCGAGTATAGAGAACCGGGGCCGTCGCGCCGGTCCAGGGTGGCCGGAATCGAACGGACCGCCGGTCGATCCGACGGTCCGCGGAGTATCCGGGGTCAGCCGACCCCGAGGTTCCAGGCCTGGCCTAGAACCAGCGTCGACCAGCTTCGAGCACGACGGCCGAGCTGCCCAGCGCTCCGAGGGCGAGCAGGACCCGAAAGGCCTGCGAGGTGATGAGCTTCTTCATGTCGAGGTCCAACCAATCCGAATGAACGGCTGCGGATCCCCGCCGGCGGCTGGGCGGCCTCCGCGGATGCGGAGGTCCCTGGCTTTGCGTCCCCGCCTCGCGACGGGTTTGCCCTGGACGGTCAGGTCACCAGAAGACGAACGTCGTCTCTAGCCAGATCGTGCCCCTCGGGGCGCGCCCCCACCATCCGCCGGGAGTACCAATCAAGCCCCGCAAGTCGAGGGAGTTGCCTGGGCGCACCAGGCGGTCGACGACCGTCGTCGGACGCCACCCGAGTCGGCCGGTCAGCCCCCGAGCGCGGCCCGCAGCTGGACGGCGTGCTCAGCGAGGTGGCTGACGACGAAGCGCTGGAGCATCGCCTCGACGGTCATCTCGCCGAGCCGCGGGTGGAGGCCGCGTCTCTGCCAGTCGGCGGCCGACAGCTCGGGCAGGCGGGCCGCATAGCGGGCCACGCTGGACTGGATCCGGCTGATCAGCTCGCCGGTCGGCAGGCTCCGATCACGTTCGATCGTCAGGGTCCGCAACTGATCCGTGCTGACCCGGCCGAAGGCCACCGGCTGCGGCGACCCCGCCACGACCCGTTCGATCTCGCCAAGCCAGTACTGGAGCATCTCGGACGTGTGGGCGAGGACTTCGGGCGGTCCCCATTCGGCCTCCGGACCATCGCCGCTGACCGGGCCGGCCGGCCACGGCTCGCCGGCCCGGATCGGTCCGCGCAGGCTCGCGATCACGGCCGTCGCGGCGGCCAGCCGCCCAATCTGTTCCGGCGCGTCAAGGCTGTCGGTCATCGGCGCCATGGTACCGGCTGCGGTGTATCGTCGGAGATCACAGACGCGTCGGTTGCGGGAGCGACCCACGCCCCAGCTTGCCACACGGAGGCAGCGCCAGGTCATGACCGAGACCGCGGAGCGCCAGGTCGCGCGCGGGGCCGCCAACCAGGCGGGCGCCCTGGTCAACAAGGATGCCTATGCCCAGGCGGCCGATTTCCTGCCGCTCAAGGGGATCGACCACGTCGAGTTCTGGGTCGGCAATGCCCGCCAGGCCTCGGCCTACTACCGGGCCCTGTGGGGCTTCGGCCCGGTTGCCTTCAGCGGCCTCGAGACGAAGGTCCGCGACCGGGCCAGCTACGTCATGGTCCAGAACGGGATCCGCTTCGTGTTCACCGCGCCGTTGACGCCCGACGGCGAGATTGCCGAGCATGTCCGGCTGCATGGCGACGGCGTCCATGACATCGCCTTCGCCGTTGACGACGTCGAGAGCGCCTGGCGCGAGACGACGGCCCGCGGCGCGGTTGGCATCCTGCCGCCGACCGAGCTCGACGGCGGCGAGGACGGCATCCTGCGCCGGGCGACGATCCGGACCTACGGCGAGACCGTCCACTCGTTCATCGGCCGGAACGACTATCACGGTGTGTTCGCCCCCGGCTATCGCCCCGTCAAGCGGCCCGCCCGGGCGGCCGGCGGGCTGAGCCTGCTCGAGGTCGACCACTGCGTCGGCAACGTGGGCCTCGGCGAGATGGACACCTTCGTCGACTTCTACCGCGACGTGCTCGGCTTTGCCCAGCTGATCCACTACGACGACAAGGTGATCCACACCGAGTACTCGGCCCTGATGTCCAAGGTCATGACCAACGGCAACGGCCGGATCAAGTTCCCGATCAATGAGCCGGCCAGCGGCAAGAAGAAGAGCCAGATCCAGGAGTTCCTGGACTGGTACCTGACCCCGGGTTGCCAGCACGTCGCCCTGCGGACCGAGGACATCGTGAGGACCGTCCGGCAGCTGCGCGACAACGGAGTCGAGTTCCTGGGCCTGCCCCACGAGTACTACGCCGGCCTTGCCGAGCGCGTCGGCGACGTCGGCGTGCCGATCGAGACGCTCGAGGAGCTGGGCATCGAGGCCGACCGCGACGAGGAGGGCTATCTCCTCCAGATCTTCACCCGGCCGGTCCAGGACCGCCCGACATTCTTCTTCGAGATCATCGAGCGCCACGGCTCACGCGGCTTCGGGGTCGGCAACTTCAAGGCGCTCTTCGAGGCGATCGAGCGCGAGCAGGCCAGCCGGGGCAACCTCTAGGCTCTTNNACGTCGGCCCAAGGGCGGTTCGCTCGATATCTGTGCCGGGTAATCGACCCCGGAACAGCCCGTTTGTTGTTCTGGGAGCACCGTCCTGCGACGCGAGTTCGGCAACGACGCGCCCATGCCCGGGCTGGGATGGCAGGGGATGGCCCTCGCTAGACTTTCGCCCATGATCCTTGCCCATGTTCGCCAGCTGCACGCACCGGCCGGGACCCCCTGGCGCCTGGCCGCCGCCATGCCTGCCAAGGGTGGCGATCGGCGCGATCCGGACCGCTGGCTGGACCTCGAGGTCGCCCGCCGGCGGCTGGTCGGAGCGGACCCGGGCCGGGCCCACAACTCGAGCCTGTACCGGACGCCGCTGACCACCCTCGACGCTCACCTCGCCAATGGCCTGCGGGTCGCCACGCTGGCCGAGCTGGTCGAGGAGTTCGTCGCCCGCGACGGGGATGACGACGCGCTGCTGGCGGGCGCCGACCTCCGCTTCGGGCCGCCGGTCCTCCGCCCACCGAGCCTGCGCGACTTCTATGCGTTCGAGGGCCACGTCGCGACGATGTGGGCCCGTCGGGGGACGCCGGTGCCCGACGCCTGGTATCGGCTGCCGATCTTCTATTTCAGCAACACCTCCGAGATCCGCGGTCCGGGCGACCCGGTCTGGGCGCCGCGCGGCTCGACCGAGCTCGACTACGAGCTCGAGGTCTGCGCCCTGGTCGACAGCCCAGCCCGCGACCTCTCCCCCGAGCGAGCCGAGGAGGCGATCGGCGGTTACCTGATCCTGAACGACTGGAGCGCGCGTGACCTCCAGCGCGAGGAGACGACCGTTCGCCTCGGACCGGCCAAGGGCAAGGACTTCGCCGCGTCGATCGGCCCCTGGCTGGTCACGCCTGACGAGCTCGACGGCCTTCGCGCGCCCGGCTCCAGCGGCCCTCCGCTCGCCTTGACCGCTGAGGTGAACGGCGTCGAGCTGTCGCGCGGCATCTGGGCCGACGCCCACTTCTCGTTCGGCCAGATGCTCGCCCGGGCCTCGGCCGACGCATGGCTGCGGCCGGGCGACCTGATCGGCAGCGGCACGGTCGGTGGCGGCTGCCTGCTCGAGATCCGGGAGGCCACCCTCGGCCGGTACCTCGAACCGGGCGACGAGGTGGTCCTGCGGATCGAGCGGCTGGGGGCGCTTGCGACCCCGATCGTGGCCCGTCCGGCGTGAGCGCTCCGTTGGCCGGCGGTCTGCGGATCGAGCCGATGCGACCGGGCCACTGGCCGTCGGTACGGCAGATCCACGAGGCCGGCATCCTGGGCGGCAACGCCACGATCGATCGTGAGCCGGCCCCCGATTGGTCGACCTGGAGCGCCGCGCATCGCCCGGATTGCCGGCTGGTCGCCGTGGATTCCGAGCGGGTCCTGGGCTGGGTGGCCCTGTCCTCCAGCTCGAGCCGGGCGGTCTACGCGGGGGTCGCCTGGCTGAGCGTCTACGTCGCCACCGACATGCACGGCCGGGGGATCGGTGGCGCGCTGATGGCGGCCGTGATCGAGGCCTCTGAAGAGGCCGGCGTGTGGACGCTTCAGTCGGGAATCCTGATCGAGAATGCGGCCAGCCTGGCCGCCCACCGCGCCGCGGGCTTTCGGCGGGTGGGGGTCCAGGAGCGGCTCGGCCGGGATCGGACCGGGCGCTGGCGCGACGTCGTCCTCATGGAGCGGCGCAGCTCGACGCAGGGGCTGGGCTGATGGACCAGGGCGCCCGGCGCTAGGCTGGAGCGAGGAGGAGACAGCATGTTCTACGTCTCGGAAGGCAGCGTCCCTCACAAGCGCCATACCCAGCACCGTGCCCCGGACGGCGGGCTCTATTCCGAGGAGCTCTTTGGGGTAGAGGGCTTCGTCGGCCGGAGCTCGCTCCTCTACCACGTCGAGCCGCCCACCCGGACCCATCGGATCGAGGCCGGTCCGGCGATCGTGATCGAGGGGGCGGACGATGGCCTCCATCGCCACCGGCTGGTCAAGACCGGCCCGCTCACCGCCCGCGGCGATGCGCTGTCCGGCCGGATCCCGCTCTTCTACAACTCGGACGTGACGATGGGCGTCTGCCTGCCGGCCGAGGCGATGGCGCCCGACTCGTTCTATCGCAACGGCGAAGGCGACGAGATGCTCTACGTCCACACCGGCGAGGGCGTCCTCGAGACCGTCTTCGGAGACCTTCGCTACGGACCCGGCGACTACCTCGTCCTGCCGATCGGCACGACCTGGCGGCTGGCGCCCGATGCCGGCTCGGACCAGCGGATGCTCTGGCTCGAATGCCCGAGCGAGCTCGAGCCGCCCAAACGCTACCGCAACGACTACGGCCAGCTGCTCGAGCACAGCCCGTATTCGCAGCGCGACATCCGGACGCCCGTGTTCCGACCGCCGAATGCCTCTACCGGCGAGTTCCGGGTTGCGGTCAAGGCCGGCGGCCGGCTGACGAACTACTTCTATGCGTCGCACCCGTTCGATGTGGTCGGCTGGGACGGCTACCTCTGGCCCTACGCCTTCAACATCGCCGACTTCGAGCCGATCACCGGCCGGGTCCACCAGCCGCCGCCGGTCCACCAGACCTTCCAGGGCCACAACTTCGTGGTCTGCTCGTTCGTGCCCCGCAAGTTCGACTATCACCCGCTGTCGATCCCGGCTCCGTACAACCATTCGAACATCAACTCGGACGAGGTCATCTACTACGTGGCCGGCAACTTCATGAGCCGGCGCGGCGTCGACATCGCCTCGTTCACGGTCCATCCCGCCGGGATCCCTCACGGGCCCCACCCGGGCACGGTGGAAGCCTCGATCGGCAAGGAGCGGACCGAGGAGCTGGCGGTCATGGTCGACACCTTCCGGTCGCTCCGGATCACCCGCCAGGCGGCCGAGCTCGACGACGGTCGCTATCCCTATTCATGGCTGCCGCCCGAGCCCGGCTCGGACGAGGCCAGCCGGCTCGTGGAGCGCGGCCCTGAAGCCTTCCCGGACTGATCCCCCGAGCGATTCTCCGGACGTCGGACCGGGCGGCCGTCAGGCTCCGAACATCTCCCGGCACGCGTCGACGCCTTCGATCACGACCTGCGGACGCTGCCGGCCGAGCCAGTCGGCCCGGCTCAGCCGGAATCGCTCCGTCTCGCGGGCCACGCCCTCGGGCGCGATCGAGCCAGTCCCGTTGGGCCGGTAGCCGAGCGATCGGCTGACGCCGGCCGAAGCCGGGTTGTCGAGAAAGGCCTCGGTCGTGGCCGTCTCTGCGCCCAGCCCGTCAAAGGCCAGGGCCAGGACCGCGCCGCGCATCTCCTTGCCGAGGCCGCGGCCCTGGTCCGGCCGGCCAAGCCACGAACCGCTGCCGACCGCCCGGAACGTCGCGAACTGGCGGGCCATCAGTGACTGACTGCCGATCGGCCGGCCGTCGAGGAAGACCGCCAGCTCCAGGCTCCAGGCCTCTGGCGTCCAGTCGGCGCGCTGCTTCCAGTGCCACTGGATGTACTCGCGTTCGAAGCGCGGGCTGGGCTTGGTCGACCAGGCGACGCCGAAAGGCATCTCGCCCGGCGGATGGATGCCTGCCCTGGCGACCTGGCAGAGCGTGCCGATCTCGACCTCGTTCGGCAGCCGCAGCTCCAGCCGTTCCGTTCGGAGGCGCAGGTCGTAAAGCGGCCACAGGTTGTGGGCCATGGGCGTGATCATCCCGTTTTCTGATGCCTCACATCAAGGCCGGAACAACGTCGCGTCTGAGGCAGCCGGCCGTTGTTGCACACAGAACAACAAAACGCCGATTCCGGTCGCGAGTCCCGCCGTCAGGACGCCGCTCGGTCGAGGATCTGTGCCGCGGCACGCTTGGCTCGGGATGGAATCGGCGCTCTCGCCCGGGGTTTCGGCCCCAGGATCTGCCTCGAGGCCCCGAAGCGCGCCGTTTGTTGTTCTGGGTGCAACATCCGCCCGGCCGCAGTGAACCTGGAGTCAGTCCCGGGCGTCACGTCCCACTGCGTCACGCCCCATTGGGTCACTCCCCGGTGGCCGCGGCACTCCCCGCCGGCTACTCGTCGGCGATCCGGACCGTGGCCAGGCCGCCCGGCTCCGAGGCTGGCCCGCCGCGCTGGAGCTGGGCCAGGACCACGCCGCCGATCACCAGGACCCCGCCGGCGAGCTGGATCGGGCCCAGTCGCTCTCCGAGCAGGAGCGCCGCCAGGCAGATCGTCCAGACCGGCTCGACGGTGCTGATCAGGGAGGCCTGGGCGGCGCCGATCCGGCGCGAGCCGGCCGAGAACGTCTGGATCGCGACGAACGTGCTGATCACGGCCACCGCGATCATCCCCAACCAGGCGTCGCCCGGGATCCGGCCGGGCTCGACCGGAGTGCCGGTGGTCAGGGCGATGATCCAGAAGCCGATTGCCGTCGAGGTGATCATCAGGGCGGCCATCGTCGCGCTGCCGGCCCCGTCGAGGGCCGCGTCGGCGACCCGGTCCGGGCGCTCGCCCGACAGCCGCGCCTGGGCGACGATCCAGACCGAATAGATGATCGGCGAGGCGACCACCTGGAGCAGGCCGACCAGCGGTGGCGCGCTGCCGGTCGGGATCCCGCCGATCGCCAGGATCACCCCGAGGAGGGCCAGGCCAAGGGCCAGCCATGCCCGCCGGCCTTCCAGGCGCCGGCCAAGGCGCAGGGTCAAGACGGCCACGATCGCCGGGTAGATGTAGACGACCAGCGCCGCGAGCGACGCCGACACGGTCTCCAGCGCCGCGTAGTACGTGCTGCTGTTGCCGAGGTAGACGACGCCCAGGACGAGGGCCACGATCAGCTGCCGGCGGTCGGTCCGGCGCAGGCCGGCGCGCCGCCCGCGATCGAGCAGCAGCCACGCCCAGGACAAGGCGGCGGCGATGCCGAAGCGCCAGGCGAGGAGGGTCAGCCAGCCGACTCCCTCGGCGTAGACGGGCTTGGCGAACAGCGCGCCCGACCCGAACGAGGCCGCGGAGACGACCACCAGCAGCACCCCCACGAGGCGGCGGCGATCCATGACCCGAGCCTAGCAGGGCGGCCGGGGCCGGCTCGGGTCCCATCGTCCGGGCCGGCTCGGCCAGGTGGCTCCGGCTCGTCTGCCCGGAGACGCCAACGCCCTGGTCAATGCCCCGGCCAGCGCCCGTTCGTGTTCGCACTACACTTGTTGGGTGACCGAGACTTCCGAACGGGCCGTGGCTGAGCGCGTCCCGGCGCTGGCCCGCGAGACCCTCCGGGTCGTCCAGCGGCGGGGCCCGCTGACCGTGCCGCCGGGTACCCCGCTGGCCGATTGCCTGCGGGTGATCCAGCGCTCCGGGGTTGGCGATTCAGTGCTCGTGACCGACGGCCAGGGCCGCCTGGCGGGGGTCCTCACCGAGCGCGACATCTTCGGCCGGATCGTGGGCGAGCCGGTCGACCTGCGCCGGCCGGTCGAATCGATGATGAACCACGAGCCGAAGACGTTCCGGATCGACGAGACGGTCCACGACGCGATCCGGCTGATGGCCACGGGGGTCTATCGCAACGTGCCGATCGTCGACGACGACCGGCGGGTCGTGGGCATCGTCCGCCAGGTGGACATCTTGAAGTACCTGGCCGAGGCATTTCCCGAGGAGCTCCTCAACCTGCCCCCGCGGCCGCATCAGCGGATGAAGGAGTCGGAGGGCGCGTGACGATCACCACCCGGCGCCCGGTTGACGTCCAGGAGCTCGACCGGGTCACGATCCGCTTCGCCGGTGACTCGGGCGACGGGATGCAGCTGACCGGCACCCAGTTCACCCGGACCGCGGCGGTCTTCGGCAACGACATCAGCACCCTGCCCGACTTCCCGGCTGAGATCCGGGCCCCAGCCGGCAGCCTGCCCGGCGTGTCCGGCTTCCAGCTGAGCTTTTCGAGCAGCGACATCCACACCCCGGGCGACGCGCCGGACGTGCTGGTCGCGATGAACCCGGCCGCCCTCAAGTCGAACCTCGGCGAACTGCCGCCGGGCGGCGCCCTGATCGTCAACGAGGATGCCTTCACCCAGACCAACCTGAACAAGGTCGGCTACGCCAGCAACCCGCTCATCGATGGCTCGCTCAAGTCGTGGAATCTGTTCTCGATCCCGATCAGCACCCTCAACACGCGGGCCCTGGAGGGTCTCGGCCTGACCAGCAAGCAAGTCGACCTGACCAAGAACTTCTTCGCCCTCGGCCTGATGTTCTGGCTGTACGAGCGCTCGATGGAGCCCACCATCAGCTGGATCGACGAGAAGTTCGGCAAGCGGCCGATGATCGCCGAGTCGAACAAGCGGGCGCTCAAGGCCGGCTACGCCTTCGGCGAGACGACCGAGATGTTCCACACCACCTATCGCGTGCCGGCCGCCCACCTGCCGGCGGGGACCTACCGCAACATCACCGGCAACGAAGCGACGGCCCTCGGCTTCGTGATTGCCGGCCAGAAGGCGGATCGGCCGCTCTTCTACGGGTCCTACCCGATCACGCCGGCCAGCGACATCCTGCACCAGCTCTCGACCTACAAGAACTTCGGGGTCAAGACGTTCCAGGCCGAGGACGAGATCGCCGCAATCGGCAGTGCGATCGGGGCGAGCTACGGCGGGGCGCTGGGGATGACCGGCACCTCTGGCCCGGGAATCGCCCTGAAATCCGAGGCGATGAACCTGGCGGTGATGGTCGAGCTGCCCTTGATCGTGATCGATGTCCAGCGGGCCGGTCCGTCGACCGGCATGCCGACCAAGACCGAGCAGGCCGACCTCCTCCAGGTGCTGTACGGGCGGAATGGCGACTCGCCGATCCCGGTCGTCGCGCCATCCACCCCGGCCGACTGCTTTGAGGTCGCATTCGAGGCCGTGCGCCTGGCCCTCAAGTACATGACCCCGGTCGTCTACCTCTCGGACGCCTTCCTGGCCACCGGCGCCGAACCCTGGCGACTGCCCGACGTCGACGACCTGCCCGACATCTCGGTCAGCAACCAGACCGAGCCGGCCGGCTTCCATCCCTACAGTCGTGATCCGGTCACCCTCGCCCGGCCGTGGGCAGTCCCCGGGACGCCCGGCCTCGAGCATCGGATCGGCGGCCTCGAGAAGGCCGACATCAGCGGCAACGTCAGCTACGACCCCGACAACCACCACCGGATGCAGACGCTCCGGGCGGCCAAGATCGCGGGCATCGCCGACGACATCCCCGACCTGCAGGTCTACGGGCCCGAGCGCGGCGATCTGCTGATCCTCGGCTGGGGCTCGACCTATGGCTCCATCCGGAGCGCCGTCGAGCGCCTGCAGGCCGACGGCAAGGCCGTCGCCCACGCCCACCTTCGCCACCTCAACCCGTTCCCGAAGAACACCGGGGACGTGCTGGCAGGCTATCGCCGGGTGCTGATCCCGGAGCTCAACCTGGGCCAGCTGCTGCTGCTCATCCGGGCCCGCTACCTGATCGACGCGGTCGGCTACGACCGGGTCAGGGGCAAGCCCTTCCGGATCGCCGAGATCGTGGCCGAGGCCGAGCGCCTGCTGGCCGAGCACTAAAGGACCCGAACCGTGACCGAACCCGTCTCTATCGCGCCCGCCCCCGAGGGGCCGCCGCTCAGCCCCGAGAATGCGGCCACCCTGGTCCAGCTCCAGCTGACCCGCAAGGACTTCGTGTCCGACCAGGAGGTCCGCTGGTGCCCCGGCTGCGGCGACTACTCAATCCTGGCCCAGACCCAGAAGGTGATGCCCGACTTCGGCTTCCCGAAGGAGAACATCGTGTTCATCAGCGGGATCGGCTGCTCGGGCCGCCTGCCGTACTACATGAACACGTACGGCTTCCACACGATCCACGGCCGGGCTCCGACGATCGCCACCGGCCTCAAGGCGGCCCGGCCGGACCTGATGGTCTGGGTGATCACCGGCGACGGCGACGCGCTGTCGATCGGCGGCAACCACATCCTCCACTCCATGCGCCGCAACGTGGACATCAAGGTCGTGATGTTCAACAACCGGATCTATGGCTTGACCAAGGGCCAGGCGTCGCCGACCTCAGAGTTCGGGAAGGTCACCAAGTCCACCCCGGCCGGCACGATCGACCACCCGATCAGCCCGTTGTCGGTCGCCCTGGCCGCCGAGGCCAGCTTCATCGCCCGCTCGGTCGACACCCACACGGAGCACCTCCAGGCCACCCTCAACCGGGTCGGCTGGCATCACGGCTCGGCCTTCGTTGAGGTCCTCCAGAACTGCAACATCTTCAATGACGGCGCCTATCGCGAGTTCACCGACCGCGAGGTGCGCGAGGACCGGATGCTCGTCCTGGAGCATGGCAAGCCGATGATCTTCGGCAAGGACCGTGACAAGGGCATCCGCCTGAACGGCCACCAGCCCGAGGTCGTGACGATCGGCGAGAACGGGATCAGCGAGGCCGACCTGCTCGTCCATGACGAGGCCGATCCGCTCATCGCATTCATGCTTTCGCGGATCTTCTGGCCCGAATTCCCCGTCCCGGTCGGCGTGATCCGGGATGTCCGACGGCCGACCCACGACGAGCTGATGACGGCCCAGATCGACACCGCGGTCGCCCAGCGCGGCGCCGGCGACATCCGCCGCCTGCTGGCGGGCGGCGAGACCTGGTCGGTGGAGTAGGAGGCCGGCGGCGATGACGACCTGCCCGGTCTGCCACCACCAGAACTTCGCCGGCGAGGANNGGCCACCTGCTGGGCGAGCATCTCGATGAGCTCGGGGCGACCAAGCCGATCGAGGTGCCCGCCACGATGGCCCTCGACGAGGCGATCCAGCTGATGCATTCGACCCCGGCCGACTGCCTCCTGGTGATGACCGGCGATGCCCTGGCCGGCATCTTCACCGATCGCGACGCAGTGGTCCGAACAACGGGAATCCGGCTCAGCTCGTTCCTCGTGCGCGACTTCATGACTCGTGACCCGGTGATCCTCCGCCACGACGAGACACTGGCGATCGCGATCCACAAGATGGCCGTCGGCGAGTTCCGCCACATTCCGATCGTCGAGAACGGCCGGCCGATCGGAGTCCTGGCCGCTGCGGATGTGTTCCGGCACATCCTCGACGTGATCGGGTGACGGCCGCCGCCCGCCCGATCATCCCGCCTGCACGCTACGCCCAGCGGATCGCGACGGCCGCCCGGCTGACGGCCGCCGCCGGCCTCGATGCCATCCTGATCGGGGTCGGCGCCGACCTGCGCTACCTGACCGGCTACCCGGCGATGCCCCTCGAACGCCTGACGATGCTGGCCGTCCCCGCCCGGGGCGCCGCGGTGCTGATCGTGCCCCGGCTCGAGGTCAGCTCGGCCCGTTCCTGCCCGGCGGTCGCCGGTGGGCACCTGGCGGTCGTCACGACCGACGAGACCGAGGACGCCGTCGCGATCCTGATCGGGCTCCTCGGCGGGAGGCTGGGCATCGAAGCGCGACAGGTCCGGCGGGTGGCGATCAACGATCGGCTGTGGGCCAGCTTCCTGCTCCGACTCCAGGCTGCCTTGCCGGGTGCTGCGTTCGAGCTTGCCTCGACGATCACCCGCCAGCTCCGGATGGCCAAGGACGACGACGAGGTCGCCCTGCTGCGGCTGGCGGCCGAGGCCGCCGACCGGGTGATCGCCCAGGTCAGCCACGGCTCGTTGATCGGCCGGACCGAGGCCGAGGTGAGCCGCGAGATCCGCGAGCGGCTGGTGACCGAGGGCCACGACCTGGCCGAGTTCGCGATCGTCGGCTCGGGCCCGAACAGCGCCTCGCCCCATCACGAGGCGTCCGAGCGGCGCATCCGGGCCGGCGAGCCCGTCGTCCTCGACATCGGCGGCACGCTCGATGGCTACACCTCGGATACGACCCGCACGATCTGGGTCGGCGGCGGCGACCCGGCAACCGGACCCGACCCGGATTTCGTGCGGCTGTATGGCGTGCTGCGCGAGGCGCAGGCCGCGGCCAGCGCTGCCGTCCGACCGGGCGTTGCCTGCCAGGAGCTCGACGCAACCGCCCGCTCGATCATCACCACGGCCGGCTACGGACCCCAGTTCTTCCACCGCCTCGGCCACGGGATCGGGCTCGAGGCCCACGAGGACCCGTACCTCGTCGAGGGCAACCCGGAGCCGCTCAGGCCGGGCTACGCCTTCAGCGTCGAGCCGGGGATCTACTTCGAGGGTCGCTATGGCGCCCGCCTCGAGGACATCGTAGTTTGCGGCCCGAGCGGCCCGCTCGTCCTGAATCGGTCGCCCCTCGACCTGCAGGTCGTCGACGGGCGCTGAGGCCGGCTGCCGGCCGGGCGGATGACCGCGGCGCGGTATGATCGGTCGATCGGAGCGCCCAGCCGAGCGGGCGCTCGTCCTCACTCGATCGGATCAATCGTGCGTCAACCCACGCGGCCCCGCCGATGAGCCGTCATTCCCGTCATCGCCCGGGCGACCAGCGTCGGCCGGGACCCACTGGGCGAACCGACGTCGCCCTGCCGGCGCGTCCAGGCGCGCCCGAGGGATCTGAATCGGGCAGGGCGTTGCTGGCTCCGGTCGAACCCCAGGCCCCACCCGCGGTTGCGCTCGACGGATCGTCGGCGATCGCCATGGCCGCCCTCCACGCCCCGACCACCGCGATCGGCGTCGTGGACGAGGCCGGCATCCCCGCCAGCGTCGGCTGCACCCCGGCCCAGCTCCGGCGGTTCATCAAGAGCCGGGCGTACCTGCCGGTTCACGAGATCCGGCGCCGGTTCGGGATCGAGTCGGCCGACGACGATGTCACCGGCTTCGAGAGCGATGCCGGTCGCGTCTTCGTGGGGCTGCCCCAGCGAGAAGGACGGATCCTGGGTGAGCTGGTCCGGGCCGGTGAGGTCGGCTACGAGCTCCAGCTCGACCCGGAGGCGCCGATCATCATCGGCGTCTATCCGATGCGTCCGGTGACGCGCCAGTAGGACGCCCTGGCTGTCGCCAAGAAGACACTTGAGGCGTCACTGAAATCGCTGGACGCGCCCGCGCTGGTCGGCCAAGATTGCCGCCAGAGCCCCCGGACCGACCGGTGGCACCACCGGATCACCGGCGGGGACAAAGGAGACGAGTAATGCCAAGCAAGAAGTTCACGCCGGGTGAGGGCCTCGAGATGAGGATCACCGGCGACGACGATGTCGAAGGCC
>PNAZ01000071.1 GCA_003169655.1 Chloroflexota bacterium
CACATCCTGCGCGATACGACCGTGCCGATCGTCCTGGGCCTGCTCGGCCCGCTGCTGCCCAAGGACGTCTCGAGTCTGATCCCGAATGGACTGCCGTCGCTGCCCGGTGGCCTGCCCCTGCCCACCCCCTGATCGGATGGTGGCCCAGGTCGGGCAGGCAGCCCATCGCGTCCTGATCATCGGCGGCGGATTCGCCGGGCTGTATGCCGCCCGCCAACTCAGCAAGGACGAGCGGCTGACGACCACGATCGCCGACCGGCGCAACTTCCACCTGTTCACGCCGCTCCTCTACCAGGTTGCGACCGGGGCGGTCTCGCCCGGCGACATCGCCCAGCCGTTGCGCTCGATCCTGCGTCGCCAGCGGAACACGACGGTCCTCCTCGGCGAGGCGGTCGGCCTGGACCCGGCCCGTCGCGAGGTGCTCCTCGCGGACGGCGGCCCGCTCGGCTACGACTCGCTGATCGTCGCCTCCGGCGCCCGGTTCTCGTATTTCGGGCACGACGGCTGGGCCCGCGACGCGCCGGGCCTCAAGTCGCTCGACGACGCGCTCGAGATCCGGCGTCGGATCCTGATTGCCTTCGAGGCGGCCGAGCGTGAGCACGATCCCGGGCGCCGGGCGGAGTGGCTGACGTTTGTGATCGTGGGCGGCGGCCCGACAGGCGTCGAGCTGGCCGGTTCGCTGGGCGAGATCGCGCGCGACACCCTGCGCCGCGATTTCCGCTCGATCGACACCCGTTCGGCACGAATCAACCTGGTCGAGGCGCTGCCCCGGATCCTGCCGACCTATCCGGCGGACCGGTCCGCTTCGGCCCGCCGCCAGCTCGAACGCCTCGGGGCGACGGTCCGGACCGCGACCCGGGTCGTCGACATTGACGACCATTCGGTGACCGTCGAGCGGGCCGACGGAACGCGCGAGCTGATTCCGGCCCGAACGGTCCTGTGGGCCGCCGGGATCCTCGCCTCGTCGTTCGTCACGGCCGTGGCCAGGGCCACGAGCGCGCCCACCGATCAGAGCGGCCGGATCGAGGTCCAGTCCGACCTGACCGTGCCGGGCCACCCCGAGATCTTCGCGGTCGGTGACGCCGCGGTCCAACCGTGGAAGAAGGATCGGGCGGTCCCCGGCGTGGCCCAGGGCGGGATCCAGGGCGGACGCTACGCGGCCTCCATGATCCAGGCCCGGCTGTCCGGAGAGACCCCGCCGCCGTTCCGCTACCGGAACAGGGGTGACGTGGCCGTGATCGGGCGGCTGGCCGGCGTGACCGACATCCCCTGGCTCGGGCCGTTCGGACGCCAGAGCGGCTTCCCGGCCTGGGTCCTCTGGCTGACGATCCACATCCTGTACCTGATCGGGTTCGCCAACCGGATCGTGGTCGTCGTCCGCTGGGCCTGGAGCTTCTTCACCCGCGGTCGCGGATCCCGGCTGATCACCGGCGCACCGCTCCTGCCGCCGATCGAGGAGCCCGAGCCGCCGGCCTGATTCCGGGCACAAAAGTTCGGAGCGGCCCTCCGAAGAGAACCGCTCCGATGCTGTCCCGGTGAATTGTCCGCCGAAACGAACGCTTCTGCCACGCTACAAGGGCATCTATCACGTCGGCTGCACCGACTACCCTGACCCTACCTACCCATGACCTTGCAGCTGGGGCAGCTGGCTGCTTTCGCAGCGATCAGAGCATACCCGAAGCGAGCCGCTGAGCCAAGAGTTTCGTCACAAACCCCGGTGAAAATTCCTTAACCTTCGCTTGGCGCCATTGCAATCGACTTGATTGCGACCGGTTCGTTGGGCAGGTCGCGGCTGTTGCGCGGGGCGGAGACGATCTTGTCGGCGACGTCCATGCCCTTCGTCACCAGGCCGAACAGGGTGTAGTTCTTGGGCAGCTTGCCGGTCAGGTCGGCGACGCAGATGAAGAACTGCGAGCCGTTGGTATTCGGTCCGGCGTTGGCCATGGCCAACGTGCCACGCAGGTAGTCGCCCTGGACCTTCTCGTCCTCGAAGGTGTAGCCCGGCCCGCCCGTCCCGACCCGTCCGGCGTCGAGGCTGGCCTTCTTGCCGAACTTGCCGTCGCCGGCCTGGATCACGAAACCGGGGATCACCCGGTGGAAGATCACGTCGTCGTAGTAGCCGCTGGTGGCCAGCTTGGCGAAGTTCGCGGCCGCCTTCGGCGCGCTCTCGTCGTACAGCTCGACGACGATCTCGCCCAGCTCGGTGCTGATCGTGGCAGTGGTCATCTGTGCTCCTTGCTTCAGGGTCCGACGGTGACCGTGGTCATCGCGACCGGGTCGATCGCCGCATTGTTGGGGTCACCCGAGTTGGGCATGCCAGCGATCGCGTCGACGACGTCCATCCCCGACGTGACGCTGCCGATGATCGCGTAACCGTACTGGTTCGACCCGGCCAGCGACTGGGCGGCGGGACCGTCCGCCAGGACGATGAAGAACTGCGCCGCCTCCGAGTGGGGGTCGCCTGTCCGGGCCATCGCCACGGTGCCCCGGCCGTAGTCCGTGCGCGGCGGATCGTCGCCGATCGTGTAGCCGGGGTTGCCGCTGCCCACCTCGCCAGCGTCGGCGGCGGATAGCTTGCCGTCGGCCCCGACGCGACCGAATTCACCGTCACCGCCCTGGATGATGTAGCCGGGCACGAGCCGCTGGAAGACGACCCCATCGTAGTAGCCACAGCCGGCCAGCGCGACAAAGTTGGCGGTCGCGATCGGGGCCTTGGCTGCGTCCACCTTGATCACGATCTTGCCCTGCCCGGTGGTGATCGTGACGGTCCGGGTCTGGCCGGCCGCCAGGGACAGCGGCTGGCTGGTCGGGCATGAGCTGAGGTCGACCGTGCTGGCCGGGGGTCCCTGGCTCGCCGGTCCGCCGCCGATCGGCAGCCCGCCGGAGCTGCTGCAGCCGGCGAGGATCAGCGCGGCTGCCAGGCTCACGATCCGCCCGCCGCGGCCCGGGCGGTTGAGCGCCGAGCGGCTGTGGGGGGCGGGGATCGGCATCAGCTGGCGGCCTCGAGTGCGGCGCGGTAATCGACGGCCCCCGACAGGAGGGCCTCGCCCAGAATGATGCCGCTCACCCCTGAATCGCGCAGCCGGCGGATCCCGGCGAGGTCGCGCACGCCGCCGGCCACGAACAGGTCGATGTCGTTGGCCCGGCTCAGGCCCCGGAGCAGCTCGAGGTCCGGGTCGGAGCCGCCGTGGCCCAGGACGAAGCGCCGGACGCCGCGATCGATGAGCTCTCCGACCAGGCTGTCAAGCGTCGGCACGCCGGCCCGCCGCCAGGGAAAGGCGGCGAAGCGCTCCGGTCTGGGGTCCAGGCCCACGGCCAGCCAGTCACCGGCGACCCCGATCGCAGCGCGGAGCAGCTCGGCCTCCTCGACCACGCTCATCGCCAGGACCACCCGGGTCGCCCCAGCGGCGAACGCCAGGCGGATCTGGTCGGCGCCCTCGACACCGCCAGCGAGCTGGAGGGGGGTTGCCACGCGGGACGCCACCAGCCCGACGACCTCCAGGTTGACCGGCTGTCCGCTGCGCGCCCCATCGAAGTCGACGAGATGGATCAGCGGGGCGCCGAGCTCCACGAAGTGGGCTGCAATCCGTTCGGGCCGGTCCGTTGGCGCACCGACCCCGGTCGATGCTCCGGGCCAGAAGACGATGCGCGAGCGGCCTCCTTCGAGGTCGATCGACGGGATGACCTGCACGCGCGGATCAGGCCGGCGTCAGGCCGGCGCCGGGCCACCCTCACCGGCGAAACGCCGGCGATGGAAGCTGATCGGGAGGCTGCCGTTGCCCAGCATCGTGTCATGGAAGCGGCGCAGGCTGAATGCCGCGCCCAGCTTCTCCTGTTCGTCGGCTCGGAGCTGGAGGAGGAGAACCTTGCCCAGCAGGTACGACAGCTGGTAGGTCGGGGTGTACGTGTAGCGGCGGACCTCGGCCCGGGCGTTGGCGGCCTCGAAGCCGGTCTGCTCGATGAGCCAGGCCTCGGCCTCCTCGACGCCGATCTCGCCCCGGTGCATCCGCACGTCGAGGATGATCCGGCAGGCCCGCCAGATGGCGTCGGTGTGCATGCTCAGCCGGAAGGTGGGCCCGTCGTCGAAGCCCTCCTCGCGCATCATCTGCTCGGAGTACATCCCCCAGCCCTCAATGAACTCCGGGGCCTGGGCCGTCAATCGGCTGAGGCTCGGGTGGCGGCCGGCGACCGACAACTGCAGGTGGTGGCCGGGATAGGCCTCGTGGATGCTGGTATTGCTGATCGAGCTCCGGTTGTGCTCGCGCATCGCGCCCGGATCACCATCGACCGACGGCGTGACGACATAGATGCCCTGCGGCTCGTGGTCGAACTTCGGGGCGTCGTAGTACGCGGCGAAGGGCATCACCCGGCGCAGGTAATCGGGCGTGGGCACCACTTCGATCCGCTCGTCGTCGGGGATGCTCACGATGTCGTGCTCGATCAGGTAGCTCCGCGCCCGGAGCATCACCTGGCGGTAGGCATCGAGCGCCTCCTCGAAGGTCGCCGGGTGATCGTCTTTCAGGCGCCTGATCACCTCGGCTTCGTCGAGGTCTGGATCGACCTCCCGCGCGGCAGCCGTCCGAGCGGCCCGCTGGAGGTGGAGCTGCTCGTAGCCGATCTCAAGGATCCGCTCCGCATCCAGCCCGTCGAAGGCCCGCCGGGCAACGAGCTCGTCGTACCGCTCGCGACCGAGCGGCCAGCTCTCGACGGCCGTCCGGAACGTGCCCTGCAGGAATGTTTCGTACTCCGCCACGGCCGCCTTCGCCCGCTCCGCGGCACGATCCAGCCGGCGCCGCTCCGGCTCCGCCAGCGCCCCACCGGCGGCGACGATTTCGTCGAAGAAGCCCGGCATCTCGACGGCGGACTCGAGCTCAAGCTCCTGCCACAGGCGGACCTGGGGCTCCGTCGCCCGGGTCTGGTGCTCGGCCAGGTAGCGGGGGATGGCCTCCATGCGGGCCGTGAGCGAGACCAGGCGCTCGTTGAGCGGCGCGAAGTCGCGGGCGAACAGGGCGAAGAGCGGGTCGCCGATGCCGTCCATGGCCGTCGAGCGGCGCGCCCACAACCGCTGTTCCTCGAGGTCGAACAGCTCGCGACGCAAGTTGTGGAGCTCGATGTCGCGTTCGAAACGGACCTCGGCCGAGAGGCCCGCCGGGTCGAGTCCCGCGATCGCGGCCTGCTGCTCGCGGGCCTGGGCGACCTGCTCCTCGACCGCCTCGCGTGTGCCACTCGGCAGGCGGTGGTCCTCGGTATGGATCCCGAGGAAGGTGGCCGCGTCCGGGTGGGCAATGATCGAGCGCCGGAAGTTGGCTTCGACGAGGTCGTAGAACCGCTCGTCGAGCGGTCCGGCGTCCGGCGCAGGTGCCGGCCGGCTGAGCTGGAACTCGTCGAGGTTCAGGTTCGCGCGCCCGCGGCTGCAGCCGATCGACCGGCCGTCTCGCGGAGGACCTCGCGGGTCGCCTGGAGGATTGTGTCCACGTCGGCAGCCGTGACGTCGTGATGGGTGGCCGCGCGGACTGCGCCGTGCGGATACTCGACCATCAGCACGTCGCGAGCCTTGAGGGCGGCGAGGAAGGCCGCCCGATCGCCACGGACCTTGAACAGGATGAAGTTCGTGCGCACCCGCGCCGGGTCGAGACGACCGGGGGCCGGTTGGGCGATCCCCCCGGCGGACTCGATTCCGTCGAGCTCGGCCAGGCCCTCGGCCAGCCGTCGGGCGTTGGCGTGGTCGTCGGCGAGACGGGCGATCATCCCATCGGGCCCGTCGCCCAGGGCAACCAGGCCGGCCGCTGCGAGGATGCCCACCTGGCGCAGGCCGCCGCCGACCAGCTTGCGGCCCCGGCGCGCCCGCCAGATGAAGTCCTTCGAGCCGACGAGCACGGAGCCGACCGGGCAGCCGAGGCCTTTCGAGAGGCAGAAGGTGACCGAGTCGGCCGGCCCGGCCAGCGCCCGGGCGCTGACTTCCTGGGCGACCACGGCGTTGAAGAAGCGGGCCCCGTCGACGTGGAGCGGCACGCCCCGCTCGTGGGCGATCGCGGCGACGGTGGCCGTGTACTCCACGCTCAACGGCTGGCCCATCGAGTGGGCGTGGGTGTTCTCGATCGTGACCAGGCCGGTGATCGGCTCATGGGGGTCGCTCGGATCGCGAAAGGCATCGGCGATCTCGACCGGGTCGAGCGTCCCGTCGGGCCGCTCGCGCAGGGCCCGGATCGAGGTCCCCACGATCACCGCATGGCCAGCCGCCTCGTCGATGATCATGTGGCTCTCGGACGCCGCGATCGTCTCCTGGCCGCGGGCCAGGTGGCCCAGCTGGGCGACGAGATTGCCTTGCGTCCCGGACGTGACGAACAGGCCCGCTTCCTTGCCGAGCAGGTCGGCGGCGCGCTCCTCGAGGGCGATCACGGTCGGGTCGTCGCCGAAGACATCGTCGCCCACCTCGGCACTGGCCATCGCCCGACGCATCGCATCGGTCGGCCGGGTCACCGTGTCGGAGCGGAGGTCGATCAGGCGCATCGCGGCCGAGTCTAGCGCCTCGTCCTGATTGGCGAGGTGCTATCCTTCCGGCTCGCCGCGGACCCGTGGTGTAGCGGCCCAACATGCCAGCCTGTCACGCTGGAGATCGCCGGTTCGAATCCGGTCGGGTCCGCCAACTTCGAATACACCGACGCCCCGTCCGCCGCCCGGACGGGGCGTTCTCTTGCCGCTCGCCGGCCCGTCCGCGGCGATACTGACGGCGTGCCACCCCCGGATCCGACCGCTCGGCTGACGTTCCGCGAGATGACCGTTGACGACCTCGACGTGATGGCCGCCCTCCTCGGCGATCCAGTCGTCATGGCCTACTCCGCGCACCCGAAGGATCGGGCCGAAGCGCTCGCCTGGATCGAGTGGAATCAGCACCTGTATCGAGAGCGCGACTTCGGCCTGTGGATCGTCGAGGAGCGCGAAACCAGGCGATTCGTCGGTGACTGCGGCCTGACTCCGCAGGAGGTGGACGGCACCATCGAGATCGAGGTCGGCTACCACGTAAGCGTCGCCTTGCAGCGCCGGGGCTACGCGACTGAAGCGGCGGCGGCCTGTCGCGCCTACGCCCGGGACGTGCTCGGGCTCGAGCGGCTGATCGCCCTGATCCATCCCGACAACGTGCCGTCGCAGCGAGTCGCCGAGAAGATCGGGCTGCGCTTCGAGCGAGCGACGATCGGGCCTTCGGGCCGGCCGCGGCGGGTCTACGGAGCCAGCCTTGTCTGACGGTGGCTCACGATCGTGACGGCTGAGCTGGCGGCCCGTCGCCCGGACGGGGCCTTCTCCTGCCCGTGTCAGAATGCGCGGCAATGACGATTCCGCCGCGACGCTCGGATCACGGACGGAGGGATCACGCACGACAGATCGGGCCGGCGGCCCGTGGGCGGACCGTCGGCAGCGGCCGGCGGCGGGGCGGTTGGGGCGGTCCGTCATTCCTGTGGATCGCGGTCATCACGATCGCCCTGGGCAGCCTGGCGACGATCGCGATCCTGCTCGGATCACCGAAGCCACCGCCCGCGGCCAGCTTGGGCTCGCCGGGCGCCTCGACTGGAATCGCTGGCATCTCGGCGGGGCCGAGCAGCGCGCCGAATGGGTCGGCGCCGGGCGTGAGCTTCGGCTCGACCGGGCCGGGTGCCTCGGGCACCGCCAACGGGGCGATCGGAGCCGTGCCGATCGTGCCGGCCGTCGACTTTCGCTCAACGCTCCTGTCGGTATCGATCACCGACGTCCGGGCGATCCTGAACGGCCATCACGCCACGTTCACCAGCCTCGAGCTCGTCTCCGGTGACGCTGATCCGATCCTGGCCGCGATCGGCGTCGCCCGACCGGACGTCCCGTCGCGGCTGATCCTGGCTCCGAACATCGCGACCCTGGACAAGGACCTTGCCGCCCATTCGGATCGGCTGGCGTTCATCCGGGCCGACTCGGTCAGCCCGGCGATCCGGGCGATCGGCTGGGGCACGAGCGAGCTGTTCGGCGTCAGCCGGCTCAAGACCACCGCGGCCTGGAAGCTGAACGCGGCGCTGCCGACATCCATTGGCTCGGCACCGGCCTTCAATCCGGCCAAGGTCTGGACGCTCGTCGCAGGCGGCGACATCATGCTCGACCGAGGCGTGGCCAAGGCAGTGACCGTCGAGAAGAAGGGGGTCGATTTCCCGTTCAACGGCGGGACGGCCCGGATCACCGGCCGGCATTGCTGCTCGTCGCTCGGCTGGCCGACCGTGGTCGCGGTCCGGACCGGCAACGCCGGCGCGGTGCGGAACCTGCTCAAGAGCGCCGATCTGGCGGTCGCCAACTTCGAGAACCCGGCCCCCGACGACTTCAGGTACCACACCCAGGGCACGATCTTCTCGGCCAACCCACGCCTGATCGCCGGCCTCAAGGACGCCGGGATCGACTACGTCTCGCTGGGCAACAACCACATCGGCGACGCGGGGCCGAAGGGCCTCCTGCAGACCCTGGCCAATCTCGACAAGTACGGCATCCGCCACAGCGGCGCGGGCAAGAATCTCGTCGCGGCACGGACGCCGGCGATCATGACCGTGGACGGCGTCAAGGTCGCGATCCTGTCCTACGACACGATCGCCAAGTACTACGCGGCGGGCACCAACAAGCCGGGCAGCGCTCAGCTGTCGGCGCCGGTCGTCAAGCAGGATGTCGCGGCCGCGCGCAAGGCCGGCGCCCAGATCGTCATCGTCTATCCCCACTGGGGCACCGAGTACTCACCGCGGCCGTTCTCGGCGGAGCAGAGCCTGGCCCATGCCGTGATCGACGCCGGGGCCGACATGATCATCGGCAACCATGCCCACTGGGTCGGGGCGATGGAGATCTACAAAGGCCACCCGATCTGGTACGCCCTTGGCAACTTCGTCTTCGACCAGATCTGGTCAGAGCCGACGAGCGAGGGCCTGCTCCTCGACCTGACCTTCAACGGCACCCACCTGGTCCAGGCCCGACTCCAGCCGACGGTGATCCTCGACGGCGCCCAGCCCAACCTGCTCAATCCCGCCACTGACGGCCGGGTGGTCCTGGGCCAGCTCTACGATGCCTCGGGCAAGATGCTGCCCTGGTGACGCCGCCCTGGTGACGACGCCCGTCTGAGGCTGCCGGNNGTCCGTCTCGGGAGCCGCTGCGGGCATCCGGGTCTCGCGCAGGACGTAGGCCTCGGTCGACCAGGCCTCACGCCAGCCGTCCAGGCCCATCTGCATGAACGGCGATTCGGAGCTGATCTGGGTGACGTGGCGCCGGATCGCCGCCCACTTCGACTCGACGTACGGGCCGATGTCGATCCTCGTCGTGATCGACTCCTCGGGAACCGTCGCCTTGGCGATGAATGCCTCGTGCTCGGCGATCTGCTCCGGGGTCGCATCCTCGGGCGGCAGCCAGAAGCTACGCCGGCCCATGGCGGCCATCCGCTCGTTCATCGACTCGCGCAGCTTGCGGGACATCGCCTGCTCGTACAGCTTTGACGGGGTCCACGGCTCGACGCCGTCGCCGAGCTGCTCCGGGTAGGCCTTGGCATCGCCGGCCCGCTCGAACGCGCCCACGGCCACGAGGTGAGTCCGGATGTGGTCCGGGTGGCCGTAGCCGCCGAAGTCGTTGTAGGTCGTCATCACGTCCGGCTGGATCTGGCGTACGAGCCAGACGAGGCGGCCGATCGCCGAGTCGAGGTCAGCCTGCCAGTAGTTGCGCGGGTCGCGGTTGCCGGGATCGCCCATCATCCCGGAGTCGCGGTAACCAAGGTTCTCCCACTCGGTCACGCCCAGCTCGCCCATCGCCGCCTCGAGCTCCCCGGCCCTGATCTCCCCCAGCCGGTGGTGATTGGCGGGGGTGTCCATCTCGGACACGACGATCTCGCCCAGCTCACCGCGGGTTCCGGTCACCAGGACGACCCGGCGGCCTTCGGCGACCGCCTTGGCCATCGTCCCGCCGGTGCCGATCGTCTCGTCGTCGGGATGGGCATGGACGGTCATCAGGGTCAGCTTGTGCTCGTTGCTCATGACTGCATCGTAGAGGAGAACGGCGTCGGCGGCGCTGGGCGAGCCGCCCGGCATCGACGAGGCGATCAGCGGCCCTCTACCCTGTCCGCGATGCCCCTCGATCAGCCACGTCCCGCACCGGCGCCAGGGAAAGACCCTGCCCGTTCGCCCGGCCCCCTGGCCGGGATCCTGGTCGTCGATTGCTCGACCGTGCTGGCCGGCCCGTACTGCACGATGCTGTTGGCCGACCTTGGTGCCGAGGTGATCAAGGTCGAGCCGCCGGAAGGCGATGGGACCCGGGCCTGGGGTCCGCCCTGGGTCGGAGCCGGCCGGCTCGGACCCGACGATCCCGGTGTCGCCGCGTACTACCTCGCGATCAACCGCAACAAGCGCAGCATCCGGCTCGACCTGCGTACGGAGGCCGGTGCCGAGGTCCT
>PNAZ01000058.1:0-1125 GCA_003169655.1 Chloroflexota bacterium
GTCGAGGTCATCGCCAAGCTCCAGGAGATGCGCTCGGCCGGCCTCCGCCACGTCACGATCTTCAACGGCGATGCCGACGACACCGGCCCCTTCCCCGCCCTGACTTCGAAGGCCCTCGACCAGCTCGCCCCGATCGTCGACGCGCTCAAGGGCTGATCCGGCAGTCCGGGCCGCTGGTGGCAGTCCGGGTCGCCCAGTAGCAGCCCGTCTGACGAATCCAGGATGGCTTCAGCTGGCCGGCTGCACCGCCGGTACCGGCGCTGCGTGCGCGAACATCCGGGCCGCGACGTCCGCCGCCTCGCTGAGCGGGATCGACGGATCGGCCGAGTGGGCCGCGTGGCTGTCGAGGGCCATGTTCGTGGTGTCCATCACCAGGGCCGCCTGGATCTGGCCCGCGCGCATCCGGTTGATCGGCCGGAGCACGACCGACAGGAGGCGCATCGCCGCCCGCGGGGTGTGCGAGATGCGGCCAGTCCGACCCGAGACGCGCCGGACGATCTCGACCAGCTGGTTCAAGCTCAGGTTCTCGCGGCCGACGACTTCGACGACCTGCCCGCGCAGGGTTGGGTCACCGACCGCGCGGTCAACGAAGCGGGCCACATCGAGCGCCGAGACGAAGTTGATCGGGTTCTCGCCACGGCCGAAGACGAGGGTCTTGTCGGTGCTCACCAACGGGCCGCCGATGATCCCCAGCCAGGTCTCGAGGTAGGCCGACGGGCGGATGATCGTCCAGGCAATGCCACTGGCGCGGACAGCCTCCTCGGCCGCGAACTTCGCCCGAAAGAGCGGGATCGCATGGTCGGCGGATGCACCACCGACAGAGAGCAGGATGAATTGCTCGACCCCGGCGGTCGAAGCGGCCTTGGCGAGGGTGCGATTGCCGTCCTCATCGACGGCCTTGACGCCGCCCGGTGAGCCAAATCCAGTGATTGCCGACACGACCACACGGGCACCTTCGACGGCCCGGCGAGCATCGTCGGGCCGTGTCACGTCGCCGGACATCAGCTCCACGCCGGTCAGCCTCCCGGCCGCACCCTTCGGATCGCGCGTCACGACCCGGACTGCTTCGCCTCGAGCGACCAGGAGCGGGACAAGGAGCGGGCCGAGGGTTCCAGAAGCACCAAC
>PNAZ01000058.1:1244-39343 GCA_003169655.1 Chloroflexota bacterium
TCGACCGACTCTCGAACGAGCTCCGAGTGGAGGTCGGGGACGCCGGCCAGGATCTGGGTCCAGTTGCGACGAACCTGGTCGCTGCCCCGGAAGCTCCGTGCCGGATGAGCCGGGATCTCGCTCAGGTAATCGGGAGCAAAGCAGGCCACCAGCGCGTCGAGGTCATGGGCGTTCGTCGCGGCCTGGAGCCGACGGACGACAGCGGTGGCGTCACTGATGGTTTGCGGTTCGGCGATCATGGTTGCTGGACTCCCTCGCTCGCCAATCGAGCCGGCCTGTTGGTCAGACCAGCAGTTGAATGACTATACTATGAGTATGTCCAACAAGCCTCCACCTGTCAAGCGCACGTATCGATCGCCCTTGCGTTCGGCCCACGCCGGCCAGACCCGCCGAACGATCATCGATGCCGCCACGCTCCTCTTCGTCCGCGACGGGTACGGCGCGACGTCGATCGAGGCGATCGCCGAGGCGGCCGGCGTCAGCCGGGCGACGGTCTTCACGGCCTGCGGCAGCAAGGCGGCCCTGCTCAAGACGGCCTATGACGTGGCCCTCGTCGGCGACGATGTGGATGTCCCGCTGCCGCTCCGACCCGCCTCGATCGCGATCCGCGCCGAACCCGATCCCCGCCGCTATCTCGAACGCTACGCCGGCCTGATCGCCGAGCTGGGCGGCCGGGTCGCCGCGATCTACGAGGCGATCCGGGGCGCGGCGTCCGCCGATCCCGATGTTCGTCCGGTCTGGGACAAGATCCAGGGCGAGCGCCGGATCGGGGCCGCGCATGTCGTCGCGGACACGGCGTCGAAGGGTCCCCTCAGAGCCGGCCTCGATCTCGAGTCAGCCGCCGACGTGGTCTGGGTCCTGGTCGACCCGGGCCTGTTCCACCTGCTCGTGAACGGCCGCGGCTGGTCATCCGAGCGCCACGCGCAGTGGCTCGGCCGGGCCCTCTGCTATGAGTTGCTGGAGCCGGACGCCGCTTCCAGGTGATCAGCACGACGGCCCCGCGGCTGCTCATGCTCGCGGCGCCTCGACGGGGGGCGGATCGGCGGCCACAGGCGCAGGCGGCACCCACCGCGAGGCCAGGACCACATCGAGCTTCTCAAGCCACGGTCGCGCGCCGACCCGTTCGAAGATTGCCCGCGAACGCGCAGCAGCCTCTCGGACGGCCGGGTGGTCGCCGCCAACGGTCGACGCGAACTCGAAGCCGAGCAGGGCGATGAGCCAATCCATGTGGATGGCCTCGAGCCGCTCGAACGCTTCGCGGTAGCCGGCGATCGCATCGTCGACGCGGCCCTCGAGAGCGGCGATCCCGGCCTGCGCGGCGACGCCGAGCGCATCATCGATCATGTTGCCCTGCGACTCCGCGTGGTGCCGAGCAGAGGCGAGCCGAGCTCCCTCCAGGTCCCCGGCAAGCAGGTGCGCCCGGACCGCGAATGACAGGTAGATGAAGGTGACCTGCGATCCAAGGTCGGCCGCGGCCAGGTCGAGCCGGGCCGCTCCTGCGTAGTCACCGGCAATCAGGGCCAGCTGAGCCTGCTGCGAGAGGACCTCGGCTGAGACCATCGGATCGGAGACCTCGGCAGCGATCTCGTCCAGGCGGCCGAGCAGCTCATCGACGGGGAGGCCCCGGTGCATCCGCATGTTGGTGCTGGCGGTGATCCAGCGAGCCTCGTCGTTCAGGGATGCGCCGCCCCCGAGCAACGTGTCGACGTCGGCCCAGGACTCGGCCAATGCCTCGTCCCAGCCGTCGGCAAGGAGGAAACTGGAGAATCGGAGCGACTCGCGGTTCCAGCGCGCCAGGTTCACATTCCCGACGCGCATGGCCAGATCGAAGGCCTGCCGGTGGACCTCGCGCGCTACCAACGGGTCCTCGAAGTTGGCGGCTACGTTCGCGAGAGCGCGAATCTCGGCCGCCAAATGGCCGCCCGCCCGGGCGACATCCACGGCGGCCTTGATCAGGGCCACGCCCTCCCGCCGTCGCCCGGACTGAGTCATGGCCGAGCCCTTGTTGTTGAGGGTCTCCGCCACGATCCGGTCGAGGTCGAGCCGCTCGGCGATCGGCAGCGCAACATCTGCGGCCGAAATCGCCGGGCCGGATTCGGTCAGGCGCATCAGCACGCGCGACAGGTTGCCGTAGACCTCGGCCCGAGTCTCGTCCATCCCCGACTCGGGCAGGGCGGCCGCCGCTGCATCGAGGACGGCGCGTGATTCGAGGATCAGGCCGGCGTCGATCAGGATCTCTCCCAGCAACGCCTGGGCCGAGCCAGTGCCGGCTCGATCATCCGCCTGTTCGGAGACCGTACGCGCCTGCTCGCCCAGGGCACGAGCGTCTTCGTGATCGCCGCCGGCGTTGGCCGACCAGGCGGCTCGTCGCAGGAGGGCGGCCCGGTCGATCGGGTTGACCGTGATCGCCGCGGCCGAGCGCAGGTAGGCCACGGCCTGCTCGTGCCCACCGAGGGCAACCGCTCGATCGGCAGCGCCGGACAGTGCGATCCGGGCCTGGATCGCGACGGCGTCCGCCTCGGCACCCTCGGCAGAGGCCTCGTGGGCGGCGAGATAGTGCGAGGCGAGGGCACCGGCCAGCTCGTCCTCACCGAGCGCCTCGAAGTAGCGCGCCGCGGCGAGGTGCCGGGTGCGTCGCTCGCGCTTGGCCAGCGTCCCGTAGGCGACCTCGCGGATCAATGACTGCACGAAGCCGTACTGGCCGCGCTCGGGCGAACGCGGATCTGCCTCGACTTCGAAGATCTCGCGCCGGACGAGGGCCCGAAGACGCGGCTCGAGCTCGGCCGCGTCGTGGCCACTGATCGCTCCGAGGCCGGCCGGCGCGAACGACTGCCCGAGGACCGCCGCGTCGGCAACGAGGCTCCGATCGGCCGGCTCGAGGGCATCCAGGCGCGAGGCGATCAAGCTGCGCAGCGTCTCGGGGATCGCCAGCTCGCCGAGCGCGCCGGCGGGGCGGTAGATCGCTCCTTCGCGAACGAGCCGCCCGTCGGCGACCAGCGCCCGGACGGTCTCGACGGCGTACAGGGGCATCCCGTCGGCGCGGCCCAGGATGGCGCTGATCGCGTGCTTGGGCAGACCCGGCACGAAGCCGTCGAGCAGCTCGCGCATTGCCTCGTCGGTCAACGGCTCGAGGGCCAGCCGGGTCAGGTTGCGGACCTCGGCGCCCCAGTCCGGACGGCGCTCGAACAGCTCCGGCCGGGCAAGGGCCACGACAAGGATCGGCGAGGTCCGGGACCACTCGAGCAGGTATTCGATGAAGTCGAGCAACCCGGTGTCGGCCCACTGGAGGTCCTCGAACAGGAGCACGGTCGTGCCGCGCTCGGCGACCCGCTCGAAGAAGATCCGCCAGGCCGCGAACAGGACGTCCCGCCCGCCGGCCGGGGCAGGGGCCAGCCCAAGGAGGGTCAGCAGGGCGGGCTTCACCCAGCGCCGATCTTCTTCATCGGCAATGAATTCGGCGATCGTCGCGTCGATGCGCTCGCGGGTGATGGCCTCGTCATCATCCTCAGCCAGGTGCAACCGGCGGCGAACCATCTCGCCCAGGGCCCAGAACGTGACTCCCTCGCCGTACGACGGCGACCGTCCGCGATGCCAGTAGATGGTTGCGCTGATCCCGTCGATGTACTTCTCGAGCTCCCAGGCGAGCCGGCTCTTGCCGATCCCGGCAGGACCCGTGATCGAGATCAGGCGAGCCCGCCGGTCGCGACCAGTCGTCCCGATCACGTCCTTGAGCAGGCGGAGCTCCTCGTCACGGCCCACGAATGGTGGCTCGGGCAGGTCCGACCGACCCTGGCCGCCGCGCTGGCTGACAACTCGGAGCGCGCGATAGGCCGCGACCGGGGCCTGCTTGCCCTTGAGCGCTTGATCGCCCGCCTCTTCGAAGGCGATCGCGGCGCTCGCGGCGCGCATCGTCGCCTCACCGACGAGGACGGTGCCGGGTTGGGCAACGGACTGGAGGCGGGCCGCCGTATTGACGAGATCGCCCGCGACCATGCCCTGGTTCGTGGCGCCGATCGTGACGGCCGCCTCACCGGTGAGGACCCCGGCCCGGGCCTGGATCGTGGGGCCCAGGCCTTTGACCGCGTCGACCAGGTCGAGGCCAGCCCGGACGGCTCGCTCGGCGTCGTCCTCGCGGGCGGTCGGTGCGCCCCACACGGCCATCACCGCGTCACCGATGAACTTCTCGACGGTCCCGCCATAACGTCCGATCACCTCCGAGGCGAGCTCGAAGTAGCGGGTCAGGGTGTCGCGGACCTCTTCGGCGTCACGCTCTTCGGCGAATGGAGTGAAGCCGACGAGATCGGCGAACAGGACCGTGACGAGGCGGCGCTCGGCGAGGGCGGGCTGGGCTGACTCGGATCGACGTGCCGCGGGGCCGGCCGCCGGGCGCGCCTGCGCCTGCCCATTCCCGAGCGGCGTGCCGCACTCACCGCAGAAGACGTCGCCCGCGTCGAACGGCGCGCCGCAGTTCGGGCAGGCGGTCGCCAGCGGCGTGGCGCAAGCCACGCAGAACTTGCGGCCCGGCTTGTTCTCGGTGGCGCAGTTCGGGCAGATCACGGCCCGTAGCGTAGACCACTGCGTGCTCAGGTGAGCGTGGATCATGGCCCAGCCACAATGTGGAGGCTGGGCGCCCGAGACCAAAGGGCCGTTCCGGCGCCGCGCCTCCGAGCGCTGGGCAGGTAACGAGCCGGCTAGGCCCCGTCGACCAGGGGCTTGACCTCGCCGATCAGCCGTTCGACCGTCTCGGGGTCGTACGGGTAGGGTACCTCGACGTTGACCGTGCGGAAGCCGATCGCCCGATAGGCCAGGATCCGTTCGGCAATCTGCTCGGGATTGCCCACCCATGGCGTCGCTCGGTCGGCCGGCGTCCGGTTCGTGACCATGTAGTCGAGCCAGGCCTGCTGGGCCGCCTCGGCCGTGTCCCGGATCACCATCTGGCAGTTCAGGCTGCGCTCAATCGACGCCGGATCGCGGCCCACCGTGGCGCAATGGGCGTCGAGGACCTCGGCCTTGTGCTTGAGCCCTTCGACCGTCCCGATCCCGTTCCAGATGTCGGCGTACTTGGCCACGGTCTTGAGGGTCTTCGTCTCGCCCGAGCCGCCGATCGTGATCGGCAGGTGCTTCTGGATGGGGCGCGGCGCGTGGCGCGCCTCCTCGAACCGGTACTTCGGGCTCGAGTACGTGACCGTCTCGCCGTCGATCAGCCGGCGGATCAGGCCGATCGATTCGTCCAGCCAGTCGCAGCGCTGGCCGAAGCCCGTCCCGAACTCGTAGCCGTCGTGCTGGTGCTCCAGCTCGAACCAGGCGGCGCCCAGGCCGAGGATCGCGCGGCCTTCGCTGACGTGGTCGACCGTGACCGCCATCTTGGCCACCAGGCCTGGGTTGCGGAACGTGTTGGCGCCGACCATCAGGCCGAGCTTGATCCGCTCGGTGCTGACGGCCAGCGCGCTGAGCGCCGTCCAGCCCTCGAAGATGTCCTGGTACGGATCGCCGAAGATGGCGTAGACGTGGTCCCAGGTCCACAAATAGTCATAGCCCAGGCGGTCGATCCGACGAGCCGCGTCACGGTAGGTGGGCCAGTCCGTACCCTGGCTCCAGAGCAGGATTCCGAGCTTCAGACCAGGCGCCATGATCACCCTCCGGGACGTTTCCACTACCCTTGATTCCTGCCCGCCGGCGCCGCTACTATGGTCGACAGTCGACAAAACTGCAAGGAGTTGACGTGACGCCGAGGCCGGCGGACCAGCGCTTCGATGTCGTGGTCGTGGGGGCCGGCGTGATCGGCACGGCGATCGCCGCGCGGCTCTCCTCGACCAGCGCCCGGGTCTGCCTGCTCGAGGCGACCGACGACGTCGCCGAGGGAGCCAGCAAGGGCAACGCCGGGATCACCTCGTCCTACTACGCGGCTCCGGGCACCCTCGAGTCGGACGTGATCGCCACCTCGTACCGGCGCTGGGACGACGTCTGCCGCCGGCTTGACGTCCCGTTCCGGCGGATCGGCGCAGTGATGGCGGCGCTGACGTCCGACGAGGCGGACGGCCTGCCCGGGGAGCTGGCCAACGCCAAGGCGTGCGGGGTGGCCGCCTCGATCGTCAGCGGCGACCAGGCCCGCCGCCTCGAGCCCCTGATCGGCCCGGATTGCATCCAGGGCCTGGTCCTGCCCGACGAGGGGATCATCGACCCGATGCGCCTGTGCGTCGGCTTTGCCGAGCTGGCGGCCCGCAACGGAGTCCAGGTCCGCTTCGATTCGCCGGTGATCGACATCGAGTCGCAGGACGGGCGGGTCGTGGCCGTGATCACGCCCCAGGCCCGGATCGAGACTTCGTTCGTGGTCAACGCCGCCGGGCTGTTCGCCGACCAGATCTCGGAGCTGGCCGGCGGGACGAATTTCAAGATGTGGCCGCGCAAGGGCGAGTACTGGTTGATCGACCGCGACTGGGGCCGGACCCTGCGCCACATCGTCTTCGCCGCTCCCCTGCCCGACTCGAAGGGGATCCACGTCGTGCCGACCACGAACGGCACCGCCCTCCTGGGTCCGTCGGTGACCGACAGCGACCGGCGCTACGACAAGACGACCGACGCCGAGATGCTCGCCCACGTGACCGAGAAGACGAAGCGGCTCGTCCCGTCGGTGCCCATGGACCGGGCGATCAAGGCCTTCGCGGCGATCCGGCCGGCCAGCGAGAAGAAGGTCCGGATCGAGGTCGACGAAGTCGTCCCGAACCTGGTCCACGCGATCAACCGCTCGACCGGCGTGTCGTCGTCGCTCGGGATCGCCGACCGGGTCGCCGAGCTCCTCGCCGGCGCGGGCCTCGACCTGACTGTACGGACCGATGCCCTCGACCACATCCCCACCGTCCGCCGCCTGCTCCTTGACCCGGAGCCGGAGACGCTGGCGGCCCTCGACCCGCGCTACACCCAGGTCGTGTGCGCTTGCGAGGACGTCAGCGCGGCCGAGATCCAGGCTGCTCTCGAGATGGCCGTCCCGGCGCGCTCGATCGACGGCGTCCGCAAGCGCACGCGAGCGACGGCCGGGCGCTGCCAGGGCTCGGTGTGCATGGCCGGGGTCACGTTCATGTGCTCGCTTGCCCAGAACCGGGCGCCGGGCGACGTGGTCGTGACCGCGGCCGGAACGGCCGGCGCATGAACGGCGGGCCGAAGGTGGTGGTGGTCGGCGCCGGGCTGGCCGGCCTGACCGTGGCCGGCGCCCTTGGTCCGAGCGCCAGCGTCACCCTGATCGACCGCCTGCCGGCGGCCGGCGGCGTCCTCGGCTACGACCACCCGGCCGTGATCAGCGAGGTCGCCCGGGTCCGGGCGGCCGGCGTTCGTTCGCTCCTCGGGACCACCGCCCTGCGCTGGGTCGACTCGCGTCTGCTGGTTGCCGGCCCCGGCGGGATCGAATGGCTGGCGGTCGATCGGCTCGTCTTTGCCGGCGGCGCCCGGCCGGCCGTGCCCTCGGAGCTGCGGCTGTTCGGACCGCGGGTCGCCGGGGTGATCGCCGCGACGGTCGCCGTCCACCTGGCCGAGGCCGAGGTCGCGATGGGCCGCGACGTCTGCCTGCTGGGGGTGAGCGACTGGGCCGAACGGGCCGCCCGCATCCTCCGCCACCAGGGCGCCCGGCTGACCGGCGTCTCGACCGAGGAGGGCCGGCCACCGGTCTACGGCGACCAGTGGTGGATGGGCTGGCAGCCGGTGGCGCTCGAGGGCACCCGGCGGGTCACGGCGGTGATCGTGGCCCGCGGCGAGAGCCGCCAGCGAATCACCTGCGACACGCTTGTCCTGGCCGGCGACAGCCGGCCCCTGCGCAACGTCGATGGGGCCATCGCCGAGGGTCCAGGCGTCGACTTTGCCCAGCGAACGGCCGATCGCCAGTCGATCGAGGAGGTCCGCCGCCACAGCCTGGAGATTGCCGGCCGGATCCGTGACCAGATAGCAGCCAGATAAGGAGTTGCAGCACGATGAAGGTCTCGTCGCCGGTCGGTGAGTTCCCGTTCGAGCCCACCCGCCTCGAGCTCGATGATTCGGGCCTGGTCGTCCATGGCCTGATGGGTGCCTGGCCGGCGACCGTCCGGGTCGAGCGGAGCGACCTGCCGATGCTCATCCGGCTGATCCCGCCGCCGGCCCTGGCGATCCTGATCCTGGTCGCCGGGATCGTCGGCTGGCGCCTGATCCGGCGCTGATCGCGATGCTCGCCCCCGCCCTGGACCGGGTACCGCGGGTCGCCCTGGCCGGCGGCCCGACGCCGCTCGAGTACCTACCCCGCTTCAGCGCGGCGGTCGGGGCGCCGGTCTGGATCAAGCGTGACGACATCGGCTCGCTGGGCCTGGCCGGCAACAAGGTCCGCAAGCTCGAGTACCTGCTCGCGGCCGCCCAGGCCGCCGGCGCGACCGCGCTGCTGACCGTCGGTGCGCTGCAGTCCAACCACGTCCGGGCGACGGCCAGTGCCGCGGCCAGGCTGGGAATGCGTTGCGTGGCGCTGCTCGGCGACGATCGCCCCAGCGCGCCGGTGGGCAACCACCTGCTCGACCTGCTCTTCGGGGCGGAGGTCGAGTTCATGGGCCCCCTGTCGTGGGCTGAGCTCGACGCCGCACTCGTCGGCCGGAGTGCCGCGTTGCAAGCCGCCGGCGAGCGGCCGTTCGCGATCCCGATGGGCGGCTCGACGGGCCTCGGGGCGATCGGCCTGGCTCGCGGCTACGCCGAGCTGGTCGACCAGCTGGCCGAGGCGAAGGTCGAGGCCGGCCGGGTGGTCCATGCATCCTCGAGCGGCGGAACCTCGGCCGGCCTGGAGGTGGGTCGGGCGATGGTCGGCCACGGGCCGCTGATCTGCGGCGTCGCGGTGGCCAAGACGCCCGGCGTGCTGGAGGATGAGATCACCGCCCTGGCCAATGCCGCGGCCGGAATCATCGGCCTCGATCGGACCTGGTCGGCCGCCGAGATCCACCTCGACCACGACCATCTCGGGCCGGCCTATGGCGTGCCGACGGCCGAAGCCTCGGCGGCGATCCGGCTGCTGGCCAGGACCGAGGGGATCCTGGCCGACCCGGTCTACTCGGGCAAGGCCCTGGCCGGGCTGATCGATCTCGTCCGGTCCGGCTCGGACACCGGCCCGCTCGTCTTCTGGCACACCGGCGGAACGCCCGCCCTGTTCGATCCGCACTACGGCCTGCCCCTGGCTGGCGAGGCCGTCCGGACCGACGATTGACTGTTGACTGTCGACCGTTAGGCGACTAGGCTCGCGTCCGTGGAGGAGGCGTGACCAGATTCACGATGGTTGCTCGACGAACCCTGACCAAGCCCGAGCTGCTGCCGTCCGCCGTCGCTGACCTCCTGCGCGAGCAGGTCGTCACTGGCACCCTCGCGCCGGGCCAGCGCCTGGTGGAGGCGTCGCTGGCCGACGAGATGGACGTCAGCCGGGGCACCGTCCGCGACGCGCTGAAGGAGCTCGAGGACGAGGGCCTCCTCGAGAACATCCCGCGCCGGGGCACCTATGTCGTCGACCTCGGGCCGGCCGACATCCGCGAGGTGTACGACCTGCGCGCGGCGATCGAGATGCGCGCCGTCCGCCTGGTCGTCGAGCGCAGCCCGCGCGGTGCGCCACAGGTCCAGCTCCGCCAGATCATCGAGCGGATCGAGAAGGCCGTCGCGGCGGGCGATGGCCGGCGAGCCCAGGAGCTGGACATGGCCTTCCACGGCGAGCTCTACCGGCTGAGCGGCAGCCGCCGGCTCGAGGAGGCGTTCCGACGGCTCCTGCCGGTGATGCGCCTCGTCAATCGCAGCCGCCACCAGCTCTTCCCGACCCTGGCCGACGTGCCCCGCGAGCACCTCCCGCTCGTCGAGGCGATCGAGTCGGGCTCGCTCGCCGACGCCGGGGAGGCAATCGACCATCACCTGGCCAATGCCCGCGACCTTTTGATCGAGCACTTCGATGCGCTGCGCGCGCTCCAGCAGGCGCAGACCACGGGGCGCGGCGGTGGCGCGCGATGACCGCCTGCGGGGGCGCGCGATGACCGCCTGCCTGATCGGTGTCGACCTGGGCACGACCGGCGGCAAGGCCGTGCTCGTCGACGAGCACGGCGACGTGCGCGGCACCGCCTGGCGCGAGTACCCGATGCATCGCCCCCAGGCGGGCTGGGCCGAGAATGATCCCGAGGACTGGGTCCGGGCGACGGCCGGGATGATCCGCGACGTGGTGGCCTCGTCGGGCGTGGGCGCCAAGTCGGTCAAGGCGGTCAGCATCGTCGCCCAGCGCGACCCGGTGGTCCTCCTCGATGCCAGTGGCGAGGTCCTGACGCCCAGCATCAGCTGGCTCGACCGGCGTGACGCGGATGAGACGGAGGCCCTCTTCCGGGACCTGGGCCGGACGCACATCATCGAGGTCACCGGGGTGGTGCCGGTCCCGGCCCTGACCCTGCCCAACCTGGTCTGGACCCGCCGCCACCTGCCCGATGTCTGGCGCCGGGCGCGCCACGCGATCTTCGTCAAGGACTACGTGATCTACCGCCTGACCGGCGAGATCGCGACCGACTACTCGACCCAGTCGCGCAGCCTGCTCAACGACATCACCACGAACACCTGGTCGGACGAGATCTGCGCCTACGCCGGGATCCCGCTCGAGCTGCTGCCCGAGGTGAAGTACGACCCGTGGGCGCCGCGGGCGGTGCTGGACGCGAAGGCGGCCGAGTCGCTGGGCCTCACGGCGGGCACGATCCTGAGCGCCGGCGGCGGCGATGACCAGAGTGCCGCCCTCGGCTCGGGCGTGGTGGCCACTGGCGACGTGAGCGCCGGCACGGGTACTGCAAGCTGCTGGCGGGTCGTCTCCGACCGGGCTGTCGCCGATCCCGCCGGCCGGGCCGACCTATCGGTCCACGTGGCCCCGGGCCGCTACCTGTACGAGATGACGATCGCCGGCACGGGCCTCTCGCTGCGCTGGTTCCGGGACGTCTTCGGAGCGGTGGTCAGCGAAGGCACTGCGCCGAGCGCCACCTACGACGCCCTGGTTGACGAGGCGATGCAGGTCCCGCCGGGCGCCGACGGCCTGATCTTCTATCCGTTCCTGGACGGCTCGCGGCTGCCCTACTTCAACGAGGACGCCAGCGGCGTGTTCTTCGGGATGACCGCCACCCATCGGCGGGCCCACTTCGTGCGGGCGATCCTGGAGGGCGTCGCCTACCAGTACCCGGCGCTGGTTGAGCTCGTCCAGGAGTACACCTCGCGGATCGGGATGATCTCGATCGTCGACGGCGAGGCGCGCAGCCGGGCCTGGAACTCGATCAAGGCCGACGTGATGGGCCTGCCCATCCGGACGACCAGGACGGTCGAGGCGGCGGCGATCGGCTCGGCGATCCTGGCCGGTGTGGCCGGCGGAATCTTCGCCTCGGTCGATGCCGGCGTGGAGGCGCTGGTCGCCACCGGCGAGGTCTTCGAGCCCGATCCGGCCCGTCACGAGGTCTACGAGCGCGAACGGCGGCGCTACGACGCCGTGTATCGACATCTTGACCTGGCGTTTCACGACGCACGATCGGCTGGCCGCCAGCCGGGTGGGGTGAAGGAGGGTGCGATCGGGATGTTGGCCTAAGCGCGCGTTTCTCGGACCGGTCCCTGTGGGGTGGAGGGCGGGGTACGTAGTGGGAAAGGGAATGCGGTGACTAGTAGCGAACCGGGTCCGGCAATACCGGACCCATCACAGGATGCAAGTCTCGACTCGCGGGGGGTTGGCGACGAGAAATATCTCGCGCAGCTGGGCTATGCCCAGGAGCTGAAACGGGCCCTTGGCCTGTTCGGCGCGTTCGCGATCCAGTTCTCGCTGATCGGCATCTCGATCGGCCTGTTCCTGCTGTTCGGCTACGGCCTGACGACCGGTGGCCCGCTGTTCGTCGTGCCGTTCATCATCGGCGGCGGCCTGCAGATGCTGGTCGGCATGTCGATCGCCGAGCTGATCTCGGCCTACCCGCTGGCCGGCGGCTCGTACCAGATCATCAACCGGATCACCTCGCGAGCTCTCGCCTGGCAGGTGGGCTGGTGGCTGGGCATCGGCCTGCTGCTGGCCGTTTCGGCCGAAGCAGTCGGGATCGCGATCTATGTCGGCCCGTGGGTCGGGATCAATACGCCCGACACGACCCAGACCGTGGCCGTGGCCGGGGCGGTGATCCTGCTGGTCACGCTGATCAACGTGGTCGGCATCCGATTCGCGTCGTACATCAACAACATCGGCGTGCTGGCCGAGCTGTTCGGCCTGAGCACGATCGTGATCCTGCTGCTGATCCACGGCCTGTCTCAGCCGGTCAGCTTCCTGACCAACACCGGCGGCACCGACGCGGCCGGCGGCTACTTCAAGCCGTTCATCTTCGTCCTGTTGATGCCGGCCTTCATCTTCGGCAGCTGGGACTCGACCGGCCACACCGGCGAGGAGACCAAGAACGCGGCGGTCGATGCGCCGAAGGGCGTCCTGATCGCGAACTTCGGCTCGTACATCTATGCCGTGATCGCGGTGGTCATCCTGCTCCTGGCGATCCCCGACCTGGGCGGCGCGATGGGCAGCACGGCACCGATCACCTACATCGTCACCCAGCAGCTCGGCTCGTTCTGGGCGAACGCCCTGATCGTGGTCGTGGTGGTCAGCTTCATCGTCAACATGCAGATCCTGGAGCTGACCGTCGGCCGGATCTTCTGGGCCCAGGCCAGGGATGGCCAAGCACCCGGAGCCTCCTGGCTGCGCAAGGTCAGCTCGACCGGCTCGCCGACCAACGCGACACTCGTCGCCGGCGTGCTGGCCTTCCTCTTCTGCCTGTACACCTCGGGCCTGGCCGTCCTCGCGGCCGCCAGCGCCCTGGGCCAGGTCGGCGCGTACGGCACCACCGTGGTCGCCGGCTTCATCGGCAAGCGCCGCGGCACGCTCCCCGAGCGCCCGTGGAACTACGGCCGCTGGACGCCGATCATCAACGTGATCGCCGCCACCTGGAGCTACATCCTGTGCGCGATCATCCTCTACCAGAACCCCTCGCAGGTCGGACCGGGAGCGGCCGTGATCATCGTCGCCGGCCTCCTGATCTACTACGTGGGAATCCCGAAGAGCCGGCGTGGGGTGATGACCCACGAGGTTCCCAGCACCTCATAGCCTTCTGACTTCGTGGTGCCCGGCCGGACTGCCCCCCGGTCCGGTCGGGCACCATCAACCCTCGAACCTGGAGACGCACATTCATGGATGGTCTCGGCACCAAGCTCCGTCTGAATCGTTTCTTTGATCGCACCAGCCAGACTGCGATCATCGTGCCCATGGACCACGGGGTGGAAGGGCCCGACCTGTATGAGCTCGAGGATCCCCGCCAGCTCGTGGCCGACCTGGTCGACGCCGGCGCGAACGGCTTCCTGATGCGCCGTGGACTGGCCAACTTCACCTCCGATTCGTATGGCGGCCGGGCCGCCTGGTGCCAGCGGATCACCGGCCGGACCGGCCTGGCCCACCTCGACAAGGAGCAGCTCTTCATCGCCTCGGCGGAGGAGGCCCTGCGCAGCGGCGCCGACGCCGTCTGCTACACGATCTTCCTGGGCGGTGCGCACGAAGAGCGCGACTACCCGCTGATCGGCCAGACCGCCGACACCTGCAGCCGGATCGGGCTGCCCCTGTTGGCCGAGATCTTCCCGGCCGGCGGCCCCGAAGCTGCCGCCTACGACGGCCCCTACTCGGTCGACGACCTGCGGGTCGCGGTCCGGGTGGCCTGCGAGGAAGGCGCCCACTTCATCAAGACGTTCTACCCGGGCGACTCGAAGAGCTTCGCCAAGGTGGTCTCCTACAGCACCCTGCCGGTGCTCGTCGCCGGCGGCCCCAAGGCGAAGACCGCCGAGGACGTCCTGAACATGGTCAAGGGCTCGATGGATGGCGGCGGCCGGGGCCTGGTGATGGGCCGCAAGGTCTGGCAGTCGTCCAACCCGGCGGCGATGATGCGTGCGATCGTCTCGATCGTCCGGCAGGGCTCGGACGTGGCGCCCGCCCTGCGCCAGTTCAACGCCGAGGCGGGCAGCGCGGGATGAGCGGCAACCCGTACCTCAAGCCGGCCGGCAACTGGATTGATGGCCGCTGGCAGGCCCCCGTAGGCGGAGCCTGGCTGGACGTGGAGGACCCGGCCACCGGCCAGGTCATCTCGTCGATCCCGGCCAGCGACGCGGCGGACATTGCCTCGGCGGTGACCGCGGCCCGGGCCAGCTTCCGGGGCGGGGCCTGGTCGAGCTGCACGCCGAGTGAGCGCGGCCGGATCCTGTGGCGGCTGGCCGGCCTGATCCGGGACGACCTCGAGAACCTGGCCTGGGCCGAGATGCGCGACTCGGGCAAGCCGATCCGCGAAGCCCGCGAGGATATCGCCGGGGTCGCCGACATCTTCGAGTTCTATGCCGGGATGGCGACCAAGATCGTGGGCCAGACGATGCCCCTGCCGGGTGGCCAGCTGGCCACCGTCCTGCGCATGCCGGTCGGCGTCGTGGGCACGATCACGCCCTGGAACTTCCCNNCTGGCCAGCCTGACCTGCCTGGCCCTGGGCGAGCTGGCCGGCCGGGCGGGGATGCCGGCCGGAGCCTTCAACGTGGTCAGCGGCCTGGGTGATCCGGCCGGCGCCGCGCTCACCCGCCATCCCGACGTCGACGTCCTGGCCTTCACCGGCGGGACGGTCACCGGCCGGAAGGTGATGCAGGCCCGGGCCGAGCTGATCCGGCCGGTCCAGCTCGAGCTCGGCGGCAAGTCGCCCAACGTGATCTTTGCCGACGCGGACATCAACTTGGCCGTGGCCGGCGCGGCGTTCGGGATCTTCTACACCCAGGGCGAGAACTGCAACGCCGGCAGCCGGATCCTGGCTCACGAGTCGGTCTACGACGAGGTCGTGGAGAAGATCGCCGACCGGGCTCGCCGCCTGATCGTGGGTCCGCCGGACGAGGAGGCGACCGAGATGGGCGCACTCATCTCCCGGGCCCAGTTCGAGAAGGTCGCCAGCTACGTGAAGATCGGAGTCGCCGAGGGCGCCCGGCTGGTGTGCGGCGGGGAGCCGGTCAGCGGTCCGGGCCTCGATGGCGGCCATTTCTACGCCGCGACCGTGCTTGCCGACGTGAAGCCCGAGTATCGGGTCTTCCGCGAGGAGATCTTCGGGCCAGTTGTCACGATCACCCCGTTCCATGACGATGACGAGGCGATCGAGCTGGCCAACGCGACCGACTACGGCCTGGCCGCCGGGGTCTGGACCAGGGACATCGACCGGGCCCTGCGCTGCATCCAGCAGATCGAATCGGGCTACGTCTGGATCAACACGTTCAACAGCACCCCGATCGAAGCCCCATTCGGCGGGGTGAAGCTGTCCGGCTTCGGCAAGGACTGCGGCAGCCAGGCGATCGACACCTATACGACCTGGAAGACGGTCGCCTGGGCGCTCCAGCCGTTCTCGGACTGGTATCCCTCGGGCCAGGCGACCGGGCAGACCGGCCACAGGTGAAGCTCGGCCTCCTGCTCTGGAACCAGGACGCCGCCTGGCCCACCGTGGTCGACGCCGCCCAGCGGGCCGACCGGGTCGGCTACGACATGGTCCTGATGTGGGACCACCTGTACTCGATCGCCGGCGACGGCGTCGACCCGTACCGGCCGATCTTCGAAGGCTGGACGTCGATCAGCGCCCTGGCTGCCCTGACCGAGCGCTGCCACCTCGGCCTGCTCGTCGGCTCGAACCCGATCCGGAACCCGGCCCTCGTGGCCAAGATGGCGGTCACCCTGGATCACATCAGCAACGGCCGGGCGATGGTCGGGCTGGGGGCCGGCTGGTTCGAGCTCGAGCACACGGCCAACGGGATCCCGTTCGGCTCGGGCTTCGGCGAGCGGCTCGACTGGCTCGAGGAGTCGGTCAGCATGATCCGGGCCCTGATCGATGGCGAGACGGTCACCCACTCGAGCGCGAAATACCAGCTCGAGGCAGCCCGCCATGCCCCCCGGCCGATCCAGGCCCACCTGCCGATCCTGGTCGGCGGCAATGGGGTCAAGAAGACGCTGCGCACGGTGGCCCGTCATGCGGACCTGTGGAACACGATGGGCCCGGCCGCCGACGTGGCGACCCGCGACCAGGTCCTGCGCGAGCACTGCGTCAGCGTTGGACGCGACACGAGCGCGATCGAACGGACACTCGAGTTCAAGCCGATCATCCGCGACGACCTGGCCGAGGCCGAGCGGGTTTGGGCCGAAAGCCTGGCCAATGCCGGCACGACCCCGACGCTGATCCGCAACGCCTGGCTCGGCTCGCCGGCCCAGATCGTCGAGCGGATGCGGCCGTACCGGGCGCTCGGCTTCGAGACGATGATCGCCGAGCTGCCGGCACCGTACGACCCGGAGACGATCGAGCGGCTGGCCCTCGAGGTCAAGCCGATGGCCGAGGCCGAGTTGGCCGCCTCGTGAAGCACGTCCTCTCGTGAAGCTCGGGTTCGGGCTGTGGACCCAGGGCGTCACCTGGCCGGCGATCGCCGAGGCCGCGACCACGATCGATCGACTCGGCTACGACCACCTCTGGATCTGGGACCACCACCTGCCTCCGTTCGGTGACCCACAGCAGGGCATCCTCGAAGGCTGGACCGCGATCACCGCCTGCGCCGCCCTGACCAGCCACGCGACGGTCGGCCTGCTGATCGGCGAGAACACCTGGCACCAGCCGGCCTACCACGCGAAGATGGTCACCACCCTCGACCACGTCAGCAACGGCCGGGCGATCCTCGGGCTGGGCAGCGCCTGGTGGGAGCCCGAGCACTCTGCCTACGGGATCGAGTTCGGGGCCAGCATCGGCCAGCGGCTCGACTGGATGGATGAGGCGGCCTCGATCATCCGGCCGCTCCTCGCGGGCGAGGAAGTCAGCCACCACGGCGACCACTACTCGATCGAGGCGCTCACCCTTCGGCCGCGGCCGATCCAGGCCCGGCTGCCGATCCTGATCGGCGGCGGCGGCGAGCGCAAGACACTGCGGACCGTCGCTCGCTACGCCGACATGTGGAACGCCTTCGGCTCGCTCGAGGAGCTCGGCCACAAGCTCGAGGTCCTGCAGGAGCACTGCGCCGCTGTCGGCCGCGACCCGGCCGAGATCAGCCCGTCGGTCGAGTGCAAGATCCTGATCCGCGACGACGAAGCGAGCGCCCGGGCGGCCTGGGGCACGATCCTGGCGGCCAACGGGATGGACTACGAGGAGGGCGTCGACACCTGGCTCGGCAGCCCGGCCCAGATCGCCGAACGGATTGCCGCCTTCGGCGCGCTCGGCTTCGACGCGATCATGACCTGGATGCCGGCGCCTTACGACGTCGAGACCTTCGAGCGCCTGATCGGCGAGGTTCGGCCGCTGGTCGACGGCCACTGAGCCGGGCCAGGCCCGACGGCGACTGAGCCCGGCCGGCCCAGGCGGCCCGGGCGGCCTCCTATACTCGAGGCCCGTGGCGCCCCTGCCCAACCGACGCCGATGACCTTGCCCGACCCCGCGACAAGCCCGCCTGCTCCCGCGCCCGCTTCCAATTCCGCACCCAAAGCCGCCCGCCTCCCGGCTCTCGCCTCGCCGACCTATCGGATCTTCCTGGCCGGCACCTTCATCTCGAACATCGGGACGTGGATGCAGGTCACCTCGCTGGGCTGGCTCGTCCTGCGCCTGACCGGCTCGGCCGGGCTGCTGGGCCTGGCCTCGTTCGTGGGCAGCGCCCCAGCGATCTTCCTGACCCTGTACGCCGGGGCCCTGGCCGACAGTGTGGACCAGCGCCGGCTGCTGCTGGCGACCCAGGTCGGGCTGGCGATCTTCGCCGGCTTGCTGGCGGTCCTGGTCCAGGCCGATGCGATCCTGTTCGTGGAGGTCCTGCTGCTGGCCGCCCTGGCCGGCGTCGCCAACGCACTGGCCGGACCGGCGTTCCAGGCGATCATCCCGGCCCTCGTCGGGCGAGAGGCGCTGGGCAACGCGATCGCCCTCAACAGCGCGCAATTCAACCTGGCCCGGATCGTCGGCCCGGCGATCGCCGGCGTCCTGATCGGGATCGCCGGGGAGGCGCCGAGCTTCTGGCTGAACGCGGTCAGCTTCAGCGCCGTGATCGTGGCCCTGGTCGCGATCCGGATGCCGACCGAGTCGATGGTCGAGCAGTCCAGGGCGGGCCTGTGGGCGAACCTCGGGGAGGGCTTCGGCTACGTCCGCGGGCGCAAGCCGTTGCTGGCCCTGCTCGCCCTGGCGATGGCCCCCGCAGTCTTCATCCTGCCCTACCTGACCCTGCTCCCGATCTTCGCCAACGAGCTCCGGATCGGGGCCGCCGGCCTGGGGTTGCTGACGGCATCGATCGGGGTGGGAGCGCTGGCCGGCGCCCTGGCCGTCGCGTTCCGCCGCCGGGCGGGAGCGAATGGCCGGACGCTGGCGATCGGGCTGTCGATGATGGCCCTGTCGGTGACGGTCTTCGCCCTGTCCCGGATCGAGATCCTGACCTGCCTGGCCCTGGCCGCCCTGGGCGCCTCTCAGGTTGCCTACTACACCAGCACGAACACCCTGATCCAGCTCCTCTCGCCGGGCCGCCTGCGCGGCCGGATCATGAGCATCTACGTCCTGACCTCGATCGGGATATCGCCGATCGGCAGCCTCCTTGCCGGGGGCGTGGCCGAGGTGATCGGCGCGCCGCTCACGCTCGCTGCTGGCGGCGTCCTGACGATCGCCGCGCTGCTCGTCGTTGGCTGGTGGTATCCCGACCTGTGGCGGCTGCGGGTCGAAGGCGTCGAAACCGAGAGCGGCGCGCTGCGGCCGAAAGGCTGACGCTCAGCCGGCGCCGGGCTCGACAATCACCTTGACTCCATCCCGGGCAACGAGCGAGTCGACCCCTCGCAGTGCATCTCGCAGTGGGACGCGCAGGGTGACGAGCTTCTCGAGGTCCGGGAGCGCGGCGGCATTCACCAGCCCGGCCGCCCGGCGGAATGCCTCCGGGGTCGAGCGTCGGGCAAGCTTGAAGACCAGGCCCTTGCGTCGGGCGACGCCGGCGATGAACGAGGTCCGTTCCTCGGACGGGATGCCGACCAGGATCACCTGGGCACCGGGCGCCGCGATCTCGACTGCGGTGTCAACTGCCGGTCCGTCGCCCGAGGCGTCGAAGACGACGTCATAGCCAGGCCCGTCGATCGCGGCGAGGAGGGTCGGACGCTCATCCCCGGTCGACGTCGCCGCCTCGACCCGGGTCGCCCCGAAGCTGAGCGCTGCGCTGCGGCGGTGCGCCAGCGGATCGGTCGCAACGATCGCCGCCGCACCCGCCGCCCGGACGACCGCGCTGATCAGCAGGCCGATCGGGCCGCAGCCAATGACGGCAACCCGACCCCCGGCCACGTCCCCCGCTAGGTCGAGGGCGTGAACGGCGATCGCGAGGGGTTCGACGAGGGCGGCCTCGACCGAGCTGACGCCATCGGCCATTGGCACCAGGCAACGCTCGGGCCAGGCCATGAAGTCACGCAGGGCGCCGTCTGTCTGGGCGTGCCCGGCGAACGGCAGGTCGAGGCACAGGTTCCGGGCACCGGCCAGGCACAGCGCGCAGCGCTCGCACGGGATCGCCGGATCGACCGCCACGAGCCGATCGCGGAAGCGCCCCGAGTTCGGAACCCCGGCGAACTCATGGCCGGGCACAATCGGCCGATCGATCCGGGCGTCGCCGATCCCACCCTCGACGATCCAGTGGCGGTCGGAGCCGCACAGCCCCACCGCCGTCACACGCAGGAGGACCTCGCCCGGCCCGGGCGCGGGAACCGGCTCTTCGTGCAGGATCAGGCGTGGGCCGGGATGGAGTCGAAGGGCGAGCACCTCAAGAGCCTAGCGGCTCGGGATCGATGCAGCCGCGGCCTGCCAGCGGACGGTTAGCGCCGAGCCTCGGAGCGCCGTTACGCCTTGGCTTCGAGGACCGGCTCGGTGACGACGATCACCGTGAACCCTGGCCGGGCCGTCCCGGCTTCGTCGGCTCCGAGCGCCTGGAGGCCCTCCAGATCATGCAGGTCCGCGGGCACCACAATCGTGGTCACGCCCTGCTCATGGGCGTAGTCCGACAGCGGGCTCGACCCCTTCCTGGACGGCAACCAGCCAAACGCCTTGATCCCCTGTGCCTCGGCCTCGCCGACCTGATCGGCGATCGTGGCCCGCCCCGCCGCCCGCAGCCTGATCTGGTCGAGGCGGTGCGAGAAGAGACTCTCGGAACCCTCCCCGGACCACCACGTCGGCAATGGGTCGCCCATCAGGGTCGGCGCATCGAGGTCGTACAGGATCAGGATCTGCCCGCTCGAGCTCGCGCGCTTCATCGCCTCATTGCGGGTATGCGCGTAGCGATCGTCGTCACCGGTGACGGCAAGCGTGACCCCCGGGCGTTTGCCTGGAAGGTCGTGATTCTTGATCGTCATGCTCCTCCGCGTCGGCCGCTTGGGAACGACCCACTCTCAATCTGCCGCTCCCGCCGTCCAATTTCATGACGGCTTCGTCATCTCGGATGGTCATCTCGGACGGCGATCTCGGCCGGCAGCGAAGAGTATGTAGATCGCTCGTTCGCAACCCCTACGACGCGGAGTCGACGACGAGCATCGGCATCGGGCCTGAGGCAACGTCAGCCAGGTCGAACCCGTGAAGATCCTTGACCTGGGCCAGGAACCAGGTCGAGAACTCGTCGGTCCCGTGCGCGAACTTGACGAATGCTGCAGCCGGATCGTCGCCTTCGAGGGTGAGGACCACGAGGTCGCCCATCGGCGTCGGCTGGAAGAAGGTCCGCTCGTGGACCCCGAGCGCCTTGCGGCTAGCCTGGAAGGCCTCGCGCCGGCCGCCGTTCAGCTCGGCGATGAACTTGCGCCAGTCATCGGTCTTGCCCGGCAGGATCGGGAATGCAGCAGCTCCGAGGGTCATCGTGTGGCCTCCAGCCCCGGGTCGGTCACTGATCGGCGGATCCGCGGGGTTTCGCTTGCGACTCTAGCCGCCTTTGGCTATGTGAGCTCGCCGGCCAGGAGCTCCATCAGCAGGTTGTCGTGCCAGCTGCCGTCGGCGTTCCGCTCGTAGGCACGCATCACGCCGACCGGCTTGAAGCCGACCTTGGTGTAGGCCCGGATCGCATGATCGTTGGCCACGTTCGGATCGATCGTCAGGCGGTGATGGCCGCGACCCTCGATCAGGTAACGCGAGATCGTCCGGATCGCATCGGGACCCAGGCCCCGGCCCTGCGCCTCGCCGGCCAGGAACAGGTCGATGCTGGCGAACTCGTAGTCCGGGTCGAGCTCCTCCTCGATCTGCAGGCTGCCGACGACCACTCCGCCAGACTCGATCACGAACTGGATCGACTCGTCGCCGGCCAGCCAGTCGGCGGCTGCGCCGGCCTCGCTGGTCGCGGTCCACCAGCGGGCGACCGACGGCTCGGTCAGGATCGCCTCGAGCTGGCCATGGTCGCCAGGTAGAACGGGACGAAGGCGGACGACAGTGCCGTCGAGGACCAGATCGGCCGGAAACGGGGCGACGCCGGGCACGAGGCCTATGCCTGCGCTCGATGGAGGGTGACGGTCAGGATGCCCGGCGGCTTGACCAGGATCAGCCAGGCGATCAGCGCCAGGCCGATCAGGATGAATGCCAGCAGCAGGCCGACAAGCAGGGCGGCGATGATCGAGGCAGCGCTTCGCGATTCCTGGAGGAAGTGCTGGTTCGTCACCACGTAGCCGAGCTCGCGCAGCGTCGGCGCTTCGGCTTGGAATGCCCGGTCGCATTGCTTGCGCTGGCCGACGTAGGTCAGCACGATGCGATCCGAGGGCTGGCGCGGACCGTTGTCGAGGACGTGCGCCCAGGCGATGTTGTGCTCGGCGATGCCGATCGGGCGGCCGGCCTGGGTGAGGCCGATCAGCCAGCCATTGACGCGGCGCAGGACGAGGAAGACGAACAGGTTCCAGCCATCCTCATTCGGGGCGATCGCGCCGAACTGGACGACCTGCCCGAGGTATGAGGCGGGGTCCCGGGCAGGCTGCAGGGAAGCCGAAGTGGGTGGGGCAATCGGGGCGGGCTCGACCGGCGCGCCGGGCGTGGCCGACGCAACCGGAGGAATCATGGCCATCGGAGCGTACGGGACGACCGGCACGAGAACCGGCAGCGGGCCGGGGTGCGAGGTCCCGGACTGGGCATCGTCGACCTGGAAGACGACCTCACCGGTCGCGGTACCGAGGGTCAGCTCGTGCCCGTCCGGGCTGGCGCTGATCCTGGCGTTGCTCAGGTCGAGCTGGGCGACGACGCCGAACCCGGGCCGGCCGACCTCGAGTCGATCGCCGGTCGTGGACAGGCCGACGATCGTGCCCACCGGACAGCTCGGGACGAAGCCGCTCACGATTCGCCAGCGCTGGCCTGGGTTGACGATGTGGCTGAGGGTCATCGGGCCAGCGTCCTTGCCCGGTCGGCGGCAATCGCGATCACATCGCCCAGCGCTCGCCGGATCTCGGTGGCTCGATCGGCTTGGAGCGCAGCTTCGATCACCGGCAGGAGGGCCTGCCGCGACCGGCCGTTGACGAAGACGCAGAACCGGAAGCCGAAGCGGGCCTCATAGGCCGCGTTGAGCCGCTCGAGCTCGGCCGCGACCCGGCTCGCCTCGGCGGCGTCGGCGGCGTCGGCGGCCGCCTGGTCGTAGCCCTGCTCCCGGAACGACATCGCCGAGACGCTGGCCGGCGGGGCGGCGAGGCGGGGGTGGGCATTGATCAATTCGAGCTGCTCCGCTTCGGGCATCGCCCGCGCGATCGCCAGGGCCCCCGGCCACAGGTCGGCGAAGCCCGCGAACGGCCTGGCGCTCGCCAGTCGATCGAGGAAGACCGGCGTACCTTCGAAGAGCGGGACCATCGCCTCGATGAAACCGGCGAGGGGCATCGCATTCAAGGCGTCGATCGACGGCAGCTCCGCGGCCGCCCGGGTCGCCGGCTCGCCCGCCCGGCTCAACTGCCGAGGTAGGTCGACAGCCCGAACGGGCTGAGCAGGAGCGGCACGTGGTAGCTCCGTCCGACGTCCTCGACCAGGATGTCCACCGCCAGCGCGGCGAAGAAGGTGCTGCGCTCGCGGAGCTCGAAACGGAGCCGGTAGCGGCCGGCCTCAAGCGGTCGCCCGAGGAGGTCGGCGATCCGTCCGTCGGCGTCGGTCATCACCGTGCACAGCTCGGTCTCGACGCCGTCCGCCTCGACCCGCAGGACCGTGATCGACAGCCACGCAGCTGGTTCGCCGCGGCTCGTGTCGAGGACGTGGCTGGAGATCGTCGGCGCCCGGTGGGCCACGTTATCCTCCGCGGTATGGCTCGGCTCCAGATCGTGGTCGGCGACCTCCACTTTAGCGCTCGCTGGGAGGCGGCCGCGCCGAAGACGATCGAGGCGATCCGGCGGATGCTGCCGATCGAAGCCTCGCTGATCCACTGCCGCTGGAGCGGCGAGTCGACCTGGATCCCGTACGGCGACCTGCGCCCGGGCATCGACTACGAGAACCACACCTCACATCCGGCGCCCGGCCAGCTCGCGATGTACCCGGGCGGGATCAGCGAGTGCGAGATCTTCTTCCCGTACGGCGCCTGCACGACGAGCTCGAAAGTCGGCCAGCTGGCGGCCAACCACTTCGCCTCGATCGAGCCGGACGGCTTGACTGACCTGGGCTGGGCCGAGCGGCTGCGCGAAGTCGGCCGGCGCTGCCTTTGGCAGGGCGCCCAGGCGATCACGATCCGCGAGGTCGACTGACCGCGTGAGCCACAAGGGTTCGTGAGCCCGGTCGTGCCTGCGGGCTCGGTCTCGCCCATTGGCCCGGTCGAGCTCGTCGTCCGCGGCGGGACGATCGTCACGCCTGGTGGCTCGTTCCGTGCCGATCTCGCGGTCGAGGGCGGCCGGATCTCGGCAATCGAGCCCGATCTCTCGCTGCTCGTGGCGTCAGCTCGAACGGTTGTTGATGCCTCGGGCCTGCTCCTCCTGCCGGGCGTCGTCGACGTCCATACCCACACCCGGGTGGCCTCGGACGCTGAGCCGGACCGGTTCTTCCAGGATTCGGTCGCGGCGGCGTTTGGGGGCACGACGACCTTTCTGGCGTTCAACAACCCAGGCACCGGCTCGTCGCCGGCGGCGGAGCGGTCGCTCGTTGCAGGGCTGTCCGAGTGGCGCGCCGCAACCTCGGCCGACGCGGCCGTCGATTACGCGGTCAGCCTGGCGATCAGCGGTCGGATGGACGACCCGGTTGGCGAGCTGGCGGCGATCGTCGACTCGGGCGTGCCGACGGCGAAGGCGTTCATGGTCTTCGACTTCCGGCTCGACAACGAGCGCCTGTTCGAGGCGATCCGGACGATGGGCCGGCGGGGTGGACGGGTCGAGGTCCATTGCGAGGACCCCGGGCTGATCGACGCTGCGATCGCCGATGCCCTAGCCCGGGGCGACGTGGCGCCACGCTTCCACGCCTCATCGCGGCCGGCGCTGGCCGAGGCGGTCGCGACGGCCCGGGTGATGGCCTTCGCCGAGGCCGCCGATGCGCCGGTTCACGTCGTCCATCTCTCGTCCGCGGGTGCGCTGGAGGCCGTCCGCGCCGCGCGTTTGCGTGGGGTGCGCGCCTCGGCCGAGACCTGCCCCCACTACCTGACCCTGACCGATGCGCGCTACCTGGACCCCGACGATGCCGAGGTGGCCAAGGTCGTGATCTCTCCCCCGCTCCGCTCCGCCGCGGACCGTGACGCGCTGTGGGCCGGCCTGGTGGACGGGTCGCTCGACCTGGTCGCAACCGACCATGTCGCGGATCGGGTCGCCGTCGAGAAGCGCGTCAACGGCGTGCCGTTCAACGAGATCAGCAACGGCGCGCCGGGAATCGAGACCCTGCTGGCGATTGCCTGGTCCGAGGGAGTGGCGGCGGGCCGGATCACGGCCGAGCGCCTGGTCGAGCTCCTGTCCGCCGCTCCGGCTCGGCTGTTCGGGCTGGGATCGAAGGGCGTCCTCGAACGTGGCCGCGACGCCGACCTGGTCCTCTTCGATCCTTCGGCCCGGCGGACGATCCGTGCGGCGGATCTCCACCACACCTCGGACTACACCGCGTTCGAGGGGCTAGCGGTGAGCGGCGCCGTCCGCTCCGTCTTCGTCCGCGGCCGACCCGTCATCCGCGACGGCCTCTTCGTCGGCCAGCGCGGCTACGGCCAGTTCGTCGAGCGCCGGCTCAGCGACTGAACGGGATTCCTGCGGGTTCGTGGAGCGGCGCATCGTCGACTGACAGCTTAGCCAGCCGGCTCCTTGAGCTCGGTGCCGATCATGACGATATCGTCGGTGCCGGTGTTCTCGAGGGTGTGGCGGGGCTGGGTCGCCTGGTAGATCACCCGGGGCAGAACGAAGTTCGGGTCCGATCTCGTATCGACGGGCACGGCGCCGCGTTCGTCGCGGCGGATGAAGTGCGAGCCCGAGACGATGTACAGCGTGGTCGGCCGAAGGTGGGTGTGGAGGGGCGCCGTGTCGCCCACCGCGATCCGGATCTCGAGGACGCGGACGGCCTCGTTCTCGAAGATCACCTTGTGGTGGTCGGGAGCGGCGATCACCCCGTCGAGCTCATCCATCGGGATCAGTCTAGTGGCGCCGAGGCGAAATTTGCGTCAGGCGAGCGTTACTGACGGGTTTCCTCGATCCCAGGTCGACTCCGTTCGCCAGCCGCACGAAACGGATCTGAAATGGCAGATTCGGGGCGATGCGGGCAAGTCCGGGTTCCAATTCCGAGCGTTACGTGCGTGGCGCGCAAACCCGGGTGGGTCTCGGGCTGGCGACGGGCCACATACCGGCCAACCGCGAGCCGGGTGGCAAGCCACNNACCCGCCGCTATGCACGAGGCCGATGAGTTCGACCGGATGGGCGGACAGTCGAGATGTGCCTCAGGCCGGCCGAGCGGCTCGAGCCTACTGGGGATCAGCCGCGAATGAGCCCTGGATCAACCCGGTTCCGTCGGCAGTCAGCGTCATCCGCAGCACCCAGTTGGCCCCGCTCGATGCGCCCTGGCAGGCGGCCACGATCTGATTGTTATCCAGCCCTCGGAGGTCGCCGCCGCAGGTGTCCCCATTGGGAGCTTGCAGCGAGAGCGTCGCGCCGTCGATCGCCAGCTGGCCGCCCTGACCCGACGGGAAGCGGATCGTCAACCGATCACGGCTCGATTTCAGCGTCGCGGTCAGGGTGACCGAGCCATCGTCGGCCTGGACCAACTGGCCGGAGATCGCGTCCGAGAATGCTTGCCCGCTGACCGGTGGCGTGCTGGATTGCGGCGGCGCGCTGGCAGGAGCGCTCGAGGCTCCCGGGCTTGGACCACCGGCGCTTGCCGAGCCGGAGCCACGGTCCTCGTTCGCGATCGCGTTCCAGCCGGGCTGAAGGGGGCCGTTCCACGCCCACAGGCCCCCAGCGACGACGACCAGAACGGTCACCACTGCGATGATCGGGTGGGCGCGTTCACCCGGCCCAGGCAGCGCCCGGACCGAGATGAGGGCGGCCACGACCACGACGCTAGCGGCGTAGACCCCGATCGCCCACGGCGTCCGTGCGTCGCTGCCCGTGCCCAGGCCATGGACCAGCGCGAGGATGAAGACGGCGAAGGAGAGGTAGTGAAAGCGACGCCACCACCGGTAGCCGACGTGCGGCCGGACCCATTCGCTGACATACACCGCGATGAAGAGGTCCATCGCCACGATCCCCAGGGCGATCCATAGCGGCCGATAGTGGCTGAGGAACGGGACCAGGACCTCCGCGGGCGTGAACCGGATGAACGGGTCGATCGCCACCATCAGCGTGTGGATCACGACGAAGACGAGGGCGAGCAAGGTCACGAACCGATGCAGCTCGTTGGTGATGAATCGCGTCCAGCGCGGAGATCGCCACTTGAGGCTGAGCACCAGGCCGATCGCCACGGACGCCGTCAGCAGCCCGTATGCCACGAACCCACCCGCCCGAGCGATCTCCCAGGTCAGGCCGGAGGTGGTCACGTAGCCGTCCAGGGTCCGGCGGGCTGCGCTGTCCCGTCGACGGTCAAGAAGAGCCCGGCCAGGCCGCGCTCGGCCAGGAATCGCGAACCGTCAACCGGTCCGAGCAGGAAGGCGGCCTTCGCAGCGGCCTCCGCCTGGGCGCAGGATGGAGCGGCGATCGAGGCCGAATAGAGCTCGACGGTCGATGGCAGGCCGGTTCGGGGATCGATCAGGTGGTGGCGCTCGAGCGTTCCCTGGCGCCACCGACGGCGCGCGATGCTGGAGGTGGCCAGGGCGCCCGAACGGAGCGAGATGGTCCGGGGGTGGCCTGGAGCCTCGATCGAGATCGACCAGGCCTCGGCCCCAGGTGGCTGACCGAGGACCGCCAGGTCCCCGCCGGCATCGACCGCCGCGACCTCGACCCCGCGGGCAGCCAGATCGGCGATCGCGGCGTCGACGGCCATGCCCTTCGCCAGCCCACCGAGGTCCACGCCGACGCCGGCGGGCAGCTGGGCCGTTCGCCGTTCGGCGTCGAGGCGGATGGCCCGCCAGCCACCGGTCGCCGGGACGGCGCCGGTCGGAGTTGACCGGGTCGGGGCGCCCGCGGCGATGACCTCGAAGTCACGGTCATAGCCGATCGCCTCGAGCGAGCGGAGCAGGGTCGGATCGAACAACCCGTCGGTCGCGCTTGCCGCCTGGATGGCGGTCGACAGGACGTAAAAGAGCAATTCGCCGACGACGATCGGCTCGCCGCGGGCCGCGTTGAGCCGGCTCAGCTCACTGAGCGGGTCGAAGCGGGTGCAGATCGCCTGCCAGGTCGCAAAGAGCCGCTCGACGCGCGTCGCTTCGGCGCCGCGGACGTTCGGCAGCAGGACCGTGACGGTCGTGCCCATCGCGTCGAAACGATGGCGGATGAGACCGTCCGGAGTCAGGAGCTGATCGATCCCCGGATCACCGGCAGCCGGCGGCCGGAGCATACCTTCAGGAGCCGCCACTCGTGAGCATCGGCGGGCCGCCGCCAAGGATCACCTGAGGCTGAGGTAGCGGACCCGCCACGATCGGTCCCTGTCCCTGCGGCAGGCCGAAGAAGTCGCCGGGCGCCAGGACGGGAGCTGCGCTGCTGGCCGGCGTCGTCCCAGCGGGACTTGCGGCCAGCGCGGTGACACCCACGACATTCAGCGTCGCCAACCCGAAGAAGGCCCCGAACGTCACCACCGATCCGGCCGCGATTCGGCGCTTCATCCGGGCCACGAACGTCCGCGGATCGACCGCCGGTCGGACGACCGGCAGCGGGCGGCGGGCCACGACGGGTCGAGGGCGATTGTTCGAGCTCATTCGACGCGCGCGGACGCGCTGATTCCGGGAGTCCACGCAACCCAGCCTAGGCCGGCTTCATGAGAGTTCTCTGAATTGCCGCCTGCGCTCGACCGAGTTTCACTCGATCGAGACGGTCACGATCGAGGCGATCGGGCTCGTTGTCTCGCCGCCGATCAGGTAGCCGACCCCATCGACGACGACAGCCGCCATGTCCGACGCGGGCACGGGCAGGCGGCCCACGACCGACACCGTCCCGGTCGCCGGGACCACGCTCAGCACGCTGCCCTGTGCCCGGCCGCCGGCTCGCCCGCCCGCGACCAGGATCGCCTGGCCGATCACGAGCGCGGACGCATGCGATAGCGCGTGCGGGAGGTGCCCGATCACGCGAACCACGCCGGTGGCCGGATCGAGCACCTGGATCACGTTCGTGTCGCCGTGCGGTGTGGCGCCGCCGATGACGTAGACGAGGCCGCCGAAGACGGTGACCGCCGGGTATCGGACGGGATCGATCAGGTGGCCGATCGTGCGCAGGTCGTGGCCGTCGGTTGTCGCCAGGACCCGGCCGTCGGTCAGGGCAGGCGTACCTCCGCCGACGACGATGAGCTCGCCATCGACAGAAGCTACCGCAAGGTCCGCCCGGATCGCGGGCAGCTGGCCGACCGCCGTCGCCCGGCCAGCCGGATCGATCCGCTGGATCGTCGATCCCGCGACAGCCCTGCCACCACCGAAGACGTAGCCGGCCCCACCAATGACCGCTCCGCCGGCATCGTGAACCGGCGCGGGCAGCATGCCCAGCTGGCTGACGCTCCCCTCCTGGAGGTTCAGGTCGAGGATGGCTCCGGTCGTCGCTCCGCTGCTCGTCAACCCGCCGCACAGGAGGACCTCCGAGCCGAAGACCAGGGCCACAGCCCGGCTGCGTCCGGCCGGCAGCCGAACCGCGGATCGCGCGATGACGATCCGCGGGATCGCTGTAGGGCTGGCCAGATCGGAGGTGGTCGGACTTGGCGCTGCCGCGACCTGGCTTCTCGCGGGCGAAGGCAGATCGGCTCCGGTCGAGGCCGATGCGGGCGGGGATGGCTGACCACAGGCGGCGAGCCCGACGACCATCACCAGCGCAGCACTCAGGACGACCCGGGCAGGCGACTGCTTCTCGGCCACCCAGCTCCCCTCAAAGGCCCTGGATTGCGCCCGGCGGGATCAGGTTCACGCCGTCCGGGATGTTGAGACGGTCGGGCCCACGCCCGGCGATCCCGGTCCGGCCGTATTGCCACAGGATCCGGCCCGTCCCCGGGTTCAGGAGGATGACCCGGTTTCGAAAGTCGTCATTGAGCACGATTGTCCCGTCGGCGAGGGGAACCGCGAGGCTTGGATGATCCAGCCGGCCGGGCCCCGAAGCCGGCCCATAGCGCCACAACAGGTGGCCCGTCGGCGACACCGCCACCACCGCCCCAGGGTTCGAGTAGTCGGCCACGACCACGTTGCCATGAGGATCGAGCTGGGCATCCGAGGGGTAGAGGGTTGGCACATGAATGTCGAACACGACCATGCCGGCGGCGTCGAGCCGGACCACCCGTGAACCCCGGATCTCCGTGATCAGGATGCCGCCATCGGCGAGTGGGGTGTCGCCATTCGGCTCGTCGTAGCTGAACGGCGGGGCGTCGCGGCAGACCCCGACGTGGCCCCACGTCCGGACGATGCGCTTGTCGGGCGCGATCTCAAGGATCCGGCAGTTCTTGATGTCGGCCACGGTGACGTTGCCATTGGCCAGCGGGTAGGCGTCGTCGGGCGTGTTGAGGAACCCGGTCCCGGCACCTGTCCGACCGTAGTGGCCGTACTGCCAGGTGATCCGCTTCGTGGCGATGTCAATCCGGACCAGGACCTGGTGCAGCTCCTCACTGGCCATGATCGTTCGGCCGTCCGGCGAGAGAAAGGCGTCGTCGGCGCTGAAACCCTGCCCCGCCGGCAGGCTGCCGGCCACCGGAAAGCGCCACAGGATCTGCTCCTGGCTATTGACGATCAGGAGGCGGTCATTGCCGCGGTCGGCGATCAGCAGGTCGCCCGCGAATGCGCCGTGGGAGAGGGGCGCCGGTGAGGCGGCGCCATTCGAAGGAACGCTCGAGACGAATGGAGTCGGCGAACCGGCGGCCGCGGCAACGCCATCGGAAGGGGCCAAACCCAGCGATGCAAGCGCCGTCGAGCTTGTCGGCGCCGGCGGAGCCGTTTGGCGGCCCGCGAGCGCGACCGTCACCGATAGGAGAACCACCCCGACGGCAGCGGCGCCGGCAGCCAGGCTGGTTCGGCGCGGCCGCGGTCGATGCCCGACCGGATGCGCCATCGGCCTCAGCCTGGCCCGCGGCTCGGGCTTCATCCCCGGTCACCCTGCGTGCCGGCGTGGTTCAGAACAGGAAGAAGTCGACCAACCCGGTTCACCGGGCTCAAGTTGGAGCCACGCTGGCGAGGGCCCAGGCCACGTTGCCCGAGTCCCATTTGGCGCGGGCGCCCGCGAGATCGCCGGTGACGAAGCTGCGGCCGGCTTCCACGTACGAGTCGGTGCCGCTCCAGAGCTCGAGCGCAATGGTCCCGATGATCGAGATCGCATCCTGGGAGTGGCTCTCGAGGAAGGCGCTCAGCGCGCTGACGGCGGGCAACGAGGTCCTGATCCGCTCGAGGTCACCCTCGGCGAATGCACGAGGCCACGACTCGAGCGATGCGTAGGCGGCATTGATCCGCTCGAGCAGTTCAACCGCGAGCGACTGGAGCGGCGAGGAGTGCTCATCCGTGGCCAACATCGGCGCCCAGCTTCACTTGAATCGGCGGGTTGCCTGGAACGGGAGTCAGCTACTCCGGGCACTCGCGGGAGGGCGCTGAGAGGCGCGCCCGCCTCGGCGTACATGCTGGACATCAAGCATGAGAGGTTTCTGATAGTCAGCGGCCGGTGCCGGAGCGGCCCGCGACCCTAATCGATCAGGCGGTAGGCCTCGAGGGTCAGGAAGTCCGGGAAGCCGTTGGCGAAGACGAGCTGGTCCAGGACCGTGACCGCGTCGCCGAGGCGGCCGACGGCGGTGCCGCCCAGGAGGCCGAGCTCCTCGTGGCGGATCTTCTTGTAGAGCTCGCCGTCGAAGACGCGGCCATCGGCCAGGCGGGTGCGCGTGGCGCGCCATTGCCAGAGCTGCGAGCGGCAGATCTCGGCGGTCGCGGCATCCTCCATCAGGTTGTTGATCGCCGCCGCGCCGTTGCCCAGCAGCCATGAGTCGAGGTACTGGAGCGCGACCGACACGTTGGTCCGAACCCCAGCCTCGGTGATCTGGCCACCGGCTACGGCCAGGTCGACCAACTCGGCAGCCGACACGTCGACCGGCGGGCGCTGGCGGAGCCTCTGGTCGGTCGCCGCACCCAGGACGCCGTCGAAGATCTCGGTCGCCAGCGGGACAAGGTCGGGATGCGCGACCCAGGTCCCGTCAAACCCGTCGCTCGACTCGCGCTCCTTGTCCTCGCGGACCCTGGCCATCGCCGCGGCATTGACCTCAGGATCCTTGCGCGAGGGGATGAACGCGGCCATCCCGCCGATCGCGTGGGCACCGCGCCGGTGGCAGGTCTGGACCAGAAGCTGGGTATAGGCGCGCATGAACGGCACGGTCATCGTCAGCTGGGCTCGATCGGGCAGGACGAGATGGGACTGCGACCTGAACTTCTTGATGCAGCTGAAGAGGTAGTCCCAGCGACCGGCGTTCAGGCCGGCGGCATGCTCGCGTAGCTCGTACAGGATCTCGTCCATCTCGAAGGCGGCCAGGATCGTCTCGATCAGGACGGTCGCCCGGATCGTCCCGACGGGGATCCCGAGNNTTGTGGAAGACGAACAGCCCGAAGTCGAAGAGCGAAGCCGAGATCGGCTCGCCATCGACGAACAGATGATGTTCGTCGAGATGCCAGCCGCGCGGCCGGACGACGAGGGTGGCGATCCGCTCGTTCAGCCGGTACTGCTTGCCCTCTGGGCTGTCGAATTCGAGCCGGCGCCGGACAGCATCGGCAATCGCCGCCTGGCCGCCGATCAGGTTGGCCCAGGTGGGCGACAGCGAATCCTCGAGGTCGGCCATGAACACGCGGGCCCCGGAGTTCAGGGCGTTGATCATCATTTTCGGCTCGGCCGGACCGGTGATCTCGACCCGCCGATCGACGAGGTCGGCTGGCGCCCGGGCGACGGTCCAGGTCCCACTCCGGACATCGGCCGTCTCGGGCAGGAAGTCGGGCAGGATGCCCCGATCGAAGACCGATTGGCGCTTCTTGCGGGCAGCCAGCAATTCGAGCCGGCGGGCGCCGAACTGGCGCTGAAGCCCGGCCAGAAACTCGAGCGCCTCGCTGGTCAGGACCGAGTCGAGGCGAGCGACGGCGTGGCCGCGCAGCTCGACTCCGGCCGGCGGGACTGCGGCCGCGGTCGGTGCTGCCTCAACGGCCGCCACAGCGGCAGCGGCAGGGGGCGTGCCGATATTGACAGGCGGCGGCGCGGATGCGGCCGGAGCGGATGCGGGTGGCGGTTCGGGAGCCGGAGCGGGCGCGCCGATGATGATCGGCTCGGGGGCAAGCTCGGGCTCGGGTGCAGACGCCAGTGCAGACACCGGTGCCGGTGCGCCGATGATGATCGGCTCGGGGGCAAGCTCGGGCTCGGGTGCAGACGCCGGTGCAGACACCGGTGCCGGTGCGCCGATGATGATCGGCTCGGGGGCAAGCTCGGGCTCGGGTGCCGGTGCCGGTGCAGGCGCGGGGGCGGGCGCCCCAATGATGATCGGCTCGGGAGCGAGCGCGGGCTCGGGTGCGGCCTCGGCGACCGGCTGAGGTTCCGCGTCAGGCTGGGGAACCGGTTCGGGCTCGGGGACCGCTTCCCGCTCCGCCGCGAGAGCGGGCTCGGCGTCAGGCGCTGGCTCAGGCTCAGGCACCGCCTCGGACTTGGGTTCGGGGGCTGGCTCCGGCTCCGGTTCGGATGCCGCCGAGAGCTCGACCTCGAAGGCCGGCTCCGGCCCGACCTCGACCTGGGGCTCGAGCGCCCCCACCGGCTCCGGCTCCGGCTTCGGCTCAGCCACGACAGCCGCGAAGGCGCCGGGCTCGGCTTCGACGGCCTGCGCCGGCGCGGCCTCGCCTCGGCGGATCGTTGCCTCGATCAGGCCGTACGGTTCGCTGGTCGGCGTGTAGACCTCGCGCTCGTTGACCTGGCCGAACGGCGCCAGGTCCACCAGCCAGTGATGGAGGTTGGGCAGCTTGAGCTGGATCTCGGCGATCTCGGGCTGGGCCAGGAGGACTGCCTCGCCGATCGTCCAGATCGTGGCCTGGACCGACGCGCTGTGGTGCTGGGCGAAGACGTCGAGGAGGGTGGCGCAGACCCCGTCGAACGCGGCGTCGAAGTCAACCTCGGTCGATCCGTAGCGCCAGGTTGCGCTGATCTTGCTGGCCATCAGCCGATCATCGGTCTCGGCCAGGGTCGTGAACTCGTCCCGGGGGAAGCCGGCGAATGACGAATGGGCCGTTTTCATCAGGGTCAGGTCGTCGAAACCGGCCTGGATCGTGACCGCGCTGCCTTCGGCCTGGACGACGGTCGTCCGGGTCAGCTCGTCGGTTCGGACGAAGGCGTCACGGGCCGCGCCGGCAGTCGTCGGCACCGGAGTCCAGGCGTGCTCGCTGATCGAGACCGTGGCACGCCTGACCTGTTCAAAGGCCGCGAAATGCTCGGCGAGGACGCGGGCGAAGTGCTCGACCGGCCCGGTCAGGTGATCGCGGGCCAGGGCATAGGTCGTGTTCTTCATCGTGTCGGTGGCCACGACCCGGCTGTTGTCGTCGCTCAGGTGGGCCGCCTCGAAGTCGCCCTCGAGGCTGATCGCCACGGTCAGGTCTCGAATCTGGTGCCCGTCCGGGCCGCGGACGACCTTGACCACCCGGATGGCCGATTTGCCGTAGCGGTTCGGTCCCAGCTCGATCAAACGATGCTCTCCCGTTCGGGACCCTGTCCCGGACCTACCAGCCGCCGGCCTCACGGATCAGTCGATGGAGCACCCGGGCGGTCACTGCCCGGCGGTAGTCGGCCGTGGAGCGGACATCATTGATCGGCTCGATCTCGGCGGCAACCCTGACAGATGCCGTATCGGCGGTATCCGATGTGGGCAGCCGGCCGTCGAGGACCGCCTCGGTTGCCGTGGCCCGGATTGGGCGCTCGGCCACCGAGCCCAGGCCGAGCCGGACCATCCGCCACTGCACGCCCGGCGATTCGGCGACCCAGCTGAGGGCCAGGACCACCTTGCTGATCGCCTGGGCGCGGCGGGTGCCGATCTTGCGGAAGCGGACCTGGCGATCGGCGATCAGCGGGATCCGGATCCGGACGACGATCTCGTCGGGCTGCAGCGCCGTCTGGCGATAGCCCGTCCAGAACGAGGGCGCGGGCACCTCGCGCTCGCCGCGCACAGAGCCGACCACGATCACGGCATCGGTGGCCAGCAGGACGGGCAGCATGTCGCCCGCCGGCGAGGCGTTGGCGACGTTGCCGCCGAGCGTGCCCCGATTCTGGATCTGGGCGGCGCCGATCGTCGCCGAGGCTTCGACCAGGGCCGGCACGAGGTCGCGGCAGACGGCCGAGCGGCGGATCTCGGTGTAGGTAGTCAGGGCCCCGAGGGTCAGGGCATCGCCGTCGAGGCTGATCCCGCGCAGCTCGTCGAGGCCCCACAGGTCGATGAGTCGCTCCGGCGGCGGCCCGAGCTCGCCGGCCAGCTGGACGAGGACGTCGGTCCCGCCGGCGACCGGGCGGTGGACCGCTTCAGCCAGCAGCCGGTAGGCCTCGTCAAGGCCGGTGGGCGAGACGAGCGGCGGCTCGATCACGAGCGCTCGCCCGCGCCGGGCCGGCCCGCCTCCTGACGGGTCGCCGCCTGGCGGCTCGCCGCCAGCGCGATCGCCTCGATGATCTTGGTGTACCCCGTGCAGCGGCAGAGGTTGCCGGCGATCGCCTCGCGGATCGCCTCGTCGGTGGCCGGCAGGCCCGACGCGAGGAACGCCTCGCCGGCCATCAGCATCCCGGGCGTGCAGATCCCGCACTGGGCACCGCCGGTCTCCAGGAACGCACGCTGGAGCACGTTCAGGTCGTCCGGGCCGGCCGGGTGATCCCGATCCGGCTGCCGGGGTGCGAGGCCCTCCACGGTCCGGACCGCGTGGCCGCCAACCTGGCTGATCGGGACCAGGCAGGAGTCGACGACGGCACCGTCGAGGAGGACGGTGCAGGCGCCGCACTCGCCTTCCCCACAGCCTTCCTTCGTGCCGGTCAGGCCGAGGTCCTCGCGCAGGACGTCGAGCAGTCGCCGGACGCCGGGTAGATTGACCTCGACTGGCTCGTCGTTGACCGTGAAGCGGACGGTCATCGAGGGCCGGCCTTGTCGCCGGCGCTCGCGTCACCGGCGGTCTTGCCCGCGGTCTTGGCACTCATCGCCGCCAGGATCCGCTCCGGGCTGGCCGGCAGGTCGTGGATCCAGACCCCGGTCGCGTCGTGGATCGCGGCGACCACCGCGGGCGCAGCGACGTCCATCGGCAGCTCGCCGATCCCCTTGGCGCCGTGCGGCGCGCCGCTGAAGGGCGCCTCGACCAGGATCGTCTCGATCCGGGGCGCGTCGAGCGCGGTGGGGATCAGGTACGTCGCCAGGCGGTCGTTCAGGTAGCGGCCGTCGTGCAGCTTGACCTCCTCGATCGTGGCGTAGCCAACAGCCTGCAGCGTCCCGCCCTCGACCTGGCCCTCTGCCAGGACCGGGTGGATCACCCGGCCCACGTCGTCGGCGGCGACCACGCTCCGGACCGCCACCTCGCCGGTGTCGAGGTCGACATCGACCTCGGCGATCGCCGACGCCCAGCCGAAGGCCGGGTAGGCATCGCCGCGGTAGGTGGTGTCGTCGAACTCGACCCCAGGGTACGGTTCGAAGTGCTCGTCGATCCGGGTCGGGCCATGGGCCCGGGCGTCGGCCGGGTACGTCCCGGCGAAGGGTCCGCCACTGCGTTCCTCAACCACGGCCCGCAGCCGGCGGCAGGCACCGATCACCAGGCCGCCGACGACCATCGCGGTCCGCGAGGCGACGGTCGGGCCACTGTCCGGGACGAGGGCCGTGTCCTGCGGCGCGAAGTCGACCGCCTCGATCGGCACGCCAAGCGCCTCGGCGGCGAGCTGGGGGAAGATCGTCTTGGTCCCCTGGCCCATCTCGGTCGAGCCGGTCAGGATCACGATCCGGCCGTCGGCGGTCAGCTCGACCGAGGCGACCGAGGCGAGGTGGACCTCGCCCGACCCGGTGAAGCCGGCACCGTGCCAGGCCAGCGCGAGACCGATGCCATGTCCGATCCTGTGGGTGCTGTGGCCGGTGACGTGACCAGGCTCGGTCCGGGCAGCGGCCGTTCGGGCCCTGACCCGCTCGAACTCGGCGGCCTCCGCGGCCCGATCGAGGACCTCCTCGGCGGCCACACTCTCGCGCAGGACCTGGCCAGTGGGCGTCGTGTCGCCCGGCCGGTACAGCCAGCGCCGGCGGAGCTCGAGCGGTGAGACCGCCAGGGCCTCGGCGATCCGGTTGACCTGCATCTCGGCCGCGAACTCGGTCTGCGGCGCGCCAAAGCCGCGGAACGCACCGTTCGGCGGCGTATTCGTGGCCACGGCGCGCGAGCGGATCCGGACGTTGGGGCAGGCATATGGCCCGCCCGAATGGAGCGTACCGCGCGAGAGGACGACCGGGCTGAGCGTGCAGTAGGCCCCGGCGTCCATCACGATCTCGATGTCCTGGGCGACCAGCCGGCCGTCGGCCGACACGCCGCTCCGGTAGGTGACGATCGCCGGGTGGCGCTTGGTGGTCGCGGCCAGGTCCTCGTGGCGGTCGTAGATCATCCGGACCGGCCGTTCGCAGGCCCGCGCCAGGAGCGCGGCGTGGAGGGCCAGGATCGAGGGGTACTCCTCCTTGCCACCGAAGCCGCCGCCGGTCTCGGCCTGGATCACCTGGGCCTGGGCGTCGGTCAGGAGGAGCGAGCGGCGGAGCGCCTTGTGGACGTAGTACGGGCACTGCAGCGAGCCGTGGACCGTCACGCCGCCATCGTCCCGGGGGACGGCGATCATCGCGTTGTTCTCGATGTACAGCTGCTCCTGGTGGCCGACCCGGTACTCGCCCTCGATCACCAGGCTCGCCTCGGCAAAGCCCGCGGCGACGTCGCCGGTCGACAGCTCGTAGTGGGCGAAGACCTGCCCGCTGGCGAGCGGGTCAAGGACCGGTACGAGCGGCTCGGTCCGCAGCGTGACGTGGGCCGCCGCCTCGCGCAGGAGGGCCCGGTCGGGGGCGGCGACCAGGGCCACCGGCTCGGCGTGGTGGCGGATCTCGCCGAAAGCCAGGATCGGCTGGTCGTCCTGGATCAAGTTGACGATGTTCGGGCCGGGGATGTCGGCGGCGGTCACCACCACCACCCGCGACCAGTCGAAGGCCGGATCGAGCTCCACGCCAAGGAGCCGGGCGCGGGCCTCGGTCGAGCGGATCGTGTGGCCGTACCACGCCCCGGGAAAGACGAGGTCGTCGGTGTACAGGGCGGTGCCGGTCAGCTTGGCCGGCCCCTCCCGCCGGAGCGGCGAGCGGCCTGGCGGGGCGCGGTCGAGGCCCGGGGTCCGGTCGAGGCCCGGGGTCGGGGCATCGGGAGGCAGGATGACCGGTGCAGCGGCGCGGCCGAGGGTGCCCCGGATGGTCATGTTCGTGCGTTCATCCTGACGCCTGACGATGGGACCGACGACTCGGGCCTGTCAAGCGCGAGGGATGGCGTCTGCATCCTGGAGGTCGCGGACCAGGTAGACGAGATCACCGCGATC